>NZ_BAAAAF010000003.1:0-361376 GCF_037101285.1 Brevibacterium metallidurans
ACCGGCAGCGGCTCCACTCGAGCCTCGGCTACCGCACGCCCGCCGAAGCGCGCGCCGACTACACCCTTCAGGCCGCGATCGCCGCCTGATCCACAAAGAGATCGTCTACGAAACTTGACACAGCCCATTGTGGGTGAACCGGGCGGTCTCCGCGGTGTCGCTGGACGGCGTGAGGCTGGCGTGAGTGATGCGGTGGTCGTTGAGGAGTGCCAGAGCGCGTTCGCTGACGAGGAGGTCGCTGCCTCGGCGGGCGAAGTCGGTTACTTCTGTGGGTCCACGGTCTTCTGAGGCTAAGGCTGAGGCCGGCTCGGGGCTGGGGACGAGACGTCCCCAGCGATCGGGGAAATCGGTGTTGCTCTCGGAGACGAACTCGGGTGACTTCGTGATGACGGGGTCGGTGCGCAGCTCGAACCCGGTGAGGTCGGAGGCGCGTAGTGCGTCGGCGAGCGTTCCGGAGACGATGAAGTCCGGTGCGACGCTGACGAGATCGTCATCGAGCCAGCCGGCGAACTCGCACCGCAGGGGATCGATCTGGGTGCTCGACCCGGTGGAATCTTCAGTCCATTGCGCACCCGGGCCGACCGTGCCGGTGGCTTCAGGAGACAGGGCGTGGCGGGTCATCGGTGGCTCCTCGGGGATGCGGGGTCACTGCGTTCAATATGAATTGAAACCTCCGCATGTCTGATCACCGAAGGCTCAATTTCCATCAGTACTAGATAAGTTTCAAAGT
Organism: Brevibacterium metallidurans; assembly: GCF_037101285.1. NCBI lineage: Bacteria > Bacillati > Actinomycetota > Actinomycetes > Micrococcales > Brevibacteriaceae > Brevibacterium > Brevibacterium metallidurans. Next base: position 731 of record NZ_BAAAAF010000003.1, read on the forward strand.
GGACTGACGACATGCCAATGATCGATCTTGGTCAGCTCCTATCCACTCGCCGTAGCGGCTTGGAACTCCTTATATTTGGTTTCCAGCAGCTCTTGATTGGGGCGGTCGCGTCGATGCGCTGGAACCTTCATGAGTTGCCGTCCGTGAAGGTCCTGCAGTCCGTGCCTGAGCATAGGCCCGTCGACCTCTTCGAGTAGATCGTGGCGGATCTGCACGACGGAGTCCGGGCGGATACCAAGGAAGTTGCGGTCGAACGCTGCGTGATGGATCTTACACATGGCAAGACCATTAGTCACTGCCGCGATTCCTCGTTCGTCTCGGTCTGGCACAATGTGCGCCGCGTCGAGCAAGCCGGGATGCCCGAGATTGCAAATGGTGCAACGGTTCTCATATGCAGAAAGAACCATCGACCTAAACGCTGGTTGGTGCACGCGCACCTTTGCCATGCGCTGGAGGTAACGACGAGTAACTTCTTCGTGCATTGACCCTTCCAGTTCAAATGCCGCAACGGAATCTTCGGCAGCAGTGAAGGCGAATTGCTGTTGTTCTGGCTCCTCAGCCACGATGAAGACCGGGGCGATGACTTGGTACCTGGCCGGATCCATCGCGACACCAAGGAACCAAATCAATGGCAAACGAAGATTCATGGCCTCTCGAAGGCCGACGTTCTCGGGATGATTCGGGTTTGTTCCACGCCACTTGTATCGGAAGAGGCCGTCATCGCCCGTCTTGTCCTCATATGGAGGTGGTTCCCCGGGCTTGGTGTACGCAGTGCGAAACGACAGCGCAGCCGCATAGCCGCGGGGCTTCCAAATGCCTTGCATGGGGGCTTGGAGCCGCACGGACTCGCCGGCAAACTGAAAGTCAAGGATGTCTTCTCGGGTTAACGGTTCAATGCCGCCGTCTGAACGCAGTTGCAACCAATCGATTGCGGCTTGTCGCAGCCCTCTCGGCTCAGCGGTCGGCATGGTGAGACTCCTCGTGAGGCACTTGCGACTGAGAGAGTGCAGAGATCAGCGAATCGACAATGGGCCAATCGGCAGGCGCCCAATCTAACGTGGAGAGCTGATCGACAGTGCACCAACGCATTGAATCGTGATCAGTGCTCGTACGAGGAGGGTGCGACACCTTCACGCGATAGCACGCTAAGTCAATCAGCGTGCCATTGCTCTTAGTGGTCTTGCGCTCAACCAGACTGAGTATCTGAGCGTCGAGCAGATCGAGCTCCTCCGCTAATTCACGCATGAGGGCCTGTTCGGGCGCCTCTTCAGTCTCAACCTTGCCTCCGGGAAACTCCCATTTGCCACCTTCGGCCTTTTGAGGTCGGCGGCGGCACGCAAGAAACTTGCCGTCGCGCTCAATTACCGCCCCGACAACTCTGAGCACCTCAACCATGACCTCATGCTATGTCAGATACTGCTCCAGCGACCGTCGAGAGCCGACCAATGTCCAGTAGCCTGGGCGTGCTTCTGCCGGACGAAGTTGGGATGTCGGATTACGCACCGATGAAGACGACTTCGCTACCTCACGTCCCCTGCAGCTCCAGAGCCTCCCACGCAAAGGTCGCGACCCAGTGCGATGACATGTACTCGTCGGACACTGCGGCCTCGAGACCAGGCGCCATCAATGCTTCGACGCGAGTGAGCATGCCCTTGGCCAAGTGATCGAGATCTTCGTTACCGGTCTTATCGGCGATCGCCTCGAGGTGCGGGGCCAGCCGCATGATCGAGGCCGCGACCGACAGCCCCAGCCCGTAGAGGTGGCTCTGGTATCCATCGGTGGGATCGAGCACCTCGACGGGCGTGAGTGCCGGCGACTCGGGTGAGAGCTCGGAGAAGAAGCCGGGCAGCCACACGGCGAGCTCGTCCTCGGTGAGGAGCTCGGTCATGAGGTCGGCCTCGCAGAGACCTGCCGAGAGGAAGTCGTGGCCGCTCCGCTCCTGCGTGAAGTTCCACGCCCGATCCTCGGCGTAGAACCTCCTCGCCACGCCCGCGATGACGTCGACGACGTCCCGCCGACCCTGCGCCCGCGCGCCGAGGAGAATCCTCCGCAGACCGAAAGCCGTATTCGTATGCACTCCATGACGCACTGGCTCCGGAACCTTCGGCAGCCACTCAACCGTGAGATCGAAGACTGTGTCGGCGAGGATCTGCGCATTCCCAGCCAAGTCACGCAGCTGCGGATCCTCACTGGTCCGCAGCGCCTCGGCGAGTTCGACCGCCCACGCCCACCCGTACGGACGCTCCCAACTCCGGTTCTCCCGGAGGAACCATGCCTCGGCATTGAGCTTCGCCTCATTGAGATGCGAGTGCAAAAGCTCGATCGCCTCATCCCGCCACGACGCGTTCTGTGCCACTTCGGAGCCGAGCAACTTCACGAGCAGATAGTGCATGTGCACGCTCGAGTGCCAGTCGAACGAATTCGCGAACGCCGGATTCTTCTCACTAGCCGGCACGATATCGGCGAGACTGTTCGCCACATGATGCGAGGCGTACGGGTAGTCCTGCGTGATGTTCGTCAGCGCGACTCGGGCGAACGGGTCGACGACGTCGTCGGGAGTGGGCATGCGCGGGTCCTCTTCTCAGGCGGTCGGCGTCGGAGTCGGACAGCCGTTGGCGAGCCGCGTCCTCCGCACTGCCTCGATTCTGTCACTACTTCGCCGTGGTGTGCTTCGCGGTGGCGGGGTGGCGACTGGCAATTCGGGACAACCCTGCCGCGACGCCGAAGCATGGTAGTTAGGCCCGACAGCAATGAAGCGATAACGGATCGGCCGGCCGCGCATCCCCGGCGGCGACTTCGCCCCCGAAGCCGCCGACTAACAACGACGGCCGGTCGCTTGCGGTGGGGAGGTGACCGGCCGCCGAATACAGGGAGACAGCTCAGGGGAAGCCGTGCCAGGGAGACCGCTTCAGGGCATGCCGCGCCGAAGCGCCTCTATGCCGTGGAGCGTCAGCCATTTCTCGGTGGCTCCGCTGGCCGAGACCGTCGCCCGCTCGGTCACCGTGATCACCGCGCTCGCCGCTGTCTTCGGGTACTCCCCGGCGGCTGCGCTGGCGAAGGAGGCGCTCGCCTCGGACGGGCGGGTCGCCGATCTCGTCGAACGTCAGGGGCTGCTCGAGGCGGCCGAGCTCGAGAAGCTGCTCACGCCGTCCCGGCTGACCGGGGTGTGACGGGCCGAGGGGTGTTTGGGGCGCGGGCTTGCTCTGGCTGAACCCGGGAGAACGTGGGTAGGGTGTGGGCATGGTTTCGCACAACGAGGCGCGCGACTCCTCCCAGCGGTCTCGACACAGCCGAACTTTTCGTTCTCTTCAGCGGTCGGACGCGATCCGGCATGAGCTGGCCAAGATCATGAAACGAGTCGGAGCCGTAGCCGGTCCCGGCCGACACAGCTTCGCCGACGGTCTCGAAACCCATGACATTGCGAGCATGGCGGTCATCCGGCTGGCCTCCGTCATCGAGCGGGGCGATTTTCCCTCGTCGAAGCCATTGCTCACGGTCGAAGAAGCGGCGGAAATTGCGGCTGCGCGAGAGATTGCCATGCACGGTGGTGCTGATGCCATGGATGACGACCTGCTCTGGATCGTCGTCACTCAGCGGATTCCGGCAATCGTCTGTCGCCTCCGCGGACTCCTCCCGGCTCCCTGAAGCAATCAGTATTCGCTCTGCGGACGCTGCATAGGCGAAGAACCCGATTCGTCGTCACTGAGCCGGCTCAGCTCCTGCCGTCGAACAGGTCTCGGATGTCCTCGGCCGTCACGGCCCGGCTGAACGCCTGACCGCTGGCACTGGCAACTCCGGCCGCGCCAGCCCCAGCGCCAGCATCCCCCTCCGCCTCGGTCATGAGGTCGGCGAAGAGCTCCGCCTTCCGCTCCTGCAGGCCGAGCACCTTCTCCTCGACGGTGCCCTCGGCGACGTACCGGTAGACCATGACGTGCTTCGTCTGACCGATCCGGTGCGCGCGGTCGATCGCCTGATTCTCCGCCGCCGGATTCCACCACGGATCCATGAGGAAGACATAGTCCGCCTCGGTGAGGGTGAGACCGAACCCGCCGGCCTTGAGACTGATGAGGAAGACGGGCGCGGTCCCGGACCGGAAGGCCTCGACCACCTCGGCGCGATTCCGGGTCGACCCATCGAGGATGACATGCGGGATCCCCCGGGCACCCAACTCCTCGGCCACATGGTCGAGGAACGAAGTGAACTGGCTGAAGACGATCGACCGGTGGCCTTCGGCGACGACCTCGTCGAGACGCTCGAGGAGGGCCGAGAGCTTGCTCGAGGGCACCTCGGCGTGCTCGGCGTCGACGATGCGCGGGTCGAGGGCGAGCATGCGCAACAGGGTGAGCGACCGGAAGACGATGAACCGCTGCCGGTCGTAGTCGCTGTCGATGAAGCCGAGGACCTTCTTCCGCTCCTTCTGCAGGATCCGGTCGTAGAGCTTCCGATGCGCGGCGCTGAGCTCGATGGTGATGACCTGCTCCTGCTTCTCGGGCAGATCGGCGGCGACGAGATCCTTCGTCCGCCGCATGAGGAACGGCCGGATCCGTCGCTGAAGCCGCTGCATCCGGCCCGGATTCTCCCCGGACTCGATCGGTCGGACGTACTCCTCCTCGAACCGGTGCGGGGACGGGAACAGACCCGGCGCCGAGATCGCGAACAGCGACCACACGTCGCGCAGCGAGTTCTCCAACGGCGTTCCCGTCAGCGCCAGCCGGAACGGCGCGTCGATCGACTTCGCCGCCTGATGGACCTGCGAGGTCCGGTTCTTGACGAACTGCGCCTCGTCGAGGATGAGCCCCGACCATGTGAGCCCGGCGATCTCGGTCTCGTCGAGGCGGAGGATCGCGTACGAGACGACGATGACATCGGCACCGGCGACCACCTCGGCGAAGGAGGTGCCCCGCTTCCTCGTCGACTCACCGATGACGCGAACGTCGAGGTCAGGCGTGTGCTTCGCGGCCTCCTGGGCCCAGACGGGGACCACCGAGGTGGGGGCGACGACGAGGAACGGCGGCTCGCCCGACCGGGGCGCGGAATCGCGATCGTCGGGTGATCGGCTCACGGTCGTCGGGCTTGCGATCGTGCGGCTCTCGGTCGTCGGGCTTTCGGTCGTGCCGCTCCCGGTCGGGCCGCTCCCAGCCGTCCGGCGGGCGTAGGCGATGAGCGCGAGCGTCTGCAGGGTCTTGCCGAGGCCCATGTCGTCGGCGAGGATCCCCCCGAGGCGGCAGCGGTGGAGCAGGGCGAGCCAGCGGAATCCCTGCACCTGGTAGGGCCGCAGCCGCACGCCGCCGAGGTCGGGCACCTCGGTGTCGGGAAGCCGGTCGAGGTCGGTGAGCGCTTGGGCGGACTCGCGCCAGGTCACGGCGGGTTCGGCTGCGTCGGCGAGGTCCTCGAACTCGGACCACAGACCGACGTGGAGGCGGCTGATCTTCGGGGACTCCGGTTCCCACTCGTCGATGAGGTCCGCCTCGGCGAGGAGGGCCTTGATCCGGTCGAAGACGGGACGGTCGAGGGTGAGGAACGAATTGTCGACGAGCTTGAGCTTGCGCATCCCCTTGGCCAGCGCCGTGAACAGCTTGACGAAGGGCACCGACTTGCCGCCGATGCTGATCTGGAAGCCGAGCTCGAACCAGTCGGTCTTCTCCGACTCGACCGAGGTGATCGTCACGCTCGGCTCCCCACCGAGCTCGCGGTAGGGCTGCTTCTTCCCGCGCGTGATGACGTGGACATGGTCGATCTCCTCGAGGCCGGGCAGCACGTTGGCGACGAAGTCGGCCGTGTCCGCGCCGTCGAAGTCGAGGTCCGTAGGCACGGTCGGGAACTCGGCGCGCGGGTCGGCGGGGACGAACCGGGCGAGCACAGTGGTGACGTGGGCGAGGACCGTGTCCTCGTGCTCGATGTCGCGGAGTTCGGCGGCCGGAGCGGTGGCGAGGTTGTTCGCCGAGGTGGCGCGCCCGTTCGTTGAGGCGTGCCCGGTCGCCGAGGTGGTCCCGGTTCTTCCGGGCCGCCGCACCGGCAGGGTCCGGCGGGGACCCGAGTACTCCCAGTACCAGCGCAGGTTGAGCCGGTCCTGCGCGCCGAAGGTGAGGAAGAGGACGAGCCGCGGGTCCCGGTAGCTGGGGAAGCGGACGGATTCGTCGGTGCTCACGACCTCGGTGCTCGTGCGCAGCAGCGGGTAGTACTCCGCGAAGAACTCCTCGGCCTCCGCCGTCGGAATCGTGATTGGGCCCGGGGAGGAGAGGACCGGAAGCGCCGAGGCGGTCGTCGGCTGGGCGGCCGGGGCCAGCGTGACCGTGAACCCGGTGCGGGTGTCGACGCCGAAGTACCCGTGCGTCCAGATCGGTTTCGCCAGGCCGGGCGCGAACTCACGTTCGTCGATCGTCACGTGCGGTTGCACGCGCAGCCCGCCCGGACCCTTGCGCACATCGATGATCGCCTTCGCCTCCCGGCCGATGCGGACGTCCATGCCGGGGTTGACGCCGACGAAGGCGATCCCGAGATCCGCCCCGTGGGCGAAGACGTCCCAGATCAGGGAGGTGTGGAAATCGCCGAGGTGGTACGGCGCCCCGTCGGGTGTGAAGTCGGTCTTGTCCCGGGTGCGCAGGCCCGCGAGTTGGGAGAACCACTCCTGGTGGCGGGGGTCGACGCCGAACTGGGAGACCATGCGGTCGATCGTGCGCCAGCTCAGCGATTTCTTCACCCAGTTGCCGGACTCGCTGAGGACGAGCGGGCGGATCGCGAGCGACGGGTTCGCGCCTGGGCTGACCTCGGCATTTGTCAGCAGCGCGGTGTGCTGGGGTTCGAACCACGAGCGCGGGACGACCTCGACGAGCTCGAATCCCAGGGCCACGGCCGTGTAGTCCTGCGGGGCCGCCTCGGCGAAGGAGGCGAAGGCGGCGCGCCAATCGCTGGGCGTTCTGGATGTGGACCGGGTCGCGGTCGAAGCGGAACGGTGCACGCGCACTCCGGGTGCACTGCCCTCGTCATCGGGGGCAGCGGTCGCGCGGTTCTCAGGCACGATGTCATCCTCTCATCCCCGACTGACGCGGGCACAGCGCGCACCTGGCAACCGCCTCGGCGACACCGTCTCCCTGGCCACCGCCTCGGCGACAATCGCCCCGGCGACCACCGCCTCGGCGAGCAAGTCCCCTCAGGGCAGCAGGCCGGCACTCCTCGCCTCGACGACCGCGGCGAGCCGGGTCCGTGCATCGAGTTTGGCCATGATCGCCTTCATGTACGCCTTGACGGTGAGCAGCGTGAGGCCGAGCCTGTCGCCGATCTCCTGATTCGTCATGCCCCTCGCCGCCAGGGACAGGACGTCGATCTCCCGATCGGTCAGCGACACCGGACCGGGAGGCGACGGATGCTCGGGTTCGGTGAGGGCCTCGGCGATGCCGCGCAGCTCGCTTCGCAGGCGCGGGTCCGTGACGGTTGCACTGAGTTCGCGGAGCTCACCATGGACGCGACGGACACGGGCGGTCAGTGCGCGGGCCGCCTCGGCGTCATGGGAACGGGCGACGATGAGGTCGTGTTCGAGGGCGCGCGCCTCGTCGCTGAGGGTCGAGAGCAGACGGTCGGCGAGGGTCTCGTCGCTGCGGAGGGCGGCGTAGAGGACGAAGGCGGTCTGACTGCCGATGACGACGGGGGCCGCGGCGATCGCCCGGAGACGTTCGGTGCGGATGACCGCATCGTACTGGTGGGAGATCGCGTCGGATGCGACGTAGTCGTCGAGCGCGAGCGGCCGTCGGATCGCGACCGCGCGACCGCCGAGCCCCGCGTCATAGGTCAGGGTGACGCCGGGCAGTGCCCCGACCGTGTGCCCCGAGAAGTGGTTGAGCGCGAGCTCACGGGTCGTCGTGACCTCTCCGCCGAAGGCCAGCGCCACGCCCGTGCGCGTCCGGACGCGATCGAGCGCGTGCCGGATCCGTTCGGCATCTGCACCGGCCATCGTCGCCCGCCCTCGCTCGGTCTCAGCCGCAGGTTGTGCGGCCCTCTTTGGAGGGTAGTCAGGTTCGCCGGGATTGCCTAGTCTCGCCTCAACGCGGTGGACGCACGCACCGCCGAGTGCCGAGACAACGACGCCGACGCCGAACGAGAGCGAGCCCCCTGCTATGACCGACCATCGACCTGCCGCCAAAATCGCCGAGGCAGCCCCCGCGCCGTGGACGAACCATGCCGACATCGTCGCCGAAGTCGACGACCTGCGCCGCCGCTTCTCCGCACCGGAGCTCTCTCTCGCCGAGGTGCTCTGCGACGCACATCCTGCCGCCGACACCGCGTTCATCTGCGTCGACGAGAGCTTCGAACCCTACCGGCTGAGCTACGGCGAACTCGCCGACCGGTCCAGGCGGCTGGCGAGCCTCCTTCGGGACCGAGGCATCGGTCGCGGGTCCCGCGTCGGCGTCCTCATGGCGAAGACCCGACAACTGCCCGTCGTGCTCGTCGCCCTGTGGCGCCTCGGCGCGGTCGAGGTTCCCCTCTTCACCGCCTTCGCCGGCCCGGCCATCGCCACCCGCGTCAACGGCGCCGGTGCGGGACTCATCGTCGCCGACGAGTCCCAGCAGCCCAAGCTCACCGGAATCGACGTTCCCGTGCTGGGGACCGGTCCCGGCCTCGACCTCGAGATCGATGCGCAGGAGCCGATCGAGGTCGCCGAGGCGGTCGGCGGGGACGGTCTGTTCCTCCAGCTCTACACCTCGGGGACGACGGGAACCCCGAAGGCGGTCGGCGTCTCGGGGTCTGCACTGGCCGCATTCGTCGCGTATATGCGCTACGGGCTCGGGGTCACCGACGATGACGTGTTCTGGAACGCCGCCGACCCCGGATGGGCCTATGGGCTCTACTACGGCATCGTCGGACCCTTGGCGATCGGGCGACCCAATGTCCTCTTCGCCGGGAACTTCACTGCGGAGTCCACGGCGCGCCTGCTCGATGCGCTGCAGGTGACGAACCTGGCCGCAGCACCGACCGTCTACCGGGCGCTGAAGAAGTCCGGCGTCATGCCGCAGCGTCCGCTGCGCGCGGCGTCGTCGGCGGGGGAGCCGCTGACCGCCGATGTCGTCGACTGGGCGCCCGAGGCGCTCGGGGTGGTCGTGCGCGATCACTGGGGGCAGACCGAGCAGGGGATGGCGATCGGCAATGCGTGGGACGAGCGGCTGCGCACAGAGGTCGCGCCGCGGTCGATGGGTCAGGCGCTGCCGGGATTCGTCGTGGGCACGGTCGACGAGTCGATCGCGCTCTCGGTCGATGAGTCTCCGCTCATGTGGTTCTCCGGCTATGTCGATGCTCCGGAGCAGACGCGGGAGCGCTTCACCCCGGACGGAGACTGGTATCTCACCGGTGACGTGGGTCGGGCGGACGGGGCGGATTTCTTCTTCGCCTCCCGCGACGACGATGTCATCCTCGCCGCCGGGTACCGGATCGCGCCGTTCGACATCGAGAGCATCCTCGTCGCCGATGCCGCCGTCATCGAGGCCGCCGTCGTCGGCCGTCCCGACGAGATCCGCGGTGAGGTCATCGAGGCGTTCGTCGTCATCGACGAGGCGGCCGAAGAGAGGGCCGGACGCGTGGCCGAAGAGGGCGCCGCCGGAGAGGGTGCTGCCGGTGAGGACCTGCAGTCACGTCTGCAGGCGGCGGTGCGCAGCATGTACGGCGCCCATGCGTATCCGCGCCGTGTCCACGTCGTCGCCGAGCTTCCCAAGACTCCGAGTGGCAAGGTCCAACGCTTCGTGCTCCGCGACATGGAGGTGTGAGAGCGGGAGCCGCACGGAAGATGTAGGCGCGCGGGCGCGGTGGAGGGTGGGGTGAACGGTGCCGGACGGTTCACTCCCCGCGCAACTCATCCCAGGCGAAGGAGGATGCGGCGACTTCAGCTTGGAGCATGTCGAGGAAGTCCTGGGCCATCTCCGCGATCTCCTCGTCGTCATCGGCACCGGGGACCGTCACCGGAAGGGTGAAGACTTCGTCGCCGACCGTGATGCGCACGTCGATGAAGTTGCGGCTACGTCTTTCGATGATGTCGAGACCGTCGAGTTCACCCTCGCGCAGGATGCGATCGACGGCGGGTCGGACGATGCGCTCCATGACCTGGTCGTCACGCAGCCGCGGTGTTCGAGTCATGACCACAGCGTCAGCGAAGACTCGGAGAACCGGGGTTCGCGCTCGACTCCGGGCGGCAACGGTGGTCTGCGGTCGTATTGAGCGATGAGGATAGATTCCTTGCGCTTGCCCTGTCCGTTGATGATGGCGAAGACCTCGGTTAGTCGTGCTGGAGGAGTCTGGGACGTCTTCGCCCACTCGATCGCCTCGTCGAGGGTCGCCGTTGCGGATTCATAGACGGCGACGGCCGTGAGATCCTGCGGATCGCCGTCGTACCCCGTCCAGTGCGCAACGCGGAATGCGTCAGCTTCGACCTCCCGTGTGATGTCGCGCTCATCAATGAGGGCGAAGGACTCGTCTGCGGATGCGCGTTCGGAGGGGTCCATAATCGGAGCATAGTCGCCCTCGGCCTTGTCTGACGGCGGAAGGGCTCACTCCCCGCGCAGCTCGCCCCACCCGAAGGAGGACTGAGCGACGAAGTCCTGGAGGTCGCTGACGACGCGTTCGGTCAGCTCCTCGACGCTGATCTCCACGTCTGGAATGTGCAGCCAGCTCCCAACCTGTTCATCTCCTGCAGTGAACTCAACGAGGAGCGAGCCGTCGTCCTCCCTGGTCAATCTCACGCTGTCGAGTTCGCCGTCGCGGAGGATCCGCTCGACTGCGGGACCGACCACGAGGTCCATGAGCTCATCATCGCTGAGTTCGTGCGCCATCCTCATGACGACAACGATAGTGTCAACATAGGATGAGAGACGTGAATGATGCCTCCGATCGGTCCCACATCTCGTCTCCCGCGATTCTCGGTGCCCTGCTGCTCGCGACGGCGCGCACGGTCGATCTGCTCAATGCCGCTCCTCCTCGCAACCCGACGAGGCCGCTTGGCCGACACGACAAGGACATCGTTGCCGGAGTCGAGACGGCGCTGCAGGCACAGTTCCCCGATGCGCCGAAACTCATCGCCGAGACCGTCGACGAGGTGGCCTCCGCCATCCGCTTCGTCCGCAACCGCGGAGAAACGCCGAGCCTGGCCGCAGCGAAGTACGACGCGGCACGCACGGCGTTGCTCGACCGCCTCGGCGTGGATTCGGCGAAAGGTGTAAGCGTCTGGCCGCCGACGAGCCAGACGGCCGTCCAGCGGTTCGGCTCGTGGAACGACGCGCTGACCGCCGCAGGCCTGGCGACGAGCAGCGTCGGGCGAGCCAAGGGCCAGCTCCGCTTCGATGCCGATGCCTACGATGCCGCGATCGCCGCATTCGTCGCCGACTGCGAGTCCCGCGGTGTTCCCGCCACCTACAAGGAGTACGGGTCCTACGCCGGAGAACACAAGGGCGACGTCCCGTCGGCGGCGGCCGTACGGAAGTTCTACGGAAGCTGGAACACGGCTCTCACCTCGGCGGGGTGACCGTTCGGCCGTGTGACGACCGTCCGCGGACCGGAAATCGAAACGACAACATCACTTGGGGAACGATCCGGCAAAAAACCTTGCACAATGTGCGTGAGGTTTGTAGTCTCTGAACGTCTGTACAGATGGAACCGATCGCGGTGGGCTGCCTGCTCGCCGGTGGTCGGTCACGGAATCGAAGGGACGGAAACATGGTTGTCATCGGTTGGATCATCGTCGGACTGCTCGCGGGCGCGCTCGCGAAGCTCATCCTGCCCGGTAAGCAGGGCGGCGGCTGGATCAGCACGATCATCCTCGGCGTCATCGGCGCATTCGTCGGCGGACTGCTCTTCGGGCTGTTCGGCGGCAAGGGGATCGGCGCTGTCTTCTCGGATCCCTGGTCATGGGGTTCGTTCTTCATCGCCGTCATCGGCGCGATCGTGTTCGCGTTCGTCTGGGGACTCATCACGAAGAACCGCGGCGCGAAGACTGCCTGATCGCGTCCCGGCCGGCACGCGGTCGGCCACAGCAGCACACACCAGTCGCTCGAAGCGAAGGAGAATGCAATGAGCATGAAGGACAAGTTCGACAACAAGGCCCAGGAGATGAAGGGCAAGGCCAAGGACGCCACCGGCAAGCTCATCGGCAACGAGCAGATGCAGGCCGAGGGCAAGGCCGACCAGGCTGCCGCCGGCACCAAGCAGGCCGGCGAGAAGCTCAAGGACACGTTCAACGACGTCACCGACCGTCGCTGATCTGTCCGCAGGCGCATCAGTGCGACGTCGCTGATGCGCTGGATCGCTGATTCGGCGATTCGCTGTGTTGGCGCCCGGTGATTGGGCGCTGACGGATGTCCCGGCGGTCGCGCTCAGCGCGGTCGGCCGGTGAACGCCGAGGCGGGAGTACTCTGAGTGCTCCCGCCTCTGTCGTTGTGTGCGGGGGTGCCGCGAGGGCTGTACACCTGGTCGCAACGAATGCTTCGGGGGCTCCGGGGTTGCGGTACCCCTTTTCCGAGGATGCCGCGGACCCGGGCTACCGGGTCGCGGCGAATGCCTCGAGGCGGCGACAGGCTTCCTCGATCGTCTCCGGTGAGACCGCGAACGTCAGTCGCAGGTAGCCTTCGCCGGCGGGACCGAACGCCGAGCCGGGGATCGTCGCCAGACCGTGCCGCTCGAGCAGAGCGGTGGCGACCTCCCATGAGGTCATGCCCCAGTCCTTGACATTGGCGAACGCGTAGAACGTCGCCTCCGGTCGCAGCACGCTGATCCCGTCGATCGCATTGACGCGGTCGACGATGAGGTCGCGGCGCTCCGCATACGAACTCACCATCTCCGCGACGACCGACTGCGGTCCGGTGACCGCGGCGATCGCCGCCTCCTGGACGAATGCCGGAAGACTCGAGGTCAGGCCCTCCTGGAGCAGCGGCATCGGCGGAATGAACGCAGCCGGACCGATGACGAAACCGCACCGCCACCCGGTCATCGCGTACGTCTTCGAAAAGCTGCCGACGACGAGGAACCGATCGAAGCCCGGGCGCACCTCGGCGATCGAGGTGAAGGTCGCGTCGTCGAAGACGATCTCGTCGTAGACCTCGTCGGAGATGATCGTGAAGCCGAACTCATCGGCGAGATCGGCGATCTGCGCGAGCTCCGCCCGGTCGATGATCGACCCGAGCGGGTTCGAGGGACTATTGATGATGATCGCCGCTGAATTCTCCGTCACGGCCGCCCGGACGTCATCGGCGCGGACCTTGAACCCGGTGTCCTCGGTGACGGGAACCGGGACGGCGATCGCGCCGAGGCGGTGGATCTGACCCAAGTAGTTCGGGAAGCTCGGGTCGGCGATGATGACCTCCTGCCCGGGCGAGACCGTCGTGTCGAGGGAGAGTGTGAGCGCCTCCATCGCGCCGAAGGTGATCATGACGTTCTCGGCGGTGACCTCACGGCCCCAGCGCACCGAGTACTTCCCGGCGATCGCCGCGCGCAGGTCGGGCAGGCCGGCGTTGGCGACGTACTTCGTCTCGTTGTTCTCGATGGCGCGGATGCCGGCCTGCTTGATGTGCTCGGGCGTGGGGAAGTCGGGCTCGCCGACCGTGAGTTTGACGGCCTCGGGATAGTTGAGCGCGATGTTGAACATCTTCCGGATGTCCGAGGCCGGATAGGTCTGCGCCATCGGGGAGATGCGGCGGTACGGGTCGGTCATGGCTGCGCTCCTTCGTCGGGGTGTCTTGAGTGTGGTCGGGGTGTGGTCCGAGTGTTGTCCAGGTGACTCGAGTGTGTCAGATGGGGCGCGGGCGGGCGCGGACGTCCGGCGCGGCGCGAATCGAGGACGAAAGCGGGCGTGATTGTCGAACGACCCGGCGCGAATCCAGGACGCTGAGTGTCGATTTCCGCGACCAGAATCGACACTCAGCGTCCTCGATCCGGGGCGTTTGCCCAGACCGGGGCGTCTGCCCAAAGCGCCGCGCTCGCCAGAACCGCAGCACCCACTCGCACCGGCACCAGCCCAAGCCCCCTACTCCGCGAGCCCGGCCAACCTTGCCCCGAAGCGTGCGAGCAGGCTCGTCTTCTTCGCGTCGGTGATCCGCTCCCAGTCGTCGGCGATGTTGAATATCCTGTACATCGAGCGGATGCCGAGCCAGCGGATCGGCTCGGGCTCCCACTGACCGGAGACGTGGTCGTTCCACGGCAGTGCGGTCAGCGGTGTCGGAGTCCCGCCTGCCCGATCGAGCAGGGTCTTCGCCGCCAGATGGGTGGCCGTCACCCCGTGCCCGGCATACCCGCGGGCCACGCCGATGCGCTGCTCGGGATCGAAGAAGATCCCAGCGCACCAGTCACGGGTCACTCCGAGGGCGCCCCTCCACGCGTGGGCGACCTCGACGTCGAGGGTCGGGAAGAGCGAGGACAGGCGCGTGCGGAGGAGGTCGACCACCTCGGCGGGGACACGACCGTCACCGGGCAGTCCCGAGTTGAACGCGTACGGCGCACCCCGCCCGCCGAGCGCGATCCGATCGTCGGCGGTGCGCTGGGCGTAGATGAAGGTGTGGGCGGCATCGCCGAGGCACTCCCGGCCGGCCCAGCCGATCTCGTCCCAGGCCGCAGCCGGCAGCGGATCGGTCGCGATCATGGACGAGAAGACGGGGATGACCTGGCGTCCCTCGAGTCCAGGCAGCTTCCCCGACACCGTGTCGGAGTACCCTTCGAGGCACACGAAGATCGTCTCGCCGTTGACCGGCCCGCGGTCGGTGACGACCGTGCCTTTGCCGATGTGGGCGGCCGTCGTGCCCTCGCAGATCGTCACACCCTGCGCGCGCAGCACGCGGGCGAGGCCTTCGACGAGGAGGGCGGGGTCGATGCGCGCGGTGCCGGGAACGAAGACGCTGCCGCGGGCGTCGTCGACGTTGATCCGGGCGCGGGTCTCGGCGGCGTCGAGGACCTGCATGTCCGCAGGCCCGTAGCCGTATTCGCGGTTGGCCTCGATGAGTTCGTGGATGCGCGCCATGCCCGCCTCGGACTGCGCGATGTCGATGTGGCCGCCGCGCACCGCCTGCGCGTCGATGCCCTCGGCCTCGAGCGTCTCGAGCACCTCGTCGATCGAGTCGAAGAGCGCCGACTGGAAGGCCCGCACGCTCTCGATCCCGGACAGGCCGGCCGAGCCGACCGGCCCGTCAGGGTCGTCTGTGCGGGCGCGGTCGACCGCCTCGGCGAAGCGGGCGCGGTTGCCGGGCATGAGCGTCGAGAGCCACCCGCCGTTGCGTCCCGAGGCACCGTAGCCGACGGTGCGCGCCTCGATGATCGTGATCGCCCAGTCGGGGTGGGCCTGCCGGGCGCAATAGGCCGACCACAGCCCGGTCATTCCGCCGCCGACGATGACGAGGTCCTGCTTGCCCGCGGGCAGGGGCGAATCGATGGGCTCGGCCGGCGACTGCGCCAGCCAGAAGGAGGCCTCGCCGTTGAGGTAGGTCACTGGACAACTCCTGTTTCCGTGCGCGATCACCTGGTGTGACCGTACGGAATCAGTTCTATCCCATCGTCAGTTGCGATGTAAATGGTTGTAAGTGCGTGTATTGGCATATGAAATCGCCGAGGTTGCCCCCGGATTCCGTGTCCACGACAGTCCCCGTCTGGCTACACTGGGTCCATGAGCGCAACGGAGCCGATCGACACCCGCACCTTCCCTCTCGAGCACGAGCTGATCGAGGACTGGCAGCGGATCGCCGCCGATGCCGAGAACGCACCGGCGACCGGTGCGGCGGCGAAGGATGGCGAGGCGGCGGGCGGAGCCACCGACTCGGCGCCGGGAGAGGCGACCGAGACGACGACGGCGTTCGCCGAGCTCGGATCGATCGCCGGCGTCGACTACGGACTGTGGGAGATGAGCGTCGGCGCGATGCGCGACATCGAAGGCGAGGAAGTGTTCCTCGTCATCGACGGCACCGGGCGCATCGAGTTCGACGACCCCGAGCAGTCGAGCATCGGGCTCGCACCCGGTTCGCTCGTGCGCCTGACCGAAGGCATGAAGACCCGCTGGTACATCGACGACGCGCCCCTGCGGAAGCTCTTCATCGCCCCGACCGAGGAGTGAGGTCACTCGGCCTCATGGTCGAGCGCCCGCTCGACGTCGGCGGTGATGGTGCGCCGTTGAGTGCAGTGGCCGCACTGGGACTTGGAAGCGCGTGGAGTCCTCAGTTCTCACTGAGGTCGACCTGGAGCACTTTCTCGTCGTGCAGTCTCGCGGTCGACGATGGATCGGTTCACGTCGTGAATGGCGGTGCGGACGGTCTTTCCGTAGGCGTCGTCAGACAAGTTGGAGGCGACTGCCTCAGCTTTGCCGATATAGTCAGCGGCGGCGGCGAACGCTCCCAGGCGACGGAGATCGTCGGCGATGTTGAGATAAAGACTAGGGTGGAAGCCTGCTACCCGGAGAGTCGCGTGATATTGCTGAGCGCGCTGATCGGAGAGTGCATCGGCGGCATCAAGCGCGCGGACATCCCAGATGAGAGCTTGTGCAGGGTCTTCGCAGAGATCTGCAAGGTAGTGCGCGAGCGTGCAGCGATGGAACGGATCGCCGGCGACTCCGATCTCGTGCCACAAAGTGAGCAGTCTTTGTCGAGCTGATTCGGTAGAGCCCACGCGTCCGGTTGAGACTGCCTCCTGTATGGACTCCATGATCGGATCCGAGGCATCGGCTTCTTCATTCATGTTTCTGCTTTTCCCTTTGCGTATCCGGTTCGCGGCGGGGGACGACCGCTACCGCGGTAGTCGTTCTCAGAGAAGGTCGGCTCGACAGGGCATGACAAGCGTGGTGAGGTCGCCGTTGTCCGCGCATCTGACAGTTACGGGGTGGTCAGGCCCGCGAAGTTCGAACATCACTTCATTGCCGACAGCGTGGCTCAGAGCTGGGTACAGCGTCGTGAGCTCGAACCAGACCCTGATTTCAGGGCCAGTCGCAGCGCCGTCCAGGGCGATCACAGAATCGGGCAGCAGCAGGCTGGACCCGAAGCCTGATACCCGGATTCCGAACTTCTCTGGTGCGTGTTCGAGCGCGCTGGAGATCTGTCGCTGATCGAGTATCAGACGATGTGTCACCGGCTCGAGGGATGCAAAAACACTCCTATAGTCTGGAAACGTCCCGGTCAACCGGTGGCACTGGACCACGTCGTCGCCGGACAGGCGGACGTCGAGCGTCAAGTCGCCTGCCTCAAGAGTCACTTTCGGGCTTCTTCGGATTAGCTGCACTGCGCTTCTCAGCTCGTCTGCGGCAACGGTTCCCGCCCACGGGGACGTGGGCAAGCGGAGAGGGACGAGTGTTCGAGTCGCCAGTCGATAACGATCAGTGGCGGTGAGCGAGATGGCGTCTGCTTCGGTCTCAATGTGGACACCATTGAGTGCGGGATCAGCAGTATCGTCGAGTGCGGAGGCCAGGATCTGATCGACCGCCCCAGCAAAGACTGGTCCAGCAAGCTCGCAGAGAACGAATCGAGGGCTGTCGTTCAGCTTATCCTTGAGTGCCGCCGCAATGTCCCGGGCCTTGAATGCGTCGTTGGTGACCTTCTCGAGCTGTTCGTCAATAAGGCGTGAGGCACCTGCCGCGTCGGATTCGAAGAGCTCTCTGACAACGGGCAGTGCCATTCCGATCTCGCGCAGCTGCCGAAGTTGCGTTGCCTGCGCCAGTTGGCATGTGCTGTACATTCGATACCCGGTGAGCGGATCGACATGATCGGGACGCAGCACGCCGGCATCGTCGTAATAGCGCAGTGCGCTGGCGGTCAGCCCAGCGCGTTCGGCGAAGGAACCGATGGAGATCAAGTCCGGGTCGTTCATCTGACCATCATCAGGCTTCAACCGGCTTGAAGGTCAACAGTCGTGTCGTCTGCGCCGGTGGCCAGCTTCGAATCTCAACCAAGTATCACGCGGTCGCCTGCGCTCGCTTGACCACCTCGGCGATCGCGGGCTGGTCGGCGATGACGAGACGCAGGAGCACCTCGGCGAAGGTGTCCGGCTGGACGCTGTGGAGGTCACGGGGCCAGAACATCGCCTCATTCGCGATCGCGTCGAAGAGCTCGAGCACGGCCTTGGGGTGTCCCGGCAGGAAGACGCCGGCACGGATTCCGCGCTCGAGCACGGCCTCCATCGTCGACCGCCCGGCCTCGACGGCCTCGCCCCATTCGGGGAAGAGCTCGGCGACGGCAGGGGGCTGGCGGAAGAGCCAGCGCGTGTCGATCGTCTCGTTGAACTCGACGATCATCTCGTTGCGGAACAGGCGATAGAGATCGAGCGCAGGATCGTCCTCGGAGTGTTCGAACTGCCCGGTGAGCAGGGTTGTCGGCGCCAGGCGGGCCGCGATGAGCTCGTGCCCGATCGCCTCCTTGCCCGCGAAGTAGTGGAAGAGCGAGGGTTGCTTGATCCCGACCGCCTCGGTGATCGCCCGCGTGCTCGCCCCCTGATAGCCGAGCTCGGAGAACAGCCGCGCCGATTCGCGGAGGATGCGCTCACGCGTATCGCCCGTCGTGTCCGCGTTCCGCGGTCTCGCCATCGTCCCTCCCTGTCCGTGCCCCCAGCGTACTGGTCCGCCGAGGCGGTGCTGCGGCCGTGCTGCACCTGACCGATCCCGACCGCTGCCCCCTCACGCCGAGGCGGCCCACCGGCGTGACTCAGCCCGCACGACCCTGCCCACCTGCGTCGACAACCATTCTTCGACCGTGCACCCGATCGGGTCTGTCCAAACAGCCTATCGAATGATAGATTATCCCCTAACCTATCGACCGATAGGTTATGCGCCGGAGCAGACTGGATCCACCGGCGCCTCCCGACCATGAAGGGACCGCAACGTGGCTCTCCCTCCCGCACAGACACGGGGCATCGGCACCCCCGGCCTCGTCTTCTTCGTCCTCGCGGCAGCGGCGCCGCTGACGATCCTCGCCGGCTTCGTGCCGCTGGGCATGCTCGCCGGCGGCGACGCCGTCGTCCTCGGCTTCTTCTACCCCGGACTCGTCTACCTCCTCTTCGCCGTCGGCTACACGACGATCGCCAAGCACGTCCCCGGCGGCGGCGCCTTCCTCACCTACATCGCCGCCGGCCTCGGCGCCCGCGCCGGCTCGGTCGCGGGAACGGTCGCCTACGTCGGCTACCTCGGCGGGCAGATCGGCTTCACCGCCTCGGCGTCGGTCTTCGCCTCCCTGACGATCGAAGGCCTCACCGGGGTGAGCGTCCACTGGCTGCCCATCGCCGTCATCATCACCCTCGCCGCCCTCACCCTGGCCCTGCGCCGCATCGGGGTGGGTGCTGTGACCGTGGCGATCCTCCTCATCGCCGAGGCGGCCATCCTCGTCGTCTTCGCCACCGCCGTGCTCGTCCAAGGCGGGTACGAAGGCCTGTCCCTGGCCGCGTTCGCCCCAGAGAAATGGGTCAGCGGCGCCCTGCCCGGCGTCTTCGTCCTTACCTTCGTCGCGTTCGTCGGCTTCGAGCAGACCACCGTCTACCGCAACGAGACGCGCGAGCCCAACACGACGATTCCGCGTGCGACCTACCTCGCCGTCGCCGCCCTGCTCATCGGCTACACCTTCGGCGCCTGGGTGATCCTTCAAGCCGCCGGTGTCTCCCGCCTGCCGCAGCTCCTCTCCGGCGACCCCTCCCGACTCGTCTTCGACCTCAACGACGAATTCGTCGGACCGTGGGCCACCGCGATCATGCTCCTCCTCGTCGTCACGAGCTTCTTCGCCGGAGTCATCGCCCTGCAGAACACGTCCTCGCGCTACCTCGTCAACCTTTCCCGCGGGGGACTCCTCCCGGTCGGTCTCTCCCGGCTCGCCCGCTCCGGCAGCCCGCTCACGGCGAACCTCGTCCAGGCCGGCGTCGTCCTCCTCGCCCTCTGCCTCTTCGCCCTCGCCGGCTCCGACCCCTACACACAGGTCGTGGCCTGGACGAACACTCCGACGATCGTCTCCGTCCTCGTCCTCCAGATCGTCACCTCGATCTCCGTCATCGTCTACTTCCGCCGCAATCCCCGGGCAGAGAGCGTGTGGAAGCGGGCGATCGCCCCCGGCCTCTCAGCCGTCCTCCTCACGCTCGCCGTGACCCTGCTGATCTCCCAGATGGGCGCGCTCACCGGACTCGGCCCCCTCGGCAACGCGTGCATCCTCGCCCCGCTCGTCCTCGCCGGGATCTACGGACTCATCCGCGCCACCCGCGTCGATGCCGAAGCCGCCGCTCTCGCCACCATCGGCGCCGAGGCGGAGACTGCCGACCCGTCCACCGACAGCCACACCGCACAGAGAGAAGGAAGATGAACACTCGCATCGACTACGCCTGGTCGACCCCCGGCGGCCTGCTCGAGAAGCCCGGCGCTGTCCCCGGAGCCACCGAACTGTGGGGATACAACGACCGGTTCGCCTACCACTCCGGCGAACAGGTCGACCTGCGCGTGCACACCACCGCTGCGAGCTACGACGTCGAGATCATCCGCGACGGCGCCCGCCCGGAGACCGTGTTCACCGCCACCGGCCTGCCCGGCACCCGCCAGGACACCCCCGACGACGCCTTCGCGACCGGCTGCGGCTGGGCGACCTCGCTGACGATCGACCTCACCGAGGAGTTCGGCCCCGGCTACTACCTCGTCATCTTCCGCACCGTCGACGACCACGGCCGTGAGATCGAGCAGGAGTCGTTCTTCATCGTCCGCCCCCACAGCGCCGAGGCGGTCGACCTCCTTCTCGTCCATGCGACCTCGACGATGCTCGCCTACAACGACTGGGGCGGAGGCAACCACTACCGTGGCCTGCCCGACGGGGACCGCAACGACATCCCCTCGCCGTACTCGTCGATGCGCCGACCCATCGCCCGAGGCATGCTCCGCAAGCCCATCGGGGCCCCGCGCAACGCCCACCTCGAGGTCAGCGTCCCGATCGGCTGGGAGCCGCGGCACCCGAGCTACGAATGGGCGTGGCAGCGCGGCTACTCCCGCCACCACAACGACGCCGGCTGGGCCAACTACGAACGGCCCTTCACCGTGTGGGCCGAAGAGCAGGGCTACCGGGTCGGACACATCACGCAGGCCGAACTCCATGCCGAGCCCCAGGTTCTCGACGGCTACCCGTGCGTCGTCATCGTCGGCCACGACGAGTACTGGTCGTGGGAGATGCGCGACACCCTCGACTCCTACGTCGACGGCGGCGGTCACGTCGCCCGCTTCGGCGGGAACTACGTCTGGCAGGTGCGCCTCGACCTCGAGACCGGGGTGCAGACCTGCTTCAAGGACCCCACCGCCGACCCCATCCGAGAGACCGACCCGTCGCGCCTGACAACGGCGTGGGATGCCCCGGAGATCGGCCGCCCCGGTGCTGAGACCATGGGGCTGACCGGCCTCGGCGGGGCCTACATCCGCTACGGATCGGCCGTGCCCAGGGGCAGCGGCGGCTTCACCGTCTACCGGGAGGGTCACTGGTCGCTCGCGGACACGGACCTCTACTACGGGGACGTCTTCGGTCAGGCGCCGCTGTGCATCGCCGCGTTCGAAGTCGACGGCTGCGACTACACGTTCCGCTACGGTCTGCCGTATGCGACCGGGGCCGACGGCGCCCCGGAGGACCTCGAGATCATCGCGATGGCTCCGGCAGTATCCGGAGGAATGGACCGGTGGGGCGGTCGCGTGCCGATCGGGGCTCCCGCAGTCGAGGCCGAACACCTCTTCGCCGGCATCTACCCCGACGGCATCCCGCCGCACCATCAGGGCAACGGGTACGGGGCGGCGATGATCGCGACGTTCGCCCGCGGGCAGGGCGAGGTCTACTGCGCGGGGACGACCGACTGGCCCTATGGTCTGGCTGCGAACGACCCGTTCGTCGTCACGATCACCCGCAACGTCCTCGACCGGTACCTCGCCCTTGGGCGATGCGGGGCGACGGACGAAACCGACGCGACTGCAACCCGGGCGACCGGCACCGGAACGGACGATGCCGGGACGGACGATGCCAAGGTGGGCACCGCCTCGGCGAGCGACGACACCACCACGGAGGAGACACGATGACGAAGCGCGTGCAGACGCTCACCGACGATCCTGAGCGGGCGGTCGTGCCGCCGCTTGCGGACTACGATGCGCATTCGGAGGGCTGGACAGAGACGGAGTTCCGCGTCGAGACGGGGCCGAACTCGGTGGCCGGTCGGTGGGAGGGCGAACCCGGCTGGGTCGAATTCGCCTCCTGGCCGTACCGGGAGTTCTGCGTCATCGAATCCGGGCGCGTCGCCGTGGAGGCCGCCGACGGCAGTCAGCGGCACGAGTACGGGCCCGGGGAGGCGTTCACGATCCCGCAGGGCTTCGCGGGCCGCTGGGTCACACTCGAACCGACTCGGAAGGTCTTCATCGGCGTCACCGAGTGACCCGGGAGTCGAGCGCCCCCGGCCGCTGAGCCGCGGACACGGCCGAACGCCCCGGCCCCGACCGTCGGACATAGCCGAACGCTCCCGGCCGCGAGCCTCGGTCACGGCCCTTCGGCCCTTGACGCAGTCGTTTATCGTGTGAGGTAGGCAGGCACTCCGCTGGTGCGGAGCGCCGCCTCCCACCAGCTGCATCACCGTCCTTCGGCATCGCCGTCGGGGACGGCCGTTCGAAGGAGCCGTCGATGAAGACCGCACAGCGTTTGCACGATCTGGGCACCGAGACCGCGTTCCGGGTGGCGCAGGCCGCCGCCGACTGGAGGGCGCAGGGGAATCGGGTCTATCCGTTTCACCTCGGCGATCTCGACTTCCCCATGGCCCCGCACATCGTCGAGGCGATGGATCGGGCGATCAAGGACGGCAAGACCGGGTACTGCCCGGGGCCGGGGATCCCCGAACTGCGGGCGGCCCTGGCCGAGGACATCGGGTCCCGTCGGGGTCTCGACCTCGATCCCGCCGAGGTGGTCGTGACCACCGGGGGCAAGCCTGTGATCACGAAGTTCCTCCAGGCGGTCATGGATCCGGGGGCTTCCGTGCTCTACCCGAACCCGGGGTTCCCGATCTACGAGTCGCAGATCGAGTACCTCGGGGGTGAGGCTCGGCCCTACCGGTACGTTCCGACCGAGGACGGGTTCGCCATCGACCTCGACCATCTGCGGGATTCGATCGACGAGTCGACCGTGGCGATCATCTACAACGACCTGCAGAACCCGATCTCGGCGGAGTCGACGCCCGGTGAGCGGGAGGCGATCGCGCAGATCGCGAAGGAACATGACCTGTGGGTGCTCTCGGACGAGGCGTACTTCGAGATGCGCTACGGCGGGCGGTCCGAGTCGATCGCCGCGCTGCCGGGGATGCGCGAGCGCACCGTCATCCTCTACACGTTCTCGAAGAAGTTCGCGATGACCGGTTCCCGGCTCGGGTGCGCGGTCGCTCCGCGGGAGGTCGCCGAGGCGATCTCGACGATGAACACGAACGACGAATCGTGTACGACCCATTACGTCCAGTGGGCGGGGATCGCAGCCCTGCAGGGTCCGCAGGAGCCGGTCGCTGAGATGCTCGAGGTCCTCCGCGCGCGCCGCGACGCCGCGTGCGCGATCATCAATTCGATTCCCGGCATGGAGGTCGCCGTCCCGGAGTCGACGTTCTACATCTTCCCCGACGTCACCGAGGCGATGGCTGCCAAAGGCATCGATTCGCTCGCGGAGTTCTCCACCGAGGCCCTGCATGCCACGGGCGTCTCATTCTGCACCCGCGAGCACTTCGGCCGCCCGCAGCCGGGGGAGGACCGGAAGTACATCCGGCTCGCCTATTCGGGCATCAGTGAGGACGACATCGTCGAGGGTCTGACGAAGCTCAAGGACTGGGTCGAGGCGGGGTGAGGGCAACCAGGAGGAGGCCGGAGATTTGCTTACACATAAGAAACATCTGGTTTCGGATCCTCCCTGGCTGAAGGCCCGAAGGTGGCCTATATGCCGAGGTGACAAAGTTGTTTGCAGTTGTCTCCGGGATGTATTGCGCAAGCTTCGAACCGTACCGATGGTTCGGGGTCGCCGTGATGAAATGATGTAGCGTATGGCCCTCGACTTCACTCTCGTTCAACTGAGGTACTTTCAGGAGGTCGCGCGACGCGAGAACATGACGGAGGCCGCCAGACATCTCAAGGTCACCCAATCGGCGATCTCGACGGCAGTATCACAGCTGGAGCGGTCGCTCGGGATCGACCTATTCATCAGGCAACGGAACCGTACGGTCGTTCTCTCCCCTGCGGGTCGACGTTTCCTGGCCGAGGTCAACGCCGTGCTCGAAGCGTCCGAAGCACTGGGAGAGACCGCACTTGGACTCGCCCGCTCCCTCAGCGGCACCCTCTCAGTTGGAGTATTCTCACCCATTGCCCCAACCCGCCTTCCGCTCATTCATGATGAATTCGAGAAACGCTATCCAGACGTCCGAGTCAACTATCTCGAAGCTGACTTGCAGGAGCTCCAGCGTGCAGTGGTCTCAGGTGAATGCGACATGGCTCTTACCTATACGCTCGGTCTGAGCGATCGGTTCGATGTCTATCTCATAGACGTGGTCCACCCGCATGTTCTCGTTTCTCAGCAACATCGCCTCGGAGGGGGTGAACATGCGCCGAGGTCGATTCATCTCCGTGAACTCGCTGCTGAGGACTACATCCAGCTCGACATGCCCTATAGCCGTCAATACAACGACGAGCTCTTCCGCATCGCCGGGATCGTTCCTCGGATACGGCATTCGTTCTCCGGATATGAGACCGTGCGATCCTTTGTTGCGATGGGGCACGGGTACTCCCTCCTCAGTCAGAGCGTGTCCTCTGGAACCTATATCGGTTCGAACACCGTCGATGTGCCGCTGCTCGACGATTTCCCGAGCATCGACCTTGCGTTTATCTGGCCCAAGGGATTGCGGCTCAACAGGCGGGCTCGCGCCTTCTGCGAACTCACTACGGAGATCCTCGTCCCGACTGCTTAAGCGGACATCCTCATAGATTCTGTTAATGAGGGACACAAAAAGTATCTGTTGGACCTATATGACCCTGCCCGCAAAGATGGGGGAATCCGCGACGACGAGGATTGGAGCAGGAATGTCCGCAACACAGGTGCAACAGGCCGGCAAGTCGACAAGCATGCAGAAGAAGGTGCTTGTCGGTGGAAGTATCGGTCAGTTCGTTGAGTTCTACGACTTCACGCTCTACGGGCTATCCGCTGTAATCCTCTCTGAGTACTTCTTTCCTCAGGGTGACCGAATCACCGGCCTTCTCGTCATTTTCGCGACCTTCGGAGTTGCGTTCGTCATGCGACCGCTCGGCGGCCTCTTCTTCGGCGCACTCGGCGACAAGGTAGGTCGCCGAAGGACCCTGACCATCACGATCTTCCTTGTCGGCATCTGCACCGCGCTGATCGGCGTCTTGCCCGGTTTCGACCAAATCGGCTGGGTCGCACCGATCCTGCTCATCCTTGCCCGTCTCGGCCAGGGCTTCTCAGCAGGTGGTGAATCTGTCGGAGGCCCGTCCTTCGTCTACGAACACGCACCGGTGGACAGGCGCGGCCTATGGATCAACATCACGCTCGCTGCGACGGCTCTTCCATCGGTATTCGCTGGTGGGCTTATCCTGCTTCTTTCGACGATAATGTCCGACGCTTCATTCGAGTCTTGGGGTTGGCGGATTCCGTTCCTTCTGGCATTGCCACTTTCAGCGGTGGGCCTGTGGATTCGATCGCGCACGGACGAGAGTGAACTGTTTAAGATGACCGTCGAGACGCGGCCGAAGGAGTTCAGTCCGATCCGCGAAGCATTTCGGGAGAACTGGGTCGGGATGCTCCAAGTGTTCTTCGTCCTCGGCCTCACTGCGTTGGGCTTCTATATGCTCTCCGCATACTTCGTCACCTACATCCAGACCGCGGGCGACCTCAATCGGGAGCAAGCCCTGCTGACAAATGCCATTGCCATGGCTAGCTACACTATCTTCCTGCCCATCGCTGGGCATCTGGGTGACCGGTTCGGGCGTCGGCCAATGCTCATCGCTGGATCAGTGCTTCTGGCTGCCGTCTCGATGCCTGCATTCGGGCTGGTGACAAGCGGGGAAATGGGCCCTGCATTCATCGGTCAGACGATTTTTGTCCTTGCGCTCTGCTGCTATGGCGGTGGATGCTACACCTTCTTCTGTGAGCGATTCTCGACAAGAACCAGGTTCACCTCAGCCGCGATCAGCTACAACGTCTCCTATGCAGTGATGGGCGGAACCGCGCCGTTCGTCGGTACTTGGCTCGTCGACGTCACTGGTGTCAACACAGCACCTGGGTTTTACATGGCGGCGTGTGCTGTTGTCGTCCTAGCGCTGATCTTCATCACCCGATTGCCCGAGACGCGGGGCCGTTTGGGGTGAGCGTAACGAGGCGTTGCGCGTTTCGAGAATCACTGACCCTGTATACCGAGCCCGAATCCTGCCAGAATCAAGTCTCACGTGCCGAGTCTTCTGCACGAGAAAGTGAAGCCTCATGAATTACACCGTACGGTCATCTTCGAGCGATTCGGTTTTCCTCGCCGACTTCCACCACGTTTCGACGATCGGAGCGACCGCCCGCAATGGTGTCGACAGGCAGGCAGCGACTGCTGAAGACGCTCGCACCAGAGATTGGATGTCCGCGTGGGTTGAGAAACATGGCTTCGACTTGCGTGTCGATGCGATTGGCAACATGTTCGCATGTCTCGAATTCGTCGCAGACGCTCCTTATGTGCTCATCGGTTCGCACCTTGATTCGCAGCCTCTCGGCGGACGGTTCGACGGTGCATACGGCGTCCTCGCTGCTCTCTTCGCTGCACTTCGCGTTAAAGAGTCGGTCGCCGAGTCTGGCCAGATGCCGCGCTTCAACCTCGCCGTCGTCAATTGGTTCAACGAGGAGGGCGGCCGGTTCGCCCCTTCGATCATGGGCAGTTCCGTATACGCAGGACTGTTCGATCTCGATGAGATGCTCGCCGTGAACGATCTTGGCGGTACTACTGTGGCAGAAGCTCTTACCGATATTGGATACGCAGGCATAGACACCCCACCGGAAGCGGTCTCGTACGCTGAGATCCACATCGAACAGGGTCGCATCCTCGAACGAGAGCGGAAGGATGTCGGTGTCGTCGAATCGAGTTGGTACACCCAGAAACTCGACATCGATGTCCTTGGTGAACAATCGCACACCGGAGCAACTGCCATGGCCGATCGGCACGATGCTCTCGTAGCAGCCGCGAAGGTCGTGCTTGCAGTAGCGAATGTGGTCGATGAATTCGACGACGAAGCTCTTGTGTCCTCGGTCGGGCAGCACGTTGTTGAACCGAACTCACCGATCGGTGTGCCGAGACGCGTACACATGGTTGCCGATCTGCGCTCCTCCGATCCAGCGGTCGTCCGAGCCGCCCGCGACTCGCTGAAGGCCCAGATCGCTGACATCGCGCTGGCTCATGACATCACCATCGAGATCGAGGACTTCGACATCCGCGACAAGCGGTATTTTCCCGAGGCTGGAGTCGAGCTGGCAGAGAAGGCTGTCGCCAATGAAGGGCTGAGTATGCGACGGCTTGAGACGATGGCCGGTCACGACTCCGTGGCGATGAACCACAGAGTGCCTGCTGTGATGATGTTCGTGCCCAGCGTAGACGGTGTCTCTCACTGCGAGCGGGAGTTCACGACTGACGCTGACATGTTGCGTGGCCTTGCTGTTCTCACGTCCGTTGCCCACGAACTTATCCGCGGTGAGCTCAGCGAGGAGCGAGACGTCACAATCTGGGTCGGCCGTTCAGTCGCTGAGGCGCGCATGATCGCCGGAGCCCCGACGAATGCTGGGATGAGCGCATGAGCTCTTCCGGCGAGCTCTGGGCGCTGCCCGCCACCGAGGTGCTCGCGAAGTTCCGCACGAAGGAGCTCTCTCCGGTCGACTACCTCGAGGCGCTCACCGCGCGCATCGAGGCGAAGGATCCCGACATCGGAGCCGTCACGGAGATCCTTCCGGAGGCGATCGCCTCGGCGAGGGATGCGGAGCGGTTCTATCTCCGGACCCGAGCAGACGAACTCGACGACATCCTTGCGATGAGGCCGCTCGTCGGCCTGCCCGTCATCGCGAAGGAGAAGCACGCGATCGCCGGGCACACGCTGACCCAGGGCCTGCTCCACGAGCGTCGGACCATTGCGGACAAGGATGCCGCCGTCATCCGTCGCATCCGCGACGCCGGCGGCTACATCCACGCCCGGTCCACCTCACCGGAGTTCAGTTGTGCGACCGTCACCCACTCGCCGATGTGGGGCGTGACCCGCAACCCGTGGAACCCGGACCTCTCCCCGGGCGGGTCCTCCGGCGGGGCGGGTGCTGCGCTCGCCGCCGGGTTCGCCCCGTTGGCCACGGCCTCCGACATCGCGGGATCGACGCGCCTGCCTGCCGCCTTCACCGGCACCGTCGGCTTCAAAGCCCCCTACGGCCGCGTTCCGGGCGCCCCGCCGCTGTCGGCGGACTGGTACCGCGGGGACGGGCCGATGGCCCGCACCGTCGCCGACACCGCACTCCTCGCCCGTGTCATGGTCGGCCTCGATCCCGGCGACGCGGCGACGATCGACTCACCCGACTACCTCGCAGGCTTGGACCGCACCCCCGCCGAGGTGATCGAGAGTCTGCGCGGCCTCCGCGTGGCCGTGTGTCTGCGGCTCGGCGACTTCCCCGTCGGCGACGACATCGTCCGCAACACCCGGGCCGTGGCCGCCGCTCTCTCCTTCGCCGAGGCTGAGGTCGAGGAGATCGAGATGCCGTGGACGAGCGAGAGGCTCTTCGAAACCTCGGCCACCCACTTCGGGGCGATCCTCGCTCCCGCGATGCGCGCAGCCACCGCAGGACACGAGGACACCCTCGCCGACTACACGTTGCAGTTCATGATCGACGCCGAGGCGGTCGCCGCCCGCCGGTCCCTCTACGAAGGTCTTATCATGGAAGCGGAGATCCAGGCCGAACTCACCACGGCGATGGCGGGGTTCGACATCCTCCTCACCCCCACCTCGGCGGTGGCGGCCCTGCAGGCCGATGCGAGCTACCTTGACGGGATTCGGATCGGCGCCGACGGCATTGGACGCGAGGGTCCCGGGGCGGGACTGCGTCTCGAGCACTACTGGCAGGCGCACATGACGGTGCCGTTCAACATCTGCAACCGGGTGCCCGTGGTCAACGTGCCCTCGGGGATGGCCGACTGCGGGATCCCCACCGGCGTCCAGGTCGTCGGTCGCCCCTTCGATGACGGCACGGCCTTCACGGTCGCCTCGGCGATCGAGCTTCTGCGCCCGTGGACGGGGCTGGCTCCGGAGTTGAGTGCAGGCCGGCGTGCGGACTGGCTGGTGGAAGGGGATGACCCTGCGCCGGGTTGAGGGCGGGGAAGACGCGCGCTGGGCTGAGGGCTGAAACGACGCGCAACGGTCTGAGGGAGGGGGCGTCGACGTTCTGGGCACGTTCCGCCGACGCTGCGCGGACGGTCGACTACTGTGAGCAGGAAGAACCTCAGCGACGCCGAGCCGGAGAGATGCCGACGATGAGACGCCGACACAGCCAGATGATCACGATCTCCGACGATTTGCGTTCGAACGTGAGCATCCTGCCTGCGGCAGTCGTCGGCGCCACCGTCGTCATCGGGTTCGGGCTCAACCCGCTCGGACCCAAGGAATCGCAGCTCACGGATTTCTCCGAACGACTCATCGAGATCTTCCTCATCGCCTGGCCCGTCTACGCCCTCGTCTACCTGCTGTGGACGCACGCAGGTCTCAAGGACCTCGACGAGTCCGAACTCGTCGTCCATTCCCGGTGGGCGCTCGCCCGTCGGCGGCACTGGTGGGCGATCCTCTTCAGCACCGGGGGAGCGGTCTCCTGGACGACGGTCGCCGCCTTCGTCGCGATCGTCCTCAACGTCTACTTGCTCTCCTTCGGCGCGAGTGACAGAGGCGGCCTGGCTGCCCTGCTCGGGATCGCCAATGTCGTCGCCTCATGGGCCGTGATGGTCTACTCGTTCGCCTTGGAGTTCATGCGCCTCGACCTGCGCGAGGGTGGAAGCCTCGGGGCGCGCCACCTCGAATTCGACATGGACGCCGAGCGGGCCTTCGGCGACTACCTGACGTTCGCAGTGCTCTCCTCGACGATGACCGCGGCCCTGCCGGGCAGGGCGATCACCCGGGCCGGTTGGACGCTCGTACGCAAGAACGTCATCGTCGCCTTCGCGTTCAACTCCGTCGTCGTAGCCACCCTCGTGTCGATGATCCTCTCGTATGTGACCATGTGAGGGGCGGGCGTCGCCGCAGGTCTGTGAGAGGCGATCCGGGGGGCGGGTGGTGCACGGGGGACCATGGCGCCTGGGCATGCGGGGCCGACTCCCGCGCGGGGGCGACTTCGGTGTGGGGCGGGCGGCGACTGCGATGCATCCGCCCGCTGGGCCGCTCAGGAGCGATCCACCACCTGGCCGGCCAGATCCGGCCCACTTGAGTTTGGAGAGCTCAGTTCACGAACTGAGCTCTCCAAACTCAAGTGGGCTCAAGCCGGGCCAGGGAACTGATGAGCGCCCGGATCAGCTCCACGCCTCAGCGCTCGGGGTCGAGGACGAAGTCGTAGACGGTGTACTCGCCTTCGGCATCGGGGTTCGGCTGCGGGTCGAGCATGAGCTCGGGCTTGACCGCCGAGGCGATGTCGTCGTTGTTGTGCGGGTCGCCGGGGAAGTACAGCTGCGAGGTGATGAGCATGTGCTCGGGCGCATGCACCTTGAAGTGCATGTGCGCGGGCCGCCACGCATGCCACCCGGCGGCTTCGATGAGCTGCCCGCACGCACCTTCGGTCGGGATCTGGTACGGCGCGGGGCGGATCGTGTGGATCTCGTACTCACCGTTCTCGTTCGCGACGAACGTCCCCCGCAGGTTCCACTCGGGCAGCCCGGGAGCGAACTGCGAGTAGAAGCCGAGGTTGTCGGCATGCCACAGCTCGAGCTTCGCGCCCGGCAGCGGTTCGCCGGAGACCGACTTCACCTGGCCCTTGAACACGAACGGCGTTCCCGGTTCGTCGGGACGCATGGGAATCGTGCCGTTCCACTCGAGCTCGGGTGACCCGTCGAGGTAGTACGGGCCCTCGATCGTGCCCTTCGACCCCTCTCGGTCGGCGTTCGCGACCTCCTCGACGGAGTGCTCGAGCCAGACGTCGAGGAACAGGGGCCATTCCCCGTCCTCGCCGACCTTGATCAGCCACGCCTTGAACGCGTTGTACTCCTCGTAGCTCATCTGCTCTTCGATGACGAGGTCGTTGAGAGCCTTGATCGCCTTGCCGGCGAGCCGGTCGACGCGTTCATGGTCGACGACGCCGGTGCTCCCGGCCTTCGCCTGGCGTTCGGCGAAGCGCGCCGAGGCGTTCGCGCCGGAGTCGGCTGCCTTCGCGGTGACTTCCGTTTCGAAGCTGTTGACTGACATTGTCTCTCCTTACGATGGGGCTCCGGCAGGCTGCCGGCGCCAGGGTTCGAACGCGCCGGACTCGGGTGAGCCGACTCGCGCGGACCCGTCAGATATGGGACGGATGGGTGGCCAATGGGGTGACGTGGATGCGCATGTGGGGAAAGAGGGGAAGGCCGCCGAGGAGGGAGTGGAGTTCGTCGTTGTCCGCGACATCGAAGATCGAGTAGTTCGCGTACTCGCCGACGACACGCCAGATCTCCTTCCAGCGTCCGTCACGCTGCAGATCCTGCGAGTAGGCCTTCTCCCGGGCCAGCAGGTCAGCGGTGTCCTCAGGCGACAGGTCGGCAGGAAGTGTGACGTCCATTCTCACGAGGTAGAGCATGGCGCTCCTTTCGGGTTCGCGGGTGAGTGGTCAGCGGTCGGTGGGAGCGAGGTCGGGCCTCGCCCGTGGTCAGTCGATGCGGTAGTGGGCGAGCTTCTCCTCGTCGATGATGGTCCCGACTCCGGGAGCAGTGGGGGCGAAGACCCGTCCATCGACGATCTCGAGCGGTGAGGCGATGAGGTCGTCTGACATGTCGAGGAAGTTCGACAGCTCCGCCGGATACCTCGAGGAGTGCTCGAAGGCCGCCCCGAACGTCACGGTGGCGATGCTGCCGAGCTGCGTGTCGATCTGATTGCCCATGAGCACATCGAGTCCGAGCGCCTCGGCGAACGCGAGCACCTTCTGCGACTCCGTGAACCCGGTCCGTGCCGTCTTGATCGACAGGGCGCTCGCCCCGCCGGTGTGGATCTCCCGGGCCGCCGCGCCGAGGTCGGGCGTCGATTCGTCGGCGACGATGGGGATCGGGGAGGCCGCGACGAGTCGCCGCCGGCCGAGCACCTCGGCGGCATCGTTCGGCTCCTCGAAGAACCGCAGATCCAGGCCCTCGGTGGCGGCGAGCATCTGCGCCGCCTCGGTGGCCGTCCACCCCCGGTTCGCGTCGAGGTAGAGGAGGACATCGTCGCCGAGGTGCTCCCGCAGTGCCGTGACGAGCTCGACGTCGAGGGACACCGGACGCCTGCCGACCTTGACCTTGAAGGCGCGGACCCCGAGGTCGGCGACGAAGCGCTGTGCCTCCTCGACGGCCGCCTCGGTGGGGGAGAAGCCGATCATGTGGGTGACGGCGAGCGAATCGCAGTACCCGCCGAGGAGGCGGTGGACAGGGGTGTTCAGCGCCTGCCCGATGAGGTCCCAGACGGCGATGTCGATCCCTCCCTTCGCCGTCTGGTTGCCGACGGTGCGGCCGAGTGCCGCATGGATCCGGGCACGGTCGAGGGGATCGGTGCCGATGAGGGCCGGTGCGAAGATTCCGCCGACGACCCCGATGACGGAGTCGAGGGTCTCGCCGTAGGTGTAGGGGCGCGGGGGGATGTCCGCGCACCCGACGAGACCGGCATCGGTGCGGATGCGCAGCAGCACGTGCTCGATGTCGTGGACCTCGCCGCTGGCGAAGCGCAGGGGTTTGCGCATGGGGATCCGGTAGGGGATCGTCTCCACCTCGGTGATCTTCACGATGAGGTCTCCTCTCGTTCGGCGTCGACGCTCCGTCCGTCGGGGTGCTGTCCGTCGACGCGTCCACTGTCGCGGTGTCCGCCGACGCCGGGGCCGTCTGCGATGAAGTCGGTGACGACGTCGGTCATGATCGCGGTCATCCGGGTGATCGCCTGCGTCTCGTCGTCGGCGCGCCAGATGAGCGAGAGGTCGGTACGCGGGGCGTCGTCGATCGCGCGGAACCACACGCCCGGGATGCCCAGCGAGGTCGCCGTTCCCGGCACGATCGCGGCCCCGAGCCCTGCGGCGACGAGCGACATGAGCGTCGAGGTCGCCGATGCGCGGATCGCGTAGTCCGGACGCAGCCCCCGCTCGCCGAGGTGGTCCGCCGTGGCCATCGACATCACCGAGTTCTCGGGGTAGCCGACGAGCGGGTGGGCGCCGATCTCCTCGGCGGTGACCGTCTCCGCCTCGGCGAGGGGCGAGCCCGCGGGGACCGCGAGCACGCAGACCTCGCTGCCGATCGTCCGGCATGTCAGCTCCTTGGCCACCGCGGTTCCGCGCAGCAGGGCGATGTCGATGCTGCGGTCGAGGGTCTGGGTGACCAGCTGCGGGGTGATCATCTCCCCGCTGACCGTGAGCTGGAGGCCAGGTGCGGCGGTGGCCGTGCGCCTGACGACCTGCGGCATGACCCCGTACGTCGTCGAGCCCGTGAAGCCGAGGCGCAGCGGACCCTGGAGGCCCGCGCCGATGAGTCCGACCTCCTTGCCGAGGGTGTCGATCTCAGTGAGCACTCGGTCGGCCTCGCGGAGCAGGTGGGCCCCGGCCGCGGTGAGCGAGACCGAGCGGGTCGTACGGTTGAGCAGGGTCGTGCCGAGTTGGCGTTCGAGCTTGCGGATCTGCTGCGAGAGGTAGGGCTGGGCGAGGTTGAGGCGTTCGGCGGCACGCCCGAAGTGCCGCTCCCTGGCGACCATCGCGAAGTACTGCAGCTGGCGGGTCTCGATCATCACGCGACCTCGGCGACGCCGGCAGGCGGTGTGGCCTCGATGCCGCGGAAGCGGGCGGCATGGGCGAAGTCGGCGAAGGCAAGCGGGCCGCCTCGGTGGGCGCTGATCCGCAGGGCCAGGCGCAGCACCATCTTGATGTCACGGGCCGTGATTTCGGGGAAGTCGGCGACGAGCCGGTCGAGCAGGGCGGGCTCGAGGACGACCTCGTTGCCGCAGGCCATGATCTCCCAGATCCGACGGGCATCGGCGGGGGTGGGTGCCTCGTAGTCGATGACCGCCGCACACCGGGCGAGGATCGCCTCGTCGACGCCGTCGCTGCGGTTGGTCGTGAGGAAGAGGAGCCCGTCGAAGTACTCGAGGGTGCGGAGGAACTCGGCGACGATCGCGTTCTGGATGAGGTCGAGCCCGCGTTCGAGGACGAAGACGTCGGCCTCGTCGAGGAGGAGGACGGCGTCCCAGCGCTTGGCCCGGTCGAAGATCGTCTCGAGGTTCTTCCGCACCGCCTCGGGCGTCGTGCCGAGCGAACCGGAGTGGATCGAATAGAGGGGGCGTCCGATCGCCTCGGCGTAGACCTCCGCCGTCAGGGTCTTCCCGACTCCCGGCCTGCCCTTGGCGAGGATGACGTTGCCGGCGGCCTTGCCGTCGATGATGTCTCCCGTGAACACCGTGATGTCGCTGGTGAGGATCGTGAGCAGCTCGCGCTGTTCGGCGGGGAGGACGAGTTTGTCCTGGAGGCTCGGATCGTAGGCGTAGGCGGTGAGGTCGCCGGTGTTGACGTCGAGGAAGTCCTGGGCGGCGAGGTCGAAGACGCGGACGGCGGTGACGACGGGGATCTCACCGTATTCGCCTTCGTCGAAGAGCACCGAGGCGGCGACCCCGCGCAGGGCCGCGACCTCGCCCGGGGCGACGTCGTCGACGACCTTGCGGGCGGTGCGTCGGTTCGCCGCCCGGTGGTCGTCGGTGCGGATGGCGCGTCCGGTGAAGACGAACTGGGCGCCGAAGCCGGTCTCGATGATCTCCTGAAACCGTGCCCGCCGGTCAGCGTAGTCGGCCTTGAGTGCAGGGGATTCGCGGAAGGCGCCCGCCGAGGTCAATGCCTCCTCTGCGGTCTTGCCCACGATCTCCGTGTCCTCGAAGTACAGGATCCGCGGGGCGCGAGAGGGCCGCTTGACCGTGGGGTTGTCCGCGTCGAGCGTGACCTTGATGCGCGGGCCGCGCGTCTTGTCCCCGTGCTCCATCTCGATGCCCGTGACGAGGTAGGGATGGAGGAAGCCGTCGGGTTCGCGGACGTAGAGCCAGCCGTCGATTCGGGCGGAGGAGAGGAACTGACGGAAGATCTCCGCCGCCGAGGCGATGTCGGGGATGACGGGCATCTGACCTCGGCGACTCGAGAGCACGGCGTCGACACGGCGCCCGAAGGCGGTGTCGTCGAGGGCGGCGGCCGCCTCGGCGAGGTCGGTCAGAGCGGTGTCGGTGAGGTCCCGGTCGGGGATGCCGATCTCCGCCGAACGCCAGTTCTGCGCCCGGATGCGGGTGGGCAGCAGGTCATCGGAGGCGGTGGCGCCGATGACCGTGGTGGGGGCGATGAACATCGTCGTTCCTCTTCGGGGTCGTATGAGCGTTCGGGTCGTACGGGTGTTCGGAGTCGTCTGACCGCGTGGGGTCGTGTGACCGGTGACGGGCGGACCTGGCTGTGCCCTTCACGCTAGTGCGACGGCGATCACATTTACAGAGCCGAAAAGTACTTGATTGATAACTCACAGGCATGAATGGGGAGAGTGCGGGTCCGCGCCTGCCTCACCTCGATTCATGATCAGTGTCCGATATTTCGGACAGAACTTGATCCGGACCACTTCCGCTTCTGCGGCCAGCGGTGACAATTGAATGTGTAGTCACAGACGATGCCGCGGCCGGCGCACAGTCGGCCCGACACGATCGGCGATCCGCTCCCTCGGACACCCGGGACGACTCGGGCGCCCAGGACGACCAGGGCACCGGGATGCCTCGGTCACCCGGGAGCCCTCGGTCCTCCGAGGCGGAAACGCCGCCGATCACAGAGACCAACGGTCCCACCCGTGCTGCCACCGCGCGGGCCGGGACACAGAGAAAGGGAGTCACATGACCGCCACGACCGAGAGCACCGGGTCGACCACCTCGGCGACGAAGCCGACGTTCACCCAGCACGACCCCAGCCGGGTCATCCGCGCCGACCGCGGCACCGACATCACCGCGAAGAGCTGGCAGACCGAAGCCGCGAAGCGGATGCTCATGAACAACCTCGACCCCGAGGTCGCCGAACGCCCCGAGGACCTCGTCGTCTACGGCGGCACCGGCCGCGCCGCCCGCTCCTGGGAGGCCTACGACGCGATCGTGCGCACGCTGAACGACCTCGAGGACGACGAGACCCTCCTCGTCCAGTCCGGCAAGCCCGTCGCCGTGCTCCGGACCAACGAATGGGCCCCGCGCGTCCTCATCGCCAACTCCAACCTCGTCGGCGACTGGGCGAACTGGGAGCACTTCCGCGAACTCGAGGCCGAGGGCCTGATGATGTACGGCCAGATGACGGCCGGATCGTGGATCTACATCGCTACCCAGGGCATCCTCCAGGGCACGTACGAGACCTTCGGCGCGATCGCCCGCAAGCGCTTCGACGGCACCCTCTCAGGCACCCTGACGATCACCGCCGGCTGCGGCGGCATGGGCGGGGCCCAGCCCCTGGCCGTCACCCTCAACGGCGGCGCCTGCCTCATCATCGACGTCGACAAGACCCGCCTCGACCGCCGTCAGGCCAAGCGCTACCTCGACGAGGTCGAGACCGACCTCGACACCGCGCTGGCCAAGGTCATCGAGGCGAAGAAGAACGGTCAGGCGCTCTCCGTCGGACTCGTCGGCAACGCCGCCGAGATCCTCCCGCTCATCCTCGACCGCCCCGAGGCCGCCGAGGTCGACATCGTCACCGACCAGACTTCTGCCCACGACCCGCTGTCCTACCTGCCCATCGGCGTCAGCCTCGAGGACTGGCAGAGCGAGGCCGACCAGGATGCGGAGAAGTTCACGCTGCGCGCCGAGGAGGCCATGGCCAAGCACGTGAAGGCGATGGTCGAGTTCCAGGACCGCGGCGCCGAGGTGTTCGACTACGGCAACTCGATCCGCGACGAAGCGCGCAAGGCCGGCTACGACCGCGCCTTCGCCTTCCCCGGCTTCGTGCCCGCCTACATCCGCCCCCTCTTCTGCGAAGGCCTCGGCCCGTTCCGCTGGGTCGCGCTCTCCGGCGACCCGAAGGACATCGAGGTCACCGACGCCGCGCTCAAGGAGCTCTTCCCCGAGAACGAGTCCCTGCACCGCTGGCTCGACGCCGCCGCCGAGTACGTCGAGTTCGAAGGCCTGCCCGCCCGCATCTGCTGGCTCGGCTACAAGGAACGCCACAAGGCGGGCCTGCTGTTCAACCAGCTCGTCGCCGAAGGCAAGGTCTCCGCACCCATCGTCATCGGCCGCGACCACCTCGACTCCGGCTCCGTGGCCAGCCCCTACCGTGAGACCGAATCGATGCTCGACGGCACCGACGCCGTGGCCGACTGGCCGCTGCTCAACGCCCTGGTCAACACCTCCTCGGGTGCGACGTGGGTCTCGATCCACCACGGCGGCGGCGTCGGCATCGGCCGCTCGATCCACGCCGGTCAGGTCTCCGTCGCCGACGGCACCGAGCTCGCGGCGAAGAAGCTCGCCCGCCTGCTCACCAACGACCCGGGCATGGGCGTCATCCGCCACGTCGACGCCGGCTACGAACGCGCCGTCGAGGTCGCTCAGGAACGCGGCATGCGCATCCCGATGATCCCCGAACTCGATGTCCGCGACGAGGAGTCCGCCGCCCAGTGACCGTTCCTCCGCGCTGTGTGCCCGCCCGCCGGGCACGCAGCGCGGGGGGCTTTCCCGTGCATGAGTCCCCAGGTCCCGCGGCACCCCCTCGGATCACCACCCGCCCAGTTCCCCGGCCGAGACGACATCCCCCACGCGTCCCGACCGACCGACTCCCGACCCCGACCGACCAGAGAGGCCCCACGATGAAGCTCATCACCGGAATCAGCGAACTCGTGACCAATGCGCAGGCTGATGCGAGCGCTCCCACCGCCGAGGTGGGCGATCTGGTCGTCATCACCGACGCAGCCGTGATCATCGACGGCGACCGCATCGCCTGGTCGGGTCCAGCCTCCGAGGCCAAAGCCGCTCTCGACACCCTGCACACCCAGCTCGCCGCACCCCGGTCCGCCGACGCCGAGATCCACAACGGCGAGATCGCGGCGGTCAGCGGCATCGAGACGATCGACCTCGGCGGGAAGGCCGTCATCCCCGGCTTCGTCGACAGCCACAACCACCTCATCTTCGCCGGCGACCGGTCGGCCGAGTTCGCCGCCCGCATGGCCGGGGAGAAGTACTCGGCCGGCGGCATCGCGACCACCGTGGCAGCGACGCGGGCGGCCGGCGACGAGGAGCTCGAGGCCAACCTCGTCCACCTCCTCGACCAGGCTACCCGCCAGGGGACGACGACGTTCGAGGTCAAGTCCGGCTACGGCCTGACCCTCGACGACGAGATCCGGGCGCTTGAGATCATCCGCCGCCACACCCCCGAGTCCACGCTCATGGCCGCCCACGTCATCCCGCCCGAGCACAAGGCCGACCCGGAGACCTACGTCTCGCTCATCATCGACGAGATCATCCCCGCCTCGGTGGGCACGGCGAAGTGGATCGACGTGTTCTGCGAGACCGGGGCCTTCGACGAGGACCAGACCCGCAGGATCATCGACGCCGGCAAGGCCGCAGGCCTGCTGCCGCGACTGCACGCGAACCAGCTCACCGAGGGCGGGGCGCTGCGCCTCGGCGCGGAGCTCGGCTGCGTCTCCGTCGACCACGCGACCTTCGCCTCCGATGAGGACCTCGCCACCCTCGCCGAGGCGGGCACAATCGTCACCCTGCTGCCCGGCGTCGAGTTCTCGACCCGCCAGCCCTACCCGGACGTCCGCCGCTACCTCGCGGCCGGAGTGAGTGTTGCGATCGCCTCGGACTGCAACCCGGGATCGTGCTTCACCAACAGCCTGCCCTTCTGCATCGCGGTGGCAGTCCGCGATATGCACTTCACCGTCGACCAGGCGGTGTGGGCGGCGACCGCCGGCGGTGCCCACGCCCTGGCCCGCACGGACGTCGGCCACCTCGGTGCGGGCGCCCGGGCCGACCTCGTCGTCCTCGACGCCCCCAGCTACCGTCACCTCGCCTACCGGCCGGGCGTGCAGCTCGTCGACCAGGTCTTCTCCGGCGGCGAGCTCGTCGCCGACAACCGGCCGGGAGCCTGAGCCGGTGACCGGGTTCGCACCGCTTACGAGATTCGAAGGAGAATCATGATGTCCCACACCGATGAGGCGCAGGCGACGAAGCCGACTGGCACGTGGCGGTTCTTCGCCTACAGCGCCATCGGCATCGTCATGTTCTTCGTGCCG
Source organism: Brevibacterium metallidurans (assembly GCF_037101285.1). Taxonomy (NCBI): domain Bacteria; kingdom Bacillati; phylum Actinomycetota; class Actinomycetes; order Micrococcales; family Brevibacteriaceae; genus Brevibacterium; species Brevibacterium metallidurans. The sequence goes on from NZ_BAAAAF010000003.1 coordinate 40,133, forward strand.
ATCACGATCGCCGGCACCTCGACGATCCCGCTCGACCACATCGTCACGGCGATCCGCACCTTCGCCGCCCCCGTCGTGCCGTTCATCGTGCTCGCGCTCATCCTCCTCGGCGCCGTGCGTCCCTTCGTCACAGGGACGTGGAAGTCCTCGGTGACGAAAGGGATCTTCGCGGTCCTCGGCGTCGTCGGGCTCGTCGTCGCGATCCTCATCCTCACCTCCCCGCCGGCGTGGCTCGCCGCCGAGGACATCGGACCCTTCCTCTGGGACAAGCTCGTCATCCCCGTCGGCCTCATCGTGCCCGTCGGTGCGATCTTCCTGGCCCTCCTCGTCGGCTACGGGCTCATGGAGTTCATCGGCGTCCTCGTCCAGCCGATCATGCGACCGGTGTTCAAGACCCCGGGCCGGTCGGCCATCGACGCCGTCGCCTCGTTCGTCGGCAGCTACTCGCTCGGCCTGCTCATCACCAACCGGGTGTACAAGGAGGGCAAGTACACCGCGCGGGAGGCCGCGATCATCGCGACCGGCTTCTCGACGGTCTCGGCGACGTTCATGATCGTCGTGGCGAAGACGCTCGACCTCATGGATCACTGGCTGCTCTACTTCTTCTTCACCCTCGTCGTCACGTTCGTCGTCACCGCGATCACCGTCCACCTCCCGCCGCTGCGGTCGATTCCCGACACCTACTTCCCGGGCGCGACCCCGCAGCCGGAGGAGAAGGTGACCAAGCATCGGTTCCGGGTGGCGTGGCGCGAGGCGAAGGCGACCTTGGCCGAGACCCCGAGCCTGGGGCGGAACCTGTGGGTGAACTTCCGCGACGGCCTGCTCATGGCGTCCTCGATCCTCCCGTCGATCCTCTCCGTGGGACTCATCGGCCTGCTGCTGGCGAAGTACACCCCGATCTTCGACTGGCTCGGCTGGATCTTCGTGCCCTTCACCTGGGTGACGCAGCTCTCCGACCCGGTGCTCGCCGGCAAGGCCTCGGCGCTGGGGATCGTCGAGATGTTCCTGCCGGCCACTCAGGTCGCCGGTTCCGACGACCTCGTGCTGCGCTTCGTCATCGCCGTCGTCTCCGTCGCCGGCATCATCTTCTTCTCCGCGATGGTGCCCTCGATCCTCGCCACCGAGATCCCGATCTCCGTCGGCGCGCTCGTCATCATCTGGTTCGAACGCGTCGTGCTCACGATCCTCATCTCCGCCCCGCTCGCCCACCTCCTGCTCTGAATCCGGGGTCCGCCGGCCGTACACTGCTCAGCGGACCCGCACCCACCTGCCCACCCGACCGCAGCTTCACCACCAGGCATGACCGTCCGGTCCCGCCGACCGCAGCTCCACCACCAGAAGTCACCACGAAGAAAGGCCCCCGATGTCCGCAGTCATCGATCTCGATCCGAACACCCTCACCTTCGCCGAGGTGGTCGACGTCGCACGCCATGACGCGAAGGTGTCCCTGAGCGAGAAGACCCTGGCCCGCGTCGGCAAGTACCGTGAGGCGATCGATGCCCTCGCCAAAGCGCCGAAGCCCGTCTACGGCGTGTCCACCGGCTTCGGCGCGCTGGCCCAGCGCCACATCCCCGCCGAGCTGCGCACCCAGCTGCAGAAGTCCCTCATCCGCTCCCATGCCGCAGGTGTCGGCGAGCCCGTCGAACGTGAGGTCGTGCGCGCCCTCATGCTCCTGCGTGCCCGCACCCTGGCCACCGGTCGCACCGGTGTGCGCGCCGAGGTGCTCCAGACCTACGTCGACATGCTCAATGCCGGCATCACCCCGGTCGTCCACGAGTACGGTTCGCTCGGGTGCTCGGGCGACCTCGCACCCCTGTCGGCGTGCGCCCTGGTCGTCATGGGCGAAGGGGTCGCGGAAGGTCCCGACGGTGTGGCCGGTCCCGCCGATGAGATCCTCGCCGCCGCCGGCATCACCCCGGTCACGCTCGCCGAGAAGGAGGGCCTGGCGCTCGTCAACGGCACCGACGGCATGCTCGGGATGCTCATCATGGCCCTGACCGACCTCGAGAGCCTGCTCACCGCCGTCGACGTCTCCGCAGCGATGAGCATCGAGGGCCTCTTCGGCACCGACGCCGTCTTCGCCCCCGAACTCCACTACCCGCTGCGCCCGCACGACGGTCAGGCCGCCTCGGCAGCGAACATGCTCGCCTCCCTCAAGGACTCGGGCATCACCGCCAGCCACCGGGATTCGACGCACCTCGTCCAGGACGCGTACTCGATGCGCTGCGCCCCGCAGGTCAACGGCGCCGCCCGCGACGCCGTCGCCTTCGCCACCCAGGTCGCCGAACGCGAACTGCGCGCAGCCATCGACAACCCCGTCGTGCTCACCAACGGCATGGTCTCCTCGAACGGCAACTTCCACGGTGCGCCGCTGGCCCACGCGCTCGACTTCCTCGCGATCGTCGCCGCCGACGTCGCCTCGATGTCCGAGCGCCGCACCGACCGGATGATGGACGTCGCCCGCAACCAAGGTCTCACCCCCTTCCTCGCCGACGACGCCGGCGTCGATTCGGGTCTGATGATCGCCCACTACACGCAAGCAGCGATGGTCTCCGAAGCCAAGCGCAACGCCGCCCCCGCCTCCGTCGACTCGATCCCGTCCTCGGCGATGCAGGAGGACCACGTGTCGATGGGCTGGTCCGCGGCCCGGAAGCTGCGCAAGGTCGTCGACAACCTCGCCAGCGTCATCGGCATCGAGTTCTACGCCGCCTCCCGTGCGTGCGACATGCGCGAAGCCGACCCCACACCCGTGACCGGCGCCGTGATCTCGACGATCCGTGAGACCGTGCCCGGTCCCGGCCCCGACCGGTTCCTCTCCCCGGAGCTCGCCGAGACGATCGCGAAGGTCAAGGACGGCTCCCTCGTCGCCGCCGCCGAGTCGGTCACCCCGCTCCACCACACCGTCACCGCCGAGGCCGGCATGTGGCAGCCCGTCGGCGGCGGACCGGCCGTCGACGACCCCGACTTCACGGCGCTCGGCAACCTCGACGCCGCCGCTGAGGCCTCGGGCACCGCCGCCGCGACGACCGAATACCACGCGGACGAGGACGCCTGAGATGAGCGACGTCGTCTCCCTGCTCGGCCAGATCGAGGACACCGGACGGGACACGAGAGGACCGGGCTACCAGCGCCCGGGCTTCTCGGCCACGGAGCGGGAACTGCGCGACTGGTTCCTCGCCGAAGCCGACCGGCGCGGACTCGACACCGAGATCGACGCCAACGGCATCACCTGGGCGTGGGTGACCGCGCCGGGTGAGAAAGCCGTCGTCACCGGCTCCCACCTCGACTCCGTGCCCGGCGGCGGTGCCTTCGACGGACCCCTCGGTGTCGCCTCGGCGCTGGCCGCCGTCGACGAACTCCAGGGTTCGGGCGCGCTCGAGGCCGCCACGCGACCGCTCGCACTCGCGGTGTTCCCCGAGGAGGAGGGCTCCCGATTCGGCGTCGCCTGCCTCGGATCCCGGCTCATCACGGGCGCGATCGACGCCGACCGCGCGCTCGGGCTCACCGACGCGAACGGCGACACCTTCGCTGACGTCGCCCGCGGCTACGGCCTCGACCCCGAGCGCATCGGCGCCGATCCGGCGCGCCTGGCGGGCATCGGGTCGTTCATCGAACTCCACGTCGAACAGGGCATCGGTCTGGCCGGCACTGATCAGGCTGTGGCCATCGGCACCTCCATCATCGGTCACGGACGCTGGCACTTCGCGTTCGCCGGTCAGGGCAATCACGCGGGAACCACTCCGATGAGCCACCGTGCTGACCCAGTGGTGGCCGCATCGCGAGTGATCGGCGATGTGCCGACCCTAGCGGCAGCCACTGACACGAGAGCCGTCGCAACCGTGGGCCGCACCCTCATCCACCCGGGCGGCACGAACGTCATCGCCTCGGGGATGAGCTTCTGGCTCGACATCCGTCACGAGGACGACGCGGTCGTCGACCGCGTCCTCGACGCGATCACGACCCGGGCCCGCGAACACGCCGCGGAGACCGGGGTGAGCGTGAGCATCTCGCAGGAGTCCTACTCGCCGACGACCCGCTTCACCGCCGAGCTCAACGACCGCCTGCGCTCCGTGCTCCCGGGCGCACCGATGCTGCCCTCGGGCGCCGGCCACGATGCGGGCATCCTCGCCCCGCACCTGCCCTCGGCGATGCTCTACGTCCGCAACCCCACCGGCGTCTCCCACGCTCCGGAGGAGGCGTGCGAGGACGACGACGCCCGGGCAGGAGTCGCCGCACTCGTCTCCGTCCTCGAGAACGAACTCGGCGTCCCGACCACAGGCGGAGCCGCCTCCCATCCGGCCTCCCGCGCAGACGAGCCCGGGCAGGCCGACACCTCGGCGGGAGGCCTGCGATGAGTACGCAGTTCTGGTGCGAAACGGCCTGGGTCGACGGCCAGGTCGCCTCCGGGGTGCTGCTCACCGCCGACGAGACGGGCACTCTCACCTCGGTCGAGACCGGAATCACCGCGGCACCCGACGGCGCCGAGGCGGTTCCCGGGCTGACCCTGCCCGGCGGCGTCAACGCCCACTCCCATGCGTTCCACCGCATCCTCCGCGGCCGCACTCACGGCGACGGCGGGACCTTCTGGACGTGGCGCGAGGTCATGTACTCCGTGGCAGGGCGGCTCAGCCCCGAGTCCTACGAGACCGTCGCTCGCGCCGTGTTCGCGGAGATGCTCGCCGGCGGGTACACCTCGGTGGGCGAATTCCACTACGTCCACCACGCCCCCGGCGGTGCCGCCTACCCGGCCGCCCACGCGATGGAGCGGGCGCTGGCCCGGGCGGCCGCCTCGGCGGGCATCCGCATCCGCCTCCTCGACACGTGCTACCTCACCGGGGGCATCGGCACCGAACTCTCGGCCGAACAGGCTCGTTTCGGCGACGGCACGATCGACGGGTACCTGGACCGCCACGCCGCGCTCGAGGAGACCTTCGCCGCCGAATTCCCCGTCGGCGCTCCCGGTGAGAGCTTCGTAACCGTCGGTTCGGCGATCCACTCGATCCGCGCGGTCCCCGCATCCGACCTGCCCCGGTTCGCCGAGATCACCGGCCCCGTCCACGTCCACCTCTCCGAACAGCCCGCCGAGAACGAGGCCTCGCTCGCGGCGTACGGGACGACGCCGACCCAAGTCCTCGCCCGGGCCGGGGTCGTCCGCGACACCCTCTCGCCCGTCCATGCGACGCACCTGAGCGAGGAGGACATCGCAGTCCTCGGTGAGGGCGCGACGACGATCGTCATGTGCCCGTGCACCGAGGCCGACCTCGCCGACGGCATCGGTCCGGCCAAGGAGCTCGCCGAGGCGGGGGCGAGGATCGCGATCGGCTCCGACCAGCACGTCGTCCTCGATGCGCTGCGGGAGACCCAGGGCCTCGAAGCCGGCGAGCGGCTGCGCAGCGGCCAGCGGGGACGGTTCTCCCCGGCCGAGCTCATCGCGGCCCTGACCACGGGTGGGGCGCGCAGCCTCGATCTGCCCGTCGGGGAGCTCAGCGCCGGCAGGGCGTGCGATTTCATCGCCGTGCGCACCGACAGTATGCGCACGTTCGGGTCGCTCGGGGAGCAGGTCGTGCTCTCAGCGACCGCCGCGGACGTCGCCCTCACCGTCAGCGGCGGGGTCGTGCGCATCCGCCACGGAGTGCACACCGAACTCGGACCCATCGAGGACCTCTACGCCGAGGCGTTCGCGGCACTGGGCATGGATCCGGGTGCCGGTTCTGAGACGGCTTCGGCCGTCGCCGAGACGGTCGAGACGACCACGACCATCGCCGAGGCGGCCGACCCTGGCACCCAGGCAACCGCACCCACCGCTGGGTCGGTGGACTGACCCGTGGCTGAGGTCCCGGCGCTGCGGCGATCCGTCGCGATCCTGCGGCACCTCGCGTCGTCGAACCGCGCGATCTCGGCCGGAGCGCTCGTCCGGGCGCTCGACCTGCCCCGGTCGAGCGTCTACGAGCTCCTCGCAGTGCTTGAAGAGCTCGGCCTCGTCGTGCGCACGGAACCGGGGTTCGTCCTCGGTCCCGGCGTCCACGAACTCGGCAGCTCCTACCTGCGGACCAACCCCCTGCAGCGGCTCGCCCAGCCGATCGTGCGGCAACTGGCTGAAGACACCTCGGCGACGGCGCAGCTCGCGGTCATCCGCGGGTGGGAGACGGTGTACGTGCTCAAGGAGCAGTCGATCAGATCGGTCGCCGTCGTCACGGCGACCGGGGTGCGCATGCCCAGCTACCTCACGGCCACGGGGCGGGCGATCCTCGCCCAGCTGCCGAAGTCCGAGGTGCTTGCGATGTTCCAGTCCGAATCCGCGTTCGTCACCCGCACCGGGCAGGGGCCTGCCTCCCTGCGGCAGCTCGGGACCCTGCTCGCGCAGACGCGGCGGGCCGGCTTCGCGATCGAGCACGGCGAGGTGACGCCGGGGATCTCGACGCTCGCCGCCCCCGTCTACGATGTGCTCGCCCGCCCGATCGCGGCCATCGGGCTCTCGGTCGCGGCCTCGGAGACGGAGACCGACGGTGCCCCCGACGTGTCCGAGACCCTCGTCGAGCGGGTGCTCACCGCCGCCGCCGAGGTGACCGCCAAACTCCGATAGCCCGCGGGCTCGCAGGGCAGGCGGACCCGGAGACGGGGAGGCCACCTCGGCGGGTATCCGCCGATCCGGGTACCCACCTCAGCGTTCCCACCCGACGCAGGGACACCTCGGCGAGGACCGTCTTCGCACCCGTCGCGGAGGCCGGACGGTTACACTGTGCCCACCCCACACGCAGCGGCGCTCGAGAGGGACCGCTCGAGACCAGGAGCAGGCATGGCATCCCCACATCTGACAATGTTCGGCGACGATGCGGGGCGGGCCCGCGAGATCCTCGAAGTGCTCGCCCGGTACGGCATCGCCGAGCGCTCCGCACGGACGCTCGCCGCCGCTGACGGCAGTTCGAACCTCGCGACGAAGTTCGCCGACCCGGAGCTCGTCAAACTCGACCCCGGTGCCCGGCTGACCGCGGCGTTCACCGAGCTCGGGACGACGTGGATCAAACTCGGACAGTCCCTGAGCATGCGGGCTGACCTTGTGGGATCAGATGTCGCCGAGGCGCTCTCACAGCTGCAGGCGGAAGTGCCCGCCGATCCGCCGGGGAAGGCGCGAGAGCGGGTCGAGTCCGACCTCGGTGCCCCGGTCACCGAACTCTATGCCTCCTTCGACGAAGAGCCCTTCGCCTCGGGCTCGGTCGCGCAGGCCCATCATGCGGTGCTCAAGGACGGCACACCTGCCGTGGTCAAGGTCCTCCACTACGGCGCCGAGGAGAAGGTGCGCGGGGACCTCGACCTCATGCGGAAGGTGGCGCGATTCGTCGAGAGCGCAGACCCGGAGCTTGCGCGATTCAACCCGTCGAAGGCCGTCGAGCAGTTCGCGGAGATGATGACGCAGGCGATGGATCTGCGCAACGAGCTGCGGTCGATGCAGCGCTTCACCCGAGAGCTCGCCGAGTTCGACTGGCTGCTCGTGCCCACGCCGTACCCCGAGCTCAGTGCGACCGGGGTGCTGACGATGGAGCAGATGGAGGGCAAGCAGCCGAAGAACCGGGACGACGTCACCGAGGCCGGGTGGGATGTCAACGACATGACGCAGCACGTGACGAACGCGTGGATGTCGATGATCTTCGACCACGGGCTCTATCACGCCGATCCGCACCCGGGGAACTTCCTCATCCCGGATCCCGAGCACCTCGTCCTCCTCGACTATGGGGACGTCGGCTATCTGGCCGGCCCACGGCGCAACGACGTCATCCGCCTGCTCACCGCCGTCATCGGCCGTGACGTCTCCGATCTCACCGACGTCATCATCGTCGTGTGCAACGCTCCGGCGTCGACGGACGTCAAGGACCTCGAGATGGCCATCGACAAATGGATGGCGCAGTACCTGCCGGAGGACACGGCGTCGAACGACATCGAGCTCAGTGCCGCGATGAACGCGTGCATGCAGCTCCTCCACGAGAAGGAGCTGGTCTTCCCCAGCGATCTCGCGATGCTCGTGCGGGTGATGGGTCGCCTCGAGGGGTTCGGGATCCAGCTCGGCAGCACGGTGACGATGGAGGAGTACCTCACGCCGTACCTGCGCCGGCATGTGATGCGGGAGTCCAGTCCGAAGAAGATGCTCGAGCGGCTGGTGCGGTCGACGACGAGTTGGACGCGGATGGCCCGCGAGCTGCCGCGCGACATCGAGATCCTCGTCCAGCAGCTGCGCAAGGGGGAGACACGGCTCGAGATCAATCTGCGTGACCCCGACGAGCTCACGGACAAGCTCATCGACGGGCTCATGGCGTCGTCGTCGCTGCTCGCGGCCTCCCAGCTGCTGGCGAATCGGACGGGACCGACGGTCAAGGGGATCTCTGTCGCCGGTCTCGCCGCGGCCGGGGTGTCCGTGGTGACCTGGCGCAGCCTGACCGTGCGCCGCAACAGTCACATCACCGTCACCGAGGAGCTCATGAAGATCGCCCGCAAGGCCCGGTGAGGGGTGGTGGGTGTTCGTCTCTGAGGGGGCGCGCCGTCGACGAACGCTCCGCGCCCAGCCTCAGAGGTAGGGCTGGGTGATGAGTTCGAGGTAGTGACCGGCCGGGTCGAGGAAGTAGACCCCGCGGCCGCCGTGTTCGGTGTTCGTCTCGTGCGATTTGGTGCGCTGCGGGTCGGCCCAGTAGTCGAGTCCGCGGTCGGTGAGCAGCGCTACCGCCGCGTCGAACTGTGCGTCATCGCAGAGGAAGGCCATGTGCACGGGCGAGAATTCATACGGCGGCGGGGGAGTGGCGAACTGGAGCATCACCCCGCCGGTGAGCATGATGTTGGCGAACGGCCCCCAGGACTGGGCGTGTTCGGCGCCGAGGATGTCGACGTAGAACTGCGCCGATTCCTGCGGGTCGGCGGCAGCGACGATGGTGTGGTTGAAGGTTGCTGACATGAAGATCTTTCCGGTCAGGGAGCTCGCGACGGTCGACCTTCAGGCGGTCGGCCCTCAGACGGTCGACCTTTCGGCAGTCGACCTGAGGCGCAATGCGGACTCCGTCCGCTGAGGCTACGGGTGCGTCACTCGCCTTCGTCGATGAGGGTGAGCAGCTCCTTCGCGGCTTTCTCGATCTCCGTGTGCTTGTACTCGCCGGCCCGGGATTCGGCGGCGATGACTCCGGAGCGGTGGACGACGAGGAAGTCGCCGTAGGGGAAGGAGTAGGCCTTCTTCGTGCGCGGGTCCGCGGATTCGTCGATGCCGAGGTGCCATTTCGCGTAGGCGTCCCAGCCGTTGTTCGTGATGAAGACGTCTTCGCTTTCGGCGCTCGGCTTCTCGGCCGACCAGTCGCCGCGATCGTTGCGGTCCACCTTGCCTGCGCGGATCAGTTCACGAGCGTACTCGACGGCGTCGGAGTTGAGTGAGATGGTCATGAGGTCAATCTAGCCTGCCGGTTGGGGTGACCGCACTGGTTTTCCGCTGGCAGTTTCCATCACTGCGCGTCCCCGCGGGGACGCCTCGAGCCGACTCGCCCTACCGACGGCGCAGCAGGACCGCGACCTCGAGGTGCTTCGTGTGCGGGAACATGTCGAACACCCGCGCCTGCTCGACGGTGTAGCTCGGCATCCGATCGAGGTCCTTCGCCAAGGTCAGCGGGTTGCAGCTCGAGTAGACGACGTGCTCGACGCCCGAGTTCTCGAGCACCTCCGACAGCTTCGCCCCGATCCCGCGCCGGGGTGGATTGACGATGATGAGATCCGGCCGTTCCCTCTCGCCGAGGTGGACGCCGGCCTTCCCGGAACCTCCGGTCGGTGCGGTGTCCGTCGCGGCACAGTCGAGATGGGTCGCCGCGAAATCCGTGGCGTCCCCGGCGATGAACTCCGCGGAGACGCCGAGCTCTGCGGCACTGAGCTTCGCGGACTCGATCGCCTGCTCGCTGATCTCAATGCCCGTCACCCGCCGAGGGGCGACCGCGCCCGGCGCCGCGCACCACAGGGCGAACCCGCCGACACCGCAGTAGAGATCCCACAGGGTGCGGGGCTCCACCTCGTCGACCCAGTGGGCGACCTGATCGTAGAGCGCGGTGGCGACCTCGGTGTTCGTCTGGAAGAAGCTCCGGGGGCGCAGATGGAGGTCGACGCGTTCGAGGTCCATCCGCAGGGTCTCTCCGCGGAGCATCACCTCCCGGCTGCCCTCGAGTGCGGCCTTGTGCTCGGGCAGGAGATTGACGGAGACGACGCTTGCCTGCGGGATCGCCGCGAGCAGGGCGTCTCTGCGCGCGGTGATGACTTCGAGGCCGAACTGCGAGCGGACGACGAAGCGGACCATGAGCCCACCCGACGGAGCCGCGGTGACATGGACGAACTTCAGCTCACCTCGGCGAGCGGAGACGTCGTAGGGGTCGAGCCCGGTCGCGTCGAGGAAGTCGGCGAGAGCGGGGATGACGGCGCGGATCGACGGTGCCTGGATGCCGCATTCGCGCAGGTCGACGCCGTGGAACTCGTGGTCGAGGATGCCCAGTGTCACCGCACCTGCGGCGCCGCCGACCGCGAGCTTCGCCCGATTCCGGAAGTCGTGATCGGGGCCGAACGCTGCCGGCAGCCAGAGGTCGGGGGCATGGCTGGCGAGGATCTCGCGGCACCAGGATTCCTTGTCGGAGATCTGCTGGGCGTGGGGCGTCTCGATGAGGGAGCACGAACGGCAGCGGTTCGCGTCGAAGTAGTGGCAGACCAGTCGCCCGTCGTTCGCCGAGGCGGGGGTGAGAGGCAACGCGGTCATGCGTTCCATTTTAGGCCGGGTCCAGGCGACCACCACGCCGAGGCCACCGCCCCACTCGAATGTCCACCGAGACCGCCACTTTCCGCTGAGACTGCAGGCTGCAGGCGGCGGTCTCGGCGGAAGTTGGCGGTCTCGATGAGGCGGACGCGAGTAAGGCGACTCAGTCGGCGCTCTGTGCGCTCTTCATCGCGTCAAAGGCGGCAAGTGCTGCCTGTCGCGACTCGCCGAGGTCGACGATCGGCACCTGTTCGCCGGCAGAGCCGTCGTCGCTGTCACCAGCATCGACTTCGCGCGCACTCTCACCCGTATCCCCCTCGAGCCACTGCCGCACGTACACGCCGTCGGGATCGAAGCGAGCGCGCTGACGCTCAGGGTTGAAGACCCGGAAGAACGGAGAGGCATCGGCACCACAACCGGCGACCCACTGCCACGAGACCGGGTTGTTCGCTTCGTCCGCGTCGACGAGCGTGTCCCAGAACCACTGCTCGCCCAGCTGCCACGGCAGCAGCAGGTTCTTCGTCAGCAGACTCGCGGCGACCATGCGCACCCGATTGTGCATCCACCCGGTCCGCCACAGCTGCCGCATGCCCGCATCGACGAGCGCGATCCCCGTCCGCCCCGCCTGCCACGCCGCGAGCGCCTCCGGATCGTCCTCGTACGGGAAGCCCGCGAACTCAGGCCGCATCGGACGCCGGTCGAGATCGGGCACGTGGTACGTCAGATGCCACGCGAACTCCCGCCAGTACAGCTGCCGGATCCACGCCTCCCGGTCGACCGCCCCGACATCGCCGAGCGCATCGACCGCGGCGAGAAGCTTCCGCGCAGAGATCTCCCCGAACCGCAGCCGCGGCGACAGAGCCGATGTCCCCTCAGGGTCGCCGGGGATGTCCCTGTCTTCGGCGTACCCCGCAATCCTCTCGCCGAGGTGGTCCACCGCTTCGTGTGCCGCGACGCACCCGGGCGTCCAGTGTCGCGCAATCGTGTCCTCCCACCAGGGGAAACGCGGGTCCCCCTCACCGAGGCTGATCTTCGCGGCACCGGCACCCTCACCGCTGCGCAGGGAGAAACGCGTCGACGCCGGTCCCGTTCCGGCCTCGAGCAGGCCCAGGTCGTCGACTTCGGCGAGGAGATGCGTGTTCGCACCACGCACGCGATCCACTCGATCGGCGACCTCCTGTGGAAGGCTCTGCGCCTTCACTGCCGGCAGCGGCAGGTCGACGGACACCTGCCGAGCGGCGTTCCAGAATGGCGTGAACACCTTGTAGTAGGCGCTCGCCGAGGAGGGCTCGACCTTCCACGGTTCGACGAGCAGGGCGCCGGGGGAGTCCTCCGACGCGATGCCCCGCGCTTCGAGTTCCCGGGCGACCGCCTCGTCGAGAGCGCGGGATGCCGGTGCATAGCGCCGGGACCACCGCACGGTGTCGGCCCCCAGTTCAGCGGCGACCTCGGGGATGATCTGGGTGGCGGTGCCCGCCGCGAACAGCAGGGGAATGCCGCGCTTGTCCAGCTCGGCACCGAGCACCTGCAACGACTCGTGGACCCACCAGCGCGTCGCGGCACCGAGCGGTCGCGGCCCTCGACCCTCGGTATCCCTCTCCTCGCGGATCCAGATCGCGACGACATCACCGTCGTCGCGGGCAGCGGTGAGCGCTTCGTGGTCGGTCACGCGCAGATCGTCGCGGAACCAGAGCAGAGTGAGAGGCCGAGAGGCACGAGACACCATGGCAAGGATTATTGGCTCTTCGTAATTGAGAGTGTAGATCGGTGATTCCAGGACACGGCGAGTCGCTGCGCGGATAGACGTCGAGGTCTTCCGATGATGGAAGTTCTCACACAATCCATCCGAAAGACCTCGACGTGGCCAAGCCTACTTTCTCGACCCCTGACCTCACGACATTCTGCCGACTCGACACCCTCGATCTGACCTGCACCGGCCAAAACATCACCGGGCACAAGGCGATTCTGGAATGCCGGCCCAACACTGCTGATGACTGGTGCCGTCGGTGCGGTGGCCACGGGATCGTTCGCGATACCGTCGTCCGCCGTCTGGCCCACGAACCTTTCGGCTACCGACCAACCACGCTTCATCTTCGCCTCCGCCGTTACAAATGCGTCGAGTGTGGCCGCGTCTGGCGTCAAGACGCCACAGCCGCGGCACCACCACGAGCGAAGATCTCGCGAACCGGCCTCGACTGGGCGTTGCGTGCCCTCGTCATCGATCACGACACCGTGTCCGTCATCGCTGCGAAACTCGCAGTGTCCTGGCACACCGCGAACTCCGCCGTCCTCGCTGAAGGTCAGCGGTTGTTGATCAACGACCCGACTCGTTTCGACGGGGTCAGCGTCATTGGTGTCGACGAGCATGTATGGCGGCATACCCGGCGTGGCGACAAGTACGTCACCGTCATCATCGACCTCACCCCGATCAGCGAGGGAACAGGCTCGGCACGTCTGCTCGACATGGTGGCTGGCCGTTCGAAGCAGGTGTTCAAACAATGGTTGAAAGACCGACCGAAAGACTGGCGTGAGGGCATCGACGTCGTCGCGATGGACGGATTCTCCGGCTTCAAAACAGCCTCAGCTGAGGAGCTGCCCGACGCTGTCGAAGTCATGGACCCCTTCCACGTCGTCAAACTCGCCGGTGATGCCCTCGACGAGGTACGTCGCCGAGTTCAGCAAGAGACAACCGGCCATCGCGGACGAGCAAAGGACCCGTTGTACCGGGCAAGAAGAACTCTGCACACGGGCAGCAGCTTACTCACGACCAAGCAGCAGGAAAGAATCGCGAACCTCTTCGCTGACCCGAACTTCACCGAAGTCGAAGTCACCTGGGCCGTCTACCAAGACATTGTCAGCGCCTACCGAACCGCGGACCGCAAAGAGGGCAAGAGACTCTTGCAAACGGTCATCGACGCCCTGACAACGAATCTGCCATCCGAACTTGTCGAGCTCAAACGGTTAGGACGAACGTTGAAGCGTCGAGCTGCTGATGTGCTCGCGTTCTTCACCCGACCGGGAACGTCGAACGGTCCCACTGAAGCGATCAACGGCAGACTCGAGCATCTACGCGGGTCCGCGCTGGGATTCCGCAACCTCACGCATTACATCGCGAGGTGTCTGCTCGAGTCCGGTGGCTTCAGACCGGTTCTACACTCTCAATTACGATGAGCCACCAAAACCCTATTCAGCGTTCTTGCAAGGACGCTGGACGGAATCGCTCAACATTCCGAGAACGAGCGCGCTCACCTGCGCGAATGCAGATCACGCAGGCGAAACTCCGGGGAGGGTTTCCGCTCCCCGGAATCTGCTTGACGAATTGCCGCCGCGCCTCAGAATCCGTACGCCGCTTCCTTCTCCTCCCGGATCGCCGCATAAGTGCGAGTGAGCATCAGGGTGTCCTCGACGAGGCGGTCGAGGCGCTGGATGACATCGCTGCTGACGATCTGATTGCGGTGCAGGTCCTTCTCCTCGACGAAGACGTAGGGCTGGACGACCTGCGCCTTCATGTAGGTGAGGATCGGGACGAGCTGCTGGGCCGGGATGAGGAAGTGCTTCGGCGAACCCGCGGTCGCGACGATGCCGACGACCTTGTCGCGGAAGGCGTTGACCGGCAGCAGGTCGAAGACGTTCTTCAGCGTCGCCGGGATCGACGCCTGGAAGATCGGGGTGCCGATGACGATCGCATCGGCGTCCATGATCGCCCGGGCGACGTCGCCGGTGTCGCCGGTGTACTCGGTGTAGTTGCGACCGTCGGCGAAGACCATGTCCACCTCGGCGAGGTCGATGAGCCTGACCTCGACCTCCGGGTCGGAGGCCATGACGGTCTGGGCGACGTATTCGCTCACGGTCCGCGTCTTCGTGCCGACGTTCGAACCGGAGAGGACGACGATCTTCATCACACGAGCTCCTCACTCTTCGCACCGGCACCCGCACGGTCAGCTCCGTTCGCGCTGTCGGAACCCGCGCCGGCACCGTCAGCATCGGTGGCGCCGTCGGCCTCGACCGCGGCGGCCGGCTGGGCGGTGTACTTCTTCACGGCCGGGATGATCTCCGAGCCGATCGTCTCGATCTGCTTCATCACCCGATCGAACGGCATGCCGCCGAAGTCGATCTGACCGAGGTAACGCTGATGGCCGAAGACCTCGTGCTGGTGGAGGATCTTCTCGACGATCTCCTGCGGGCTGCCGATGTTGACGATGCTCTGCGGGTCGACGCTCTGGGCGAAGAGCTGCTTGGGCATGCCCTGACCGTTGACGCGGATCATGCCGTCGTTGACGTGCGGGTAGAGCTCCTTGAGTGCATCCTGCGAGGTGGCGGCCGTGTAGAGGAACCCGGCCGTGGCGATCGGCAGGGTCGCCGGATCGTAGCCGGCATGACGTGCGGCCTCCCGGTAGGCGTCGACGGTGGTCTTGAACACCGAGGTGGTCCCGCCGAGGTGGGCCATGACCATGGGAACCCCGGCCAGTCCTGCCTTGATCGCGCTCGCCGGTGCGCCGCCCACGGCCCGCCAGATCGGCAGGGGATCCTGCTGGGGGCGGGGGAGGACCTCGGCGTCGTTGAGCGGAGCGCGGTACTCGCCGCTCCACGTCACGCGCTTGTTCCGATTGATCTGGAGGAGGAGGTCGAACTTCTCCTCGAAGAGCTCCTCGTAGTCGCGCAGGTCGTAGCCAAGCAGCTCGAAGAGGCCGATGCGCGAGGCGCGACCGGCGACGAGTTCGGCGCGACCCTCGGAGAGGTGGTCGATCGTCGAGAAGTTCTCGAACACGCGCACGGGATCGGAGGTGCTGAGGATCGTCGAGGTGCTGCCGATGCGGATGGAGTCGGTGGCCTGGGCGATCGCGCCGAGGATGACGGCGTGGGCCTGTGAGGCGAAGTACCGCTGGTGGCTCTCGCCGACGCTGAAAAAGTCGAAGCCGGCGTCTTCCGCGGCCTTGGCGTAGGCGACGAACTCGCGGATCCGCTCACCGGCGCTCACGCGGGTCCCGTCGAGCGGGTTCGGCAGATGGTCGCCGAGGGTGTACATGCCGAACTGCAGGCCCTTGGCGGGGTCGAAGTTCAGGGCTTCCATGGGGGTGTCGGTCTCAGGCACGGTGTCTCCTTCAGGACGATGGTTTTCTCGTTTGCCATGTCAACTGATGGAGGTGCGACTTTATTCCCCGGTGCTTCTCCGGCGTTCGACGCTGTGGTCGTAGAGCTTCTTCAGCAGCGCATGGAGTTCGGTCATCTCGTCTTCGTCGAGGACGTCGTCGAACATCGACGACTGGAGGGCGAGCTGGCTGGGGAAGGCCTGCTCGAGGAGGTCCCTGCCCTTCTCGGTGAGCGAGATGTACTTCGTCTTCCAGTCCTGGCGCCGCGAGATCAGCCCGTCGCGCTCTAAGCGGGCGACCATCCGGGAGATGCCGCCGCCGCTGACCGTCAGCCGCGCTGCGAGATCGGACTGGGTCACCGGCTGGTATGCGCTGATGTTGGCCAGCGCCTCGAACTGTCCGACGGTGAGCCCGAACTGACGCAGGTGACCGTTGGAGATCTGGTTGCTGTTCTGGACGAAACGCGCCATGCGCAGCCAGCTCAGCGTGCTCAGCGTCAGGTCATCCACGGTCACTCCTCGGTTCGCGGCCGGGTCGGGTCGGCTCGGCGGCTGTGTCTCACTGTACTGATGTCGGCACAGCAAGGTGAACTGATGGCGGTCGTTCGCGCGTGGGACGTCATCCGGGGTGAAGGGCCGGACGGCGCGTGGGACAATGGGCGCGAACGAGTCGACACTGCTGCGAGGGGATGTTGGATGAGCCAGGCCGAGACGAGCGAACTCCTCGGGACGGGACGCCGCGCCGCCGTCGTCATCGCCTCCACCTCGGCGGCCCGAGGCGAGGCGGCGGACACGACCGGACCCATCCTCGTCGACTGGCTGCGGGGACGCGGGTACGACTGCCCCGAGGCGATCGTCGTCCGCGACGGCGAACCCGTCGGTCAGGCGCTGCGGGACCTCCTCGTCAACGCCGCCGTCGACGCCCGCCCCCGCATCGTCGTCACCAGCGGCGGCACGGGACTCGCCCCCGACGACCGCACCCCGGAGTTCACCGCCGAGCTCCTCGAACGCCAATCGCCGGGCCTCATCTACGCGATGTGGCGCAAAGGCCTCGAATCGACCTCCTCGGCGGTGATGAGCCGGGGCGTGGCCGGGGTGCGCGGTCGCAGCTTCGTCATCAACTTCCCGGGGTCGAAGGGCGGGGTCAAGGACGGCATCGCGGTCATCGACGACCTCCTCGAGCACATCCAGACCTCGATCGAGGACACCACCGACCACGGGCCGCGGGTCTGAGATGCAGCAGCGAAAGGCCGTGCGCGCCCGCGTCCACCGCTTCGACGCGACCGGAGAGATCAAAGCGGGCCCGGACTCACTCGCCGGCGAGGAACCGCTCGAGGTCAGCCTCGACGGCGAGGCGTTCTCCGTGACCATGCGCACCCCCGGCAATGACGTCGAACTCGTCGCCGGCTACCTCCTGTCCGAAGGCGTGGTCACCGCGATGGACGACATCGTCGAGATCGATTTCTCCACCGGGCTCGCCCCCGACGGGTCCCGGAACTACAACGTCGCCCGGGTGCGGCTGGCGCCGGGGGTGTGGAGCGCCGAGGCGGCCCCCGCCCGATCCGTCTACACCTCGTCGTCGTGTGGGATCTGCGGCACCGCAGCCATCGACGCGGTGACGAAGGACTCGGCGTACCCGCTCATCCCCCTCCTCGGCGTCGGGTCACGGGACGACGTCGAGGCCAGCAATGCCGCCGAGGATGTTGCACGGCTCGATGCCCCGCATCTCGACGAGGACGGTGACATCGTCTTCCCGCCCCTGCTCTCCCCGGCACGGATCGGGGAGCTGCCCGACCGCCTCCGCGAGGGGCAGTCGCTGTTCGACCGGACAGGAGGCGTCCACGCGGCCGCGCTCTTCGCCGTCGGCGACGATCCCCGGGCCGAACCGGAACTCCTCGTCATCCGCGAAGACGTCGGGCGCCACAACGCCGTCGACAAGGTCATCGGCTGGGCCATGGCCGAGCGCGGGCTGCCGCTCAAGCGCACCGTCCTCCAGGTCTCGGCTCGGGCCTCCTTCGAACTCGTCCAGAAGTCGGCGATGGCGGGCATTCCGATGATGTCGGCCGTCAGCGCCCCCTCGGCGCTCGCCGCCGACTACGGCAGGACCGCAGGCGTCACCGTCATCGGCTTCAACCGCAAGGGCCGCTTCAACGTCTACTCCCATCCCGAACGCATCGCCTGACCAGAGGGCGCGCGGACCGCTACGATGGGGTGACCTGAAGCCAGGCAGGCGTGACGAGAGCAAGGGCGAAGACATGGTCGCAACCGACGGCAAGAGCCTCCGCGAGGCAACCCCACGGTCGAGTCAGGCCGACCTCGATCTGCCCGCCGACCGTGACCCGGTCGCCGTGATCTGTGAGCAGAACGAGACCCGGCTGCCCGAACTGCTCGGCATCCGCACCCAGCGACTGGCCGAGTCGCCCTTCAGTTACTACCGCGGCGCCGCCGCTCAGATGTCGAGCGACCTCAATGCCGGCAGGAGCGCGGGACCGGTCGTGCTCTCATGTGCCGATGCACACCTGGGCAACTTCGGCTTCTTCGCCTCCCGCGAACGCTCACTCGTCTTCGATCTCAACGACTTCGACGAAGCGGAGTACGCGCCCTTCGAGTGGGACGTCAAGCGCCTCGCCGCCTCGGCGCACCTCAGCGCTCAGGTCCACGGCCTGAGCGAGGAGGCCGGTCATGCGGCGGCCTTCGCCTCGGTCAAGGGCTACCAGGAACGTCTGGCCGCACTCATGCAGCAGACGGCCCTCGACCGGTTCTACGCGATCGTCGATGCCGACACGATGCTGCGCGCCATCGAAGCCCGCGGGCGCGGCAAGGACAAGGCGACGGCGAAGGCGATGAAGAAGGCCCGCAGCCGAACCGGTGAGAAGGCGCTGAAGAAGTTCGCCACCGAGACCTCGGACTCCGGTCTGCGCATCGTCGACCAGCCGCCGCTCACCGAGCACTTCGACGAAGCGGGCATCGATGTCGAGACTCTCTTCGCCGAATACCGGCAGACCGCCCGCACCGACGTGATGATGCTGCTGCGGCAGTTCTCCGTGGCCGACTCGGTCCTCCGGGTCGTCGGAGTCGGCAGCGTGGGCACGCGCTGCTTCCTCGTCCTGCTCTCGGGCCCCGGCGAGGAGTCGATGCTTCTCCAGGTCAAGGAGGCGCAGGAGTCCGTCGTCACGGCCTTCGGCGGTCAGATCCCCTTCTCCGACCGGCCCGAAGGGAAGATCATCTCGTCGGAAGGGGAGAGGGTCGTCCGCGCGCAGACGGTCCTGCAGTCGGTGTCGGATCCGTTCCTCGGCTGGAACACCTTCAACGGCCGTGACTACTACTGGCGGCAGTTCCGCGATATGAAGGGCAGCTATGACTTGGCGACCCTCGACGCGACCCAGCTGGAGAGCTACTCACGGCTGTGCGGAGAGGTCCTCGCCCGAGCCCACTCCCAGTCACCGGAGGCCCGCCTCGTCGTCGAATACCTGGGGAACTCGGACACGTTCGCGACCGCGGTGAGCGAATGGGCGCGCAAGTACGCCGAGGTGGTCACCGCCGACCATGCGCAGCTCGTCGAGGCCGCGAAGAGCGGGAAGTACCCGCTGCTCGGGGAATGGGCCGAAGAGGACTGAGCGAGGCGGCGGGTCCCGCGCGTCCGGCGCCGCTGCGCGGCGGGCGGGCCGTGCTCAGCGCACCCGCAGGAGGATCTTCGTGCCCGCACCCTCGGTGAGCCGTTCGATCGCCGCCATTGCATCGTCGAGTCCCATCTCCTCGACCCAGCCCGTCGTGTCGTAGTCGCCGGCGGCCATGCGGGCGATGACCCCGTCGAACTCGGCCGGCGTGTATCCGACGGAGCCGATGAGTTCGTACTCGCCCATCATGATCGCACTCGGCTGGATCTCGAAGCCCGCCTCGTGGGGTGACTGGAGGACGACCCGCCCGCCCGGGGCGAGGGCGGCGAGCGCCGATTCGAGTGCGGCCGGCACGCCGGCGGCGTCATAGGCGATCGTCACCCCGTCACCATCGGTGAGTTCGGCGACGGCGGCATTCACGTCCTCGGTGAGCGGGTCGATGACGGTGGCGCCGAGGGCTGCGACCCTGGCACGACGGTCGGGGTTCGGTTCGGAGATGAGGACGTCCACGACCCCGTGCGCGCGCAGGGCGTACCACGTCCCGATGCCGATCGGGCCGGCACCGAGGATGAGGGCGGTGTCCTCGCCGGTGGCGCGGGACCGGCTCACACCGTGCCAGGCCACGGCCATGGGTTCGACGAGAGCGGCATGCTGGAGACTGACCGATGCGGGCACCGGGTGGAACTGGGAGGCGCTGATGGTCACCGACTCGGACATGCCGCCGCCGTTCGCATTCGCGCCCAGGGACGCCATGAGTCGGCAGCTCGTCGGTTCCCCGTGTCGGCAGGCGACGCATTCGCCGCAGCTGTAGGCGACGGGGAAGACCGCACCCCGATCGCCCACGGCGATGCCGTCGACGCCGGGACCCACCTCGGCGACGGTGCCGGAGAACTCGTGGCCGAGGGTCTGGGGGAGGTGCGCGCCGGTGACCGGGTGCGGGGTGAAGAGGTCGACGGGGGAGGCCTCGGGGTGGGCGTGGAGGTGGAGGTCGCTGCCGCAGATGCCGACGAAGCCGTTGCGCAGCCTGATCTGACCGGGGCCCGGGGCGGCAGGTGCGGGGACGTCCTCGATTCGAAGATCCTCGCGTCCGTGGAGTCTCACTGCCTTCATCGTTCCTCTTCTCCGGCCGGTGTCATGCCCGGCCCAGCGTGGTGTGCGGTCTGCCGGCCTCGGGCTGATCGCCGCGGTCGGACGGGGCGTGCGCCCTGCCTTCTACGATTCCGCCGAGGAGGAGGGTGCGACAACCGCCGAGTGCGGCAGATTCGCCGGCGATCGTCCGCCGAACGGGCAACCGGAGCGGGCAGTCGGCGCTGGATCGGATCGGGTTTCCCACCTCGGCGGGCGAGGTCGTCTGGGTCAGGACGACGGCTTGTCCGGAGCGACGATCGACGCGCACAATAGAACACATGAACGAATATTCGGTGCCGGAGTGGCTGACGACGTACCAGGGCTTCAAGGCTCTGTGCTCGGCGGTGTCGGGGGAGTACATCCGGTTCTACCTCACCACCGGGTGCGATTCGGTCACGTACACGCATTCGCAGAACACTGCGGGGCTGACGCGCTACTCGTGTCTGCTCACCGCTGAGGACGGGGCGAGTCTGCTGCTCGAGCTGGAGGAGTGGAACGGACGGCTGGACGAGGTGCCGGCCGCCGTCCGGGCGTGGCTCGCGGCCAATGCCAGTCTGCGAGGGTGTCGTCCGAACAAGTCGCGTTATGTCGGCGACCGGTACTGGCACCGGCAGTGGCAGCTGGCCAACCCCTGGTGAGGGGCGTTGCTCAGTCGGCCGAACCCTGGTGGGGATTCGTCCGTGCTCGAGTGGGCGATTTCGGAGTGTGACTCACGCTCGTCGGGTGCCTCACACCCTGCGGGAGCCTCACACCCTGCGGGGGCCTTCGTAGGCTCGGCGGCAGAGGACGACGGCGACGGTGAGGGCGACGGCGATTCCGGCTGTCGTGGCGAAGAGCGGCGTCCATTCGCCGCGTTCGCCGAGCAGGCCGCCGGCCCAGGCCCCGAACGCGCTGCCGGCGAAGAGGAATCCGGCGAAGAGCGAGACCACGGTTCCGCGGACTTGGGGCAGGACCGTCGTCGACCAGGTCTGCAGCGAGGAGTGGAGGAACGACCACGTCGCGCCGAGGAGGAACGCCGCAATGATCACTGTGACGATCGAGAGGTGGATGGTCAGCAGGACGAAGGCCGCGATCGTGGCGCTGCCGCCGATGACCATGAGGCCGGGCATGGGCAGGCGGCGGGAGAGAGGTTTGACCATGCGGCTGGTGACGATGACGCCGACCCCGTAGGCCGCGGTGGACAGGCCCGCGACGGCCGCGCCGACGCCGAGGGACTGCAGGGCCGGGGCGAGCAGGGTGAGGACACCGAGGACGATGGCCCCTTCGACGAAGACGAGTGAGATGACGATGAGCACCCACTTGTTGCTCAGTGCCGTGCGGATGGTCTGGAGGATCCCGGTCTGAGCCTCGCGGTGGGCTTCGGGGACGCGGGCGAGGCCGAGGACGGAGATCACGGCGAGGACGGAGGGGATGGCGAAGACGAGGCGCCAGTCGACGAGGTCGGCGATGATGCCCGCCAATGCCGTCGCCAGGGCGGTGCCGACGGCGATCGCGGCCATGAGGTCGGCCAGGGCCGGCTGCCGGTGCTCTTCGTCAACGGTGTCGCCGACGTAGGTGAGCGAAGTGGGCACGATCGCCCCGTAGAACGCACCGCCGAGGGTGCGGGCGATGATGAGGACCGTGAGCGACGGGGCCAGGGCCGCGACGATGCCGACGAGGGCGGCGGCGATGAGGCTCAGCCGCATGAGCCGGATGCGCCCGAGGCGGTCGGAGAGCATTCCCCAGATCGGCTGGCTGACGCCGTAGGCGAGGTAGTAGGTGCTCGCGATGACGAGGGCATGGGCGAGCGTGACGTCCATGTCGAGGGCGACGAGGACGAGCAGCGGACTGACCGCGAACCGGTCGAAGCTGCTGACGAATGCCGCGAGCGAGACGGCGAACGGTGGTCGCGTCGGAGAGGCCGGGGCGTCTGGGGAGGTCACGAGTCCACACTGTACTCGCGTCAGGGGTCGCGAACGGGATCGGATCACATCAGTAGATGACGTCCAGTTGCCTCACTTGTCCCAGGGGTCGTCGGTGAACCACCCGGAAACCTCATCAGGGAGCACCTCTGCGTCTTCGGCAGTCTTCAGGCCGTATGGAGCGACCTTGAGTCCCGCGTCCGCCAGAAGCGCGATATCGGTTGCCGGAAGACCACGATTGGGCCCTACCCAGTCGATGCCGGCGTCGGCGATCTGAGTCGGCGACTCCTTCGGAAGTGATGCTTCGAAGAGGTAGAGCGAGGTGAACCCTCGTTCGGCGATCGTCGATGCGGTTCTGAAGTCGAACGACTGGACGATGAGTGAGTTCTGCAGATCTCGGTCGTCGAACTCATCGAGGACCTGATCTACCTCGGCAGTGGTGGCCCCAGGTTTGATCTCAGGTACGAGGACGACCTCCCCGCCGAGTTCGTCGAGGAGTTCGGTCAGAGTCACTGTCTCTGCCGCTGGTCCGTCCGTCGGGTTGGTGATCGTTGCCTGGTCCCACTGCTTGCGAGAGAGATCGCGGATCTCGCCGGACGCCCCCGTGAGCGTGCGGTCTGCTGTCTCATCGTGGATGAGCACAGGGGTCCCGTCGGAGAGGAACTGGATGTCCATTTCGGGCAGGAAACCGTCCTCTGCCGAAGCCGTGAAGCCCTCCATCGATTCCTCAGGATAGACGAGGGCCCCACCTCGGTGGGAGATCGTCACGGGAAAGCTCAGTTCGGAGACCGTTGCAGGAGCTTTGAATGGGCTGGTGGCGGTTGGTTCCGGCGTGGAGG
Organism: Brevibacterium metallidurans; assembly: GCF_037101285.1. Taxonomy (NCBI): domain Bacteria; kingdom Bacillati; phylum Actinomycetota; class Actinomycetes; order Micrococcales; family Brevibacteriaceae; genus Brevibacterium; species Brevibacterium metallidurans. The sequence continues at coordinate 63,463 of NZ_BAAAAF010000003.1, forward strand.
GACTTGGGGAGCACCCAGTGGCAATGGCGGCGATCAAGCTCGCCATTGCCACTGAGACGAAGGCTCTTCTGGTGTTGCGGGTGCGTGAGCGTTCGCGGGGATCCTTCTTCAACGGCGGCATCAGCCGTTCATCGCACGCTTGGCCTGCGAGCGGGCCATGAAGGCCATGACGATGAGGAAGATGCCGAAGACGATGACGTAGATGCCGATGATCCACAGCAGTGCGACGAGCGCGGTCGTCGGGGACGTGAACACGGCGATCATGACGATGATTGCGAAGATGATGTCGAGGACGCCGAGGAGCTTCGACCAGCCGCGGAACGACTTCGACGCAAGAGTGAAGATGCCGCGGACGAGCATGCCGAAGGCCATGAGCCAGAGGATGAAGATCCCGGAGGCCACGGCGAAGGCGAGCGGGGCGATGAAGATCGCAATACCCGCGATGATGTAGACGATGCCGGCAGTCAGCTCCCAGCCCCACGGCAGACCCTGCTTGCGCGCCGTGTTGGCGTTGACGATCGTGAGGATGCCGTCGACGACGAGCCACGCGCCGATCCAGATGCCGGCGACGACGGCCACAGCATCGGGGGCGATGAAGATGAGCAGGCCGAAGAGGACTGCGAGGATGCCGCGCAGCAGCACGACCCAGAAGACTCCGCGACCGAGGTCGGTGAGCAGGGAGCGAGCCGAGCCGACAGGGCTGTGCGAGCCGCCGGCGGACGTTCCCGCCGCGTGACCGGCATCCGGGTTCGAGCCGGGGAAGTCTGGGGATTCGGAATGGTCGGGTGAGGTGGTCATCTCAGCTCCTCGTGAAGGGGTCTTGCCATGGTTCTGGCCACTTCATCCTAAGTCCGAACCGATTTCCCGGCGGGGATTCGAATGCACCGATTGGGTCACAGCTGCTGTATGGGCCCGAGCATCACATCCACTTCTTCCGCCGGAAGACCGTGTAGAGGGTCGCGCTGAGGCCGACCATGAGGAAGATCGCCATCGGGTAGCCGAAGGGCCATGCGAGTTCGGGCATGTTCTCGAAGTTCATCCCGTAGACCGCGCCGATGAGCGAGGGAGCGAAGAGGATTGCCGCCCAGCCGGAGATCTTCTTCATGTCCTCGTTCTGGCGCTGAGCGACGAGGGTGGCGTTGACGCTGAGGATCTGGGAGAGGGCCTCGCGCAGTTCCCCCGCCTCGGCGAGGACGCGGGTGAGGTGATCGGTGACGTCGTTGAGGTAGGCGCGCAGCTCATCGGGGATCGCGTACTTCGTCGCCCCGTTGCTCAGCGCCTGAGTGAGCCGGCTGAGGTGGGTCGTGGCATGGAGGACGTCGATGACCTCCTGGCTGAGCCGGTAGATGCGCTCGGCCGCCGCGGGGTCGCCGCTGAAGACCTGGCGTTCGATGCCGTCCTTGTCGTCCTGGAGGCCGTCGATGACGGGGAAGTAGCCGTCGACGACGCCGTCGAGGAGACGGTAGACGAGGGCTTCGGGCCCGAGCGAGAGCAGGGCTTTGTCCGATTTGCCGATGAGATCGGCGTCGGAGAAGTGCTCCTCGAGACCGTGCGCGTCGGTGGGGATCGGCAGGCCGTCGATGAAGCGGCCGTCCTGGCAGATGATGACGAGGTCGTCACCCTTCATGAGCAGGTGGAACTCGCTGAACTCGACCTCCTCCTTCGCATCGACGTAGAGCGCGGAGATGAGGACGACGAAGAGCACATCGCCGTACCGGTCGACCTTCGGGCGCTGGTCCGCGTGGAAGAGGTCCTCGACGAGGAGGGGATGGAGATCCCAGGCGGTGGCGATCTCCGCGAGCAGCTCGGGGGTTGAGCGGGGCACGATGACCTGCGTGATCGCTCCGGGCTGGGAGGACTCGTCCGGGGTGCAGTCGGCGAGCGCCTCGGCGAAAGAGGAGGAGACGGAGATCGGGCCGGGTTCGCTGTCAACGATCTGTCGGCTGAGCAGGACCGGCGCCGAGGCGGGGGCCGGGGTGCGCCCGTTCGCGCCGGGTCGCGGACGGCGGGCGATCGAGGGAACGGGAAGTCGGCGTGACGGTGGCATCTGAGTCTCCTGGTCTGCGGGCGTACTCCTGGATCCGACGTCGTCGAATGCGGGGAGTCGTGGACTGCCAGGCACAATGGTGCCATGACGACATTGCCGAAGAAGCTCAGCGCCCGCGTGACGGGCGGAGCCAAGTTCGCGCGGACGGCGCTCAGGGTCGGATCGAGGATCGCCGAGCAGCGGTGGGCGGAGGCCCGGCTTCCGGGCGACTTCGCGCCTCGGGACACGGACCGGTTCGTCGCGTGCGCGTACTTCGCCTCGGACCTCTCGTCGGTCTATCAGCTCGAGCAGTGGCTGTGGTCGTTCGAGCAGTGCGCGGACGCACTGCGCTCCGACGGCCATGGGAGTGAGCCGTTCGGCATCGTCGTCCGCGATGCGCAGGTGGCCCGGCGGGTGAGCGGGCAGACAGCGCTGCCCGTGAGGTTCTCGCGACTGACCCGCGGATTCGACCGATTCATGAGCAGTGAGTGCCTGCGTGCGGTCTTCTATGTCAATCAGGCCATCGGGAACTTCCAGGCCCTGCGCTTCCCGCGGCCCGCCCACGTGCACCTCAGCCATGGGGAGAGCGAGAAGATCTCGATGATCTCCAACCAGCTCAAGGCCTACGACTACGTCTTCACCGCAGGTCCGGCGGCGCGAGAACGCATCCGACGGGCTCTCATCGGCATGCCCGAGGAGCACATGATCGATGTGGGACGTCCGCCGCTCGATCAACCTCGGACGCTGCCGCAGGAATGGATCGACTTCGCCGAGGCAGCACCTGAGGGGCAGGTCGTGTTCTGGGCGCCGACCTGGGAAGGCGACTCTCCGTCGATGGCCTACGGGACGCTGCCGGAGACCGGCGCGGCGATCGCCGAGGCGCTCCTCGGTTCCGGATGCCGGGTGATCCTCCGTCCTCATCCGCGCACCGGAGTGCTCGATCCTCGGTTCGCGCGTGCGCTGCGAGATGTGGAGAGGAGTCTCGAGGAGCATCCGCGCGGATTCGTCGATCGGACACCGAGCGTGGGCTGGCAGTTCGACGTTGCCGATGTCGCGGTCGCTGAGATGTCGTCGGTGGCCTTCGACTGGCTGTCGACAGGCAAGCCGCTGGTGATGGTCGAACCCTCCGATCCGCGCGCAGATATCCTCTCTGGTGGCCTGTTCGACAGGGTGCCGACGATCCGGCGCGAAGACGTGAGCGCCATCGCCTCGACGGTGCTCGAGGCGCCTGCGGATTCCGACACGAGTGCTCACTACCTCGGGACGTCGGAGCCGGGGCTGCAGATCCTGCAGTTCATCGATGCCGCGAAGCAGGTCGTCGCGGGACGCACAGAGGTCCTGAGCTCACGACACTGACCGATTCATCGTCAAGATGGCAGACTGGTAAACTTGCGGTGAAATTCTATGATCTTGCGGGACCCGTCTGCTCTCAGTCGGCGTCCTTCGAAAGTTGGGAAGCACCGCGCATGCGCCGAGTCATCACCTATGGCACGTTCGACCTGCTGCATTACGGCCACATCCGGTTGCTGCAGCGGGCCAAGGAACAGGGCGACTACCTCGTCGTCGCCCTCTCGAGCGACGAATTCAATGCGGGCAAGGGCAAGAAGTCGTACTTCACGTACGAGGATCGCAAGCGCATGCTCGAAGCCATCCGCTACGTCGACCTCGTCATCCCCGAGGACAACTGGGAGCAGAAGGTCACGGACGTCGACAAGTACCACATCGACGCCTTCGTCATGGGCGACGACTGGGAAGGCGAATTCGACTTCCTCAAGGACAAGGTCGACGTCGTCTACCTCTCCCGCACGCCGGAGATCTCCACCACGAGGATCAAGTCCGAACTCGGCAAGTCCTGACCCTGCGGAACGGCTGGTACTCCCCGACCTGCTGAGTTCCCGCCCCGTACTCAGCCCGCCGAGGCTGGTTCCCCGCACCCGGTCTGCCCCGACCGGATCCCCACTGAGAAGAGGAACGGCCGCGTGAGCCAGAAGACGACCGGAAGCCCTCCGATCCGCCTGTCCATCGTCATCCCCGTCTACAACAGCCCGGAGCACGTGCGCACGGCTGTCGAGATCGCGGCATCCCAGACCTGCGAGGGCGGGGTCACCGAGGTCATCGTCGTCGACGACGGATCGACGGACGAGACTCCGACCGTGCTCGCTCAACTCGAGGGAGAGCACACCAACCTGCGCGTCATCCGACAGGAGAACTCCGGATGGGCCGGGGCGCCGCGCAATGCCGGCCTCGACGTCGCGCGCGGGGACTATGTGTTCTTCCACGATGCCGATGACCGACTCAACGGCGACTGCCTGGGATCGGCTGTCGCCTACGCGGACGAGAAGTCGAGCGATGTCGTGCTCGTGCGGATCGAAGGACGAGGAGGGCGCCGTACTCATGCCGACGTCTTCGCGGACACGCAGGACGACGGCGACATTCGTCGGCTTGTGCGCTCGAACTTCTGCTTCAAACTCTTCCGTCGAGCCTTCCTCACTGCTCGGGGACTGAGGTTCCCAGCACACAGAATCAGGCTGGAGGACGCACAGTTCTGCTTCCGCGCGTACGCGTCGGCTGAGAGGGTCTCGATCCTCGCCGATCGCACCTGCTACTTCGTCTACGACCACGGCGGGGGCCACATCAGCCAGATGGGAGCCGAGCCCCGCCTCCATGCCGAGGGGATCCGAGAGAGCCTGACACCCCTGTCGTCGGGCCCTTGGGGCGACGAACTGCGTCGAGAGGCGATGGCGGACTTCTTCCGTCGAGTGACGCTCAACCGGTTCAACGACAGCTTCGACAACCGCAGCATCGGGTTTCGACTCTCATGGATCGAGGAATCACGCCGACTCGTCGAAGAGTTCTGCCTGCCGGATCGGCTCTTCGAGTTCTACAGCCCGCTCAATCGGGCGCGCGCGTGGAGCCTCGCGACAGGAAACCCCGCGCTCGTCGAGGCTGTCAGTCGCAGGGGCAACCGATCGCGCGCGGTGCTCGCCCACGTCGACGAAGTGCGGCTCCGAAAGCTGTCCGTCGAGGTCGAAGGGACAGCGGCCGCCGTCCTTGCGACCGACGACCTCAGTCGCCTCACACTGCAGCTGCGCAAGGGCGATGAGGAGCTGGCCCAGATCGACGCCGAACTTCTCGATGCACCGGACTCGGAGGGAAGCGCCGACCGTGCCGCCAATGCCGTTCGCCGCTTCCGTGCGGTCATCCCCCTGAAGACTCTGCTGTCGCAGGGATCGGCGAAGGTCTACGTCCGTGCGATCGACAGCGCGGGCGCGGAGACCGGTTTCATCCGAGTCGGCCTGAACGAGTCGGCGCACCTGAGCACTCGACGACTGGGACTGACGTTCGACGCCGGCTCGACTACCCTGGGCGGAATGAATCTGCACGTATCCTCAGGGCTGAAGGCAGTGGCCAGGTCCGTGCTCGGGCGCAACGGTCGTCCTGCGGGATAACGTTCTGCACGTCCGAATCGCAGCCCACCAGCACCGCACACCCGAGGAACGCCACCCATGATCTTCAACCGGCTTCTCCGGCGGATCCGAGGATCCGCGACCCCCGCCCACGACGGCATCGATCGTGTCTTCGATCTCACGTGGTCGATTCCCCAGGAGTACGGCGGCCTGACCAAAGTCATGCTGCGACGATCGCGGACCTTCGTGACTCAATTGGGGCGCAGCGTCGATGTGCTCACTCTCGACTACCGACTCGATGTCGACGAAGCCCGGGCCCGACTGCGTGCGAGCGGTGAACTCATCGACGGCATGCGCGTGCGCAATGCCTGGGACGAGGTGGCGACGTACGATCGACGGCAGCTGAAGGCGTTCGCCGGCACGCGCACCGGAGGCGGCATTCCGGAAGCACGCGAATCGGCGGAGACTCACAGCACGTCGAGATATGTCGAGCACCTCGACTCGGCGGGAAAGGTCGAACGCGTCGACCATCTGCGCGCAGACGGTTCGACCTGGCTCATCGACGACCGGACCGGAGAGAAGCGGCGTCTCGTGCTCATCGATCACGACGGTCGGTACGTGGGAGAGTTCACTCGCGCCCGCGACTTCTACTTCGCCTGGCTGGACGCCGCGATCGGACCTGACCAGGCCGTCCTGATCAACGAATCAAAGTACATCGCCACCTTCCTCTTCCACTACCGCCGCGATCACATCCGCATCGGCCAAGTGCTCCACAACTCGCATCTGCACCCGACCTCCGACTCGCCGAACGGACCTTTCACGAAGTCCCGACTCGACATCCTGCGCCACTGGTTCGACTACGACTTCATCGTGTTCCTCACCCAGAAGCAGAAAGCGGACTTCGTCCGTGCCTTCGGCGACTCTCCCACCCTGGTCGTCATCCCCAATTCGACCGCCGTGAGCGACGACGGACTCGGCGAAGCGTCGAGATCGTCCGACCGCGGAGCAGTGGTCGCGCGTCTGACAGGCCAGAAACGGGTCGACCACGCGCTGACCGCCGTCAGCGAAGTCGGTCCGGAGATGACTCTCGACATCATCGGCGACGGAGACAAGCGCGCCGAACTCGAACGCACAGTCCACGACAGCGACGTGCTCAGCCGACGGGTGACCTTCACCGGTCACGTCGACGGCGCTGCCGCTCGACTGAGCGACTACTCGTTCCTGCTGCTGACCAGCTCGTTCGAAGGCATGGGCGTCGTCCTCATCGAAGCCATGGCGAGAGGATGCGTCCCCATCGCCTACGACATCCGGTACGGACCATCCGACATCATCGATTCGGGCGAGAACGGCTACCTCGTCGATGACCCCAGGCAGATGGCGGCGGCCATCACAGCTCTGCTCGACACCGACGCCTCCGCACTTGCGGCACTGAGGCAGGCGGCGATCGCGAAGGCACGCACCTTCAGTGACGAAAGCGTCACCGAACGCTGGGCGCAGCTGTTCGCAGACCTGCAGGAGACGCCGAGGCCGCCGTCGAAGCGGGCCCCCGATCCCCAGCCGGGCGAAGCAGCGCTCGACTCCTGCGGAGATGTGATCATCCGACTGTCCGACGACTCCGCCCAGCACGGTGCCGACGATGCGATCGTCATGACCACTCGTGACGGTTACTATTCGTTCGCCTCGGCGATCACGGCGGACGGAACGGCGACATTCACCGCAGACCAGCTCGCCCGAGTGCCTTCGGGTGCGATCGTCGACGTCTGGAGGCAGACGCCCGGACCGGACAGGATCGCACGTCACCGCATCGCTTGGACGGGTGAAGGCGGGGCGACGGAGACCGTCGCAGCCGACGGTGTCGAAGCTCACGCAGACGATGCCGGCGGCAGGGCAGTGGTGCCCTACCGGACGGTGAAGGGCAATCTCAGCCTCAAGGTCGGTTGATCGCACAGCAGCGAAGTTGCGAGCGGTCTCCCAGTATCCGCGGGCAGTGTCGGCGGTCACGGAAGTAGCGGCTCGTTTGGACAGTCGGTAAACTTGACGTGAATTGTCGGGGTCGGATGCAGTCAAAAGGTAGGTCGGGAGTGAGCGCGGAGAAGCAGTCACGGTACCCGACCCTGTCCGAACTGCGCGCGAAGGCGCAGCCGATCGAGGTCCGCTCGCGGAAGAACGCCGAGCACTGGACGGCTCAGCTCTACCTCCGTCATTTCTCCATCTACTTCACGATGCTCCTGGTCAGGACGCGGATCAGCGCCAACGGTGTCACCGGGATGATGATCATCGCCGGGTGGTGCATCGCGGCGTCGCTTCTCATCCCCGGCATCTGGGGCGCGATCCTCGCCGTCTTCTTCTCCCAGGTGCAGATGTACATCGACTGCTGCGACGGAGAGGTCGCCCGGTGGCGGGGGACGAGCGGAGCCAAAGGCGTCTTCCTCGACAAGGTCGGCCACTACACCACGGAAGGGCTCGTGGCCTTCGCCCTCGGTGCGCGCGCCGTCGGAGACTGGTCGAACCTGGCATCTGATCCCGCAGGCACCTACCCGTACCTGCTCGCCGGATCGATGCTCGCCTCCCTCGTCCTCCTCAACAAGGCACTCAACGACATGGTGCACGTGTCCAGGGCGTTCAACGGACTCGACAAGCTTGCCGACTCCCAAGCCGCGACAGCCCTCAACCCGGGGTTCACCGCCAAGCTCAAGCGGGCGGCGCGATTCGTGCCGTTCCACCGCATCTACCATTCCGTCGAACTCTCGCTGCTGGCCCTGGTCTCGAGCATCGTCACCGCGATCGCCGTTCCTCTGGGCGCCGCGCCCCTGGTCGGCGAACGTTGGCTCGTCGTCGTCCTCGTGCCCCTGTGCCTGCTCTCGGTGATCGGTCACTTCATGTCGATCATGGCGTCGAAGAGGCTGTCATGACGGACTCATCCCGCCTCCTCGCTCAGCACTTCGAGACCAACCGGAAGTACACCTTCGGCGTCGTCGTCCTCACCCAGGGCAAACGCCTCGAAGAGCTCAATCGCGGCTTCGACTCCCTGCTCGCCCAGAAGGGCGTCGAGCTCGACATCGTGTGCGTGGGCAACGGCTGGGATCCGCAGGGCATCCCTCCGGCCGTCAAGCGACTGGGCCTGCCGGAGAACCTCGGCATTCCGGCCGGACGCAATGCCGGCGTGCCCCACGTCAAGGGAGAGTTCCTCTTCTTCCTCGACGACGATGCGTGGCTACCCGACGACACCACGCTGATGCGCATGGCCCAGCTCATGCGAACGAAGCCGAAGATCGGCCTCGTCCAGCCGCGCGTCGAGGAGCCGGGCGGACCGGCCTCTCCGAAGCGGTGGATCCCGCGGCTGAAGAAGGGCGAAGCCGACCACTCGTCGAACGTCTTCTCCGTATGGGAGGGCGCCGTGTGCATGCAGCGCAGGGCATTCGACGAGTGCGGCGGCTGGCCGTCGACGTTCTGGTACGCCCATGAGGGCATCGAACTCGCGTGGCGGGTCTGGGACGCCGGATACTCCGTGTGGTACATGGGCGACCTCGCCGTCGCCCACCCGGTCATGGACCCCAGCCGGCACGACGAGTACTTCTACATGAACGCCCGCAATCGCGTCTGGCTGGCCAGGCGCAACCTGCCCTGGCCGTTCAATTGGATGTACGTTGGTTCATGGACGCTCATGCAGTGCATGAAATGGGCGAACAATCCCGATCAGCTGCGCCCGTGGTTCGAGGGCTGGCGGGACGGGTGGAGACTCGACCCATGGAGCGATGACGAACAGCACAAGAAGCTGTCGGGCCGCGGAGTGCTGAGAATGGCTCGGCACGGCAGGCCGCCGGTTGTGTGAGCCGGCCTTCTGCCGACTGACCTCACACCTTCCCCGATCCCCGAAGACAGAAGCACGGAGAGCATTTTGACACACCCAGCGGTGCGCGCCGAAGGAACGACGACCGATACCGAGCCCGCCTCCGTGTGGGGCGCCGACGGTCGACCGATGGTGACCGTGGTGATCATCATGTTCAATGACATCGCCAACGTGGGCACGGCGATCCGCTCGGCGCTCGACCAGACGCTCAAGGGCACCGAGGTCATCGTCGTCGATGACTGCTCCACCGACGGGTCCTTCGAGTATGTGTCCGAGATGGCAAAGTCCGAACCGCGGCTGCGAGCATTCCAGACGCCGAAGAACAGCGGTGGGCCGGGAGCACCGCGCAACATCGGCATGGACAACGCCAGCGCTCCGTATCTCACATTCCTCGACAGCGACGACATCCTCGAACGCCACGCGACGTACAACCTGCTCACAGCGGCAGAGCGCAGCGACGCGGACATCGTCATGGCCAAGACGCGACGTCGGGAGATCGCGAAGAAGAAGTTCCGCGGATGGCACCACCGGCTCTATCGGGAAGAGCAGCACTTCGACACGATCGAGGACAATCCCGAACTCTGCATCGATACGATCGCCGTCGCGAAGCTCTATCGTCTCGCCTTCCTCAGGGACAACGGCATCCGGTTCCGTGAGGAACTCCACTACGAGGACCTCATCTTCACCGCCGAGGTGTTCGCGAAAGCCGACGGCATCCGGGTCATCCCGGAATTCGTCTATCAGTGGAATCTCTATCCCATCAAGGTGCGGAAGTCGATCACCAACCAGCGCGATGACATCAAGAATCTCCAGCACCGCAAGGTTGCGCTCGCAGAGGTGCTGCGGGTAGCCGACCGATCTGTCGTGCCATTGCTTCATGATCGACTTCAGCTCAAGATCCTCCGCCATGACGCGCGGCTCTACCTCAATGACATCGCCGCAGGACAGGTTCCCAATCTCGCGCCCGAGCTGCTTGCCGAACTCAGACCGCTCATCGAATCGATCCCGATAGAGATCTACCAAGATGTGCCCCGTGATGACAGGCTGCTCATCGCCGCCGCGCTGTCCGGCGATGTCGACCTGGTCACGCGCATGGCGAAGATCGCAGCAGGCACGTGGGACCTCTACGGTGACTGGGAGCCCGGGGGAGTCAACAGTCTCTGGGAGCCGGCGACCTTCGCTGACTACCCGGTCGGCTCGCGTGAGCGCATGCTCGCCACCTTCGACTCCGCTCAGGTCACCTCGATTCCCTGGTACTCGTTCAAGTTCTTCACCAAGGTCGACTCCGTGTCGATCGACGGATCGAACCGAGTGCGCATCAGCGGTGAGATCCCCGATTCATTCGGCAGACTCGACCAACCTGACCTCGAAGCGCGGATGCTCATCCGAGAGCGTTGGGGATTCCAACGGGAATGGACCGCGCCAGTGGCCTGGGAGCGCACAGTGGACGGCATAGTCACGTGGAGCACCGACTTCGCTTTCCCCTCTGACCTCGACTTCGCGGTCAGGCCGAAGATCTCGATCCGCATGGAAGTCTCCAACGGGATTGCCTCCACTCTGCTGCCGCTGCGTGTGAAGAAGGGTTTCTCCGGCAGCAAGGCGAAGACGCAGACCCGCGGACTCATCCAATCGTTGGCCAACGTGCGCTACCAGCCCTATGCCACCGAGATCGGCACATTGGCTTTTCGGATCGCGCGCATCGGCAAGCAGCGACGACGTCTGCGGGCCGGACTCAAGTCACTGCTGCAGAGCGGCCACTCTCGCCTTCGTGAGCGGTACATCCCGCTCGAAGCTTTCGAAGTGGCTTCCCAGGCACCGCAGATCATGGCGAGTGCGTCGACTCGAATCGACGACCGACTTGTCGTCGTGGAGTCCCACATGGGCACTTCGCAGTTCGACTCGCCGCACGTCCTCGCCGAGGAGATCCGCCGCCAGCGACCAGACCTCGACGTCGTCGTCTCCGCCGCTTCCAATCAGCGGTGGGCAGCTGGTCGAGACGACGTTGTCATCCGCAACACGGTCGACTACTACCGAACGCTTGCTCGTGCGAAGTACATCATCGACAATCAGAGCCTGCCTGACGGCTATGTCAAACGGCCGGGGCAGATCTACGTTCAGACCTGGCACGGCATCCCCATCAAGACGATGGGATTCGACGAGCCGAACTTCGCTTTCAGCTCCCGCGACGAGGTCTCCGCCCTCGAGCGGAAGGTCGGATACTGGGACTTCCTCAGCATTCCGAGTGACTACTTCCGTGACACGTTCGTTCCTGCTTTCAAATATCCGAACGGGCAACTTCCCGTCGGCTCACCGCGCAACGACATCCTCGTCAACGACTCGGAGGGAATCGCTGCAGCCAAGCGTCGACTCGACCTTGATCCGACGAGGACCGCAGTTCTTTATGCCCCGACGTTCCGCCAGCGCGGGCAGGCATCGATCGAACTCGATCTCACTGAGCTCGTCGAGGAACTCGGAGACGAGTATCAGGTTCTGCTGCGACCGCACTATCTCAATCGGATCTCGATTCCCCCGCACCTGCGAGGAGACGTCGTCGACGTCAGCAACGTCGGAGATACCGCGCAAGTGCTGCTGGCCAGCGAAATCCTCGTCTCGGACTATTCGAGCATCATCTTCGACTACCTCAGTCTCGACCGCCCCGTCATCCTCTATGCCTACGATCTCGACGACTATGTGAACTCGGCGCGCGGCACGTACTTCGACCTGCGCGAGCATCGGCCTGGGCCTCTGGTCACCTCGCAGGAGGAACTCGTCGACGCCATCAGGGCGGTCGGCGACGATGCCGACGCGCAGCGTCGCCACCGGTTCAGGGACGACTTCGCAGGTCGTGAGCCCGGGGACAGTGCAGCGAAGACGATCGCAACAGTGTGGGGAGACAAGTGATGCCGCAGGCGCAGTTCGACCGAATCGTGCTCATGGCCAACGACGTCGACCGCCTCGGCGGGGTCGGGCGTTTCATCGACACGATGGCCAACGGATTCCACTCCCGTGGTTTCGCAACCGAGCTCGTCGGCGTGTCGCCACCGCCAGAAGGGCAGGGACAGGTCGTCGAGCGAGCCGACGAAATCATCGTGCGCACTCTCATGCCGGAACCGCCGCCAGCGGACTGGATGATCCGCTCCGAGTCCGACAAGAAGGACCGAGCACGCATGCAGCGGTACCGGAAGCGCTTCGCACTGCGGAAGACCGCTGTCGACGAGCTGCGCAGGCTCATCGACGTCTGGGGCCCTTCGACGCTGATCATCTGCACCCAGGTCTACGGCATGGAGCATCTGCTCGAGGCGGGCTACGATGCGACGAATGCGTTGCACCCACGAGTCATCGGTCAGTATCACGGATCGAACGATGGCGCGACGCGGACCGGAAGAGACGCGGCCAGAGTGCTCAAGGCCTATGCCGACGTGGACCGAACCGTATTCCTCACCGCGGAAGATGCCGAAGGCTTCCGCCTCGCCGGTCTGAATAACACCGGGTGGATTCCCAACCCGGTGACTCAGGCCGACCCAGCGGAGAAGTCCGAAGGGCGCCGCAATGTCATCATTGCGCTCGGCCGCTACGACGAGCAGAAGTCTCTGCACTATCTGCTGGCAGCTTGGGCCGAAATCGCAGAGAGGCATCCTGAGTGGAGCGTCGAACTCTACGGCGAAGGAGATCTCCGCGAACGCCTCCAGGAACTCATCGACGACCGCGAGATTCCTCGCGCCCGTCTGATGGGCAAGACGGATTCTGTGGCCGAGGTGCTGTCAACCTCAAAGGTGCACGTGATCTCCTCGCAATACGAGGGACTGCCCATCTCGATCGTCGAAGCGGGTCTCCGTGGTGTACCCACGGTGTCGTTCGACGTCGCCCCGGGAATCGGTGCGCTCATCGACTCAGGGCGAACTGGGATCATCGTGCCCCGCAATCATGTCCCCGCACTGTCCGAAGCGCTCTCCGAACTCGCCTCCGACCCCGTCGGGCTCGAACGCATGTCCGAGGAGGTCCGCACGGACATGGCACGGTTCTCTCCGGACCGGATCCTCGACCTGTGGGAGGAGCTCTTCCGGCAGATGGCGCGCTGAGCGGGAGTCAGCCGATCACTCGGCCTCCGCTTTGGCTGCCATCTCGCTCTGGCGCGACCGGATGAGATCGGCGATCACCGAGGTGAAGGTGCGGGTCGAATCGCCGACAGCGCGGTCTCCGAAGTAGAACGCCCGCAACTCCCGGCGCTGCTCCGCCGTGGTGTCGTTGTCGAGCTCGGCGGTGATCGTCGTGGCGACATCGGAGATCGTGGACGCCGAGATGACCGGCGTGGCACGGGAGATCGGTGATTCCGCATGGATCCTCGCGAGATCGTCACGACGGTCGGTGAGGATCAGCGGTCGCTCCGGACGAAGATAGAGGTAGTCGAGTCCCACACTGGAGATATCGGCGACGAGGAGGTCGACATCGGCGAACATCGGCAGGATGTCGCCCTGCATGGAGACGAGGTGTTCGCCCGTCCTCGGTGCTCCTGCGGCGTTGGCCGCGTCGATGAGCTCCCGGATCCGTGCGTCTGCGGCGACGATCGCCGGGTCGTCGGAGGTCTCCACCCGAGGATGGGGCTTGTAGACGAATCGTGTGTGCGGGGTCTTGAGGATCGCCTCGGCGATGGTGACGCCGAAGAGGTCGAGCGACGTGTAGTTGTTCGCGTCGTTCTCGCCTTCCCACGTCGGGGCGTACATGATCGTGCGATTGTCCGAGCGCGGTAGGACAGGGTGCAGGTCGATGTCGAGCTGGGGCCGGCCGACCTCGACGAGCTTGTCGAAGTCGAACTCGATGAGAGCCTTCCGGTGCCGTTCGATCGCGGCAGGTCCGGCGACGAGCACACGGTCATAGGCTTTGACCTGATTCGAGACCATGGAGATCTTGTCGCTCTCACCGTGGTTGAGGTGCACGTGGACCATCGGCGCGTAGCCGAGCGATTGGAAGTTGCGCACGCCGTTGTTGACGTAGAGCGCCACCTTCGGGTCGAGAGCGAAGTAGAAGTCCTGCAGCGGATCGAACCGTCGTTTGAGGACGAGAGGAAGCGATGTCGACTTTCGCAGCTCCTGGAGCGAGCCCGGCGATCTGAGGACGATGGCGACCCTGTTGGTCCTGTCGAGCTCTTCGAGGATGGGGATCCATTGGAGGATCTGATAGATCTTCGCCGGGCCGTCGCCGAAGTAGGCGATGACCGGTGTCTCGAGGCCGGCGCCGTCGAATTCGGCCTCGAGCCTCTCGATCGCCTTCGCGCCCCGGATCCAGCGACTCGTCGCCTGCCAGGGCTTGGATTCGAGCGCAGCCAGCGCGGTCGCTCGTGCCCAGCGTTTGAACGGGGGCTTCTTCGCGGTCAGTTTCTTCAGGCCTGAGCGCATGTGCGGTGGTCCGCCCTTCCGACGATCGTGATTGCTCCCGAAATTCTAGTTCATCTCACCTGGTCGGAGCGTGGGAGACGACATGGAGACCTGATCGAGACCGACCGAAACTGTATTGTGTCCAAGTAACTCTTGCCATAATCGCAACACTTGTGCAGACTGGGGTGGTGTTCGGCAGCAGAGAGGCAGCGAACGGCGACCGCGCCGGTCTCGGGACCCGTGTGCGCGCTGCCATCAGCCGGGCAGGCATCAACCACAGCGAAGTCGCCCGCAGCATCGGTCTCGAACCGAGCAAGCTCTCGAAGTCACTCGCCGGGACGAGGAAGTTCCGCATCGAGGAGATCACCCGCATCGCCGAACTCACCGACGTCACCACCGACTGGCTCACGCGCGGCAGCGGCCGGATCCCGGGCCGGACACCACCTCGGCGCACGATCAGCGCGGTCTCGAGCGCGCACATGATCTCCGACGGAGAGCTCCCCGCCGGTGCGGGCGCTGCCGCGGACTCCCCGGGCAGAGCCGACGACGGGGAATGGATGTCGAAGGGCACCCGCAATCGGCGACGGGTCGTCGCAGCCGCCTGGGAGCTCTACGCCGACCGCGGCATCGACTCCGTGCGCGTCCACGACATCGCCGAGGCGAGCGGTCTGTCGGCCTCGGCGATCACCTACCATTTCCGCACGAAGACCCAGCTCCTCGAAGCGGCACTGCGGTATTCGCTCGAGATCATCGCGACCGCCCGCGACCTCCTCGAACCCGACGATCCCGTCGACGTGCTGCGCCGGTTCGCCCGCGTTCACGCCGGTGTCGACCCCTCGGTGCGGCGCGTGTGGTCGATCTGGATCCAGAGCTGGGCGCGCGCGGTCGTCGACGAGCAATCACGCCTCAACCTCACCGCCGTCTACAGCGAATGGCTCGACCTCATCACCGGCGTCATCGTCGCCGGGCAGCGCTCGGGTCGGGTGCGCGCCGGCGACACGGACCTCATGGTCAAGACCCTGAGCACGTTCATCGACGGCCTCGGCATCGCCCGCAGCGCCCGCCAGATGACGGTCAGCGACGAAGACGCCGCGCTGATGATCGAAGCATTCCTCGACGCCCATATCCTCGCCCCCGCAGACCCCGCGGAATCCTCAGCCAGTGAGGCGCCAACGCCTCAGCCGTCCAGTCGTCCGCCCCAGGACGAAGCGTCCCAGGAAGAAGGCACATGAGCACACCGAACCGAAGACAAGCACTCGGAGCCGGCCTGTCGCTGACGGCGCTCGCGGGCCTGAGTGCGTGCGGCGGGGGAGCCGTCGGCGCGATCAGCGCCGGTGACCCCGTGCGCGGGGGCACCCTGCGCGTGGGTGTGACCGGCGGCAACTCCGCCGACACCGTCGACGCCCACATCCCCGTCAACTCCGGCGACATCGCCCGCACCGTCAACCTCTACAACTGCCTGCTCTCACGCACCGACGACTACAAGATCCAGACCGAGCTGGCCGAGAAGTTCGAACCCAACGCCGACGCGACGGTGTGGACGGCGACGCTGCGACCGGGCATCAAGTTCTCCGACGGTCGCGACATCACCCCCGACGACGTGGTCTTCTCGTTCGAGCGGATCAACGACCCCAACGATCCGAAGACCGCTGCGGCGAGCTTCACGATGCTCGACGAGGTCGTCGCCACCGGCGACCGCACCGTCGAGTTCCGGCTCAGCTCACCCAACGGCCTCCTCAACGACTCCGTCTCCGAGTACACGACCGGCATCGTCCCCCGCGACTACGACCCTGCGAAGCCCGTGTCCTCGGGACCGTACAAGCTCGGCTCGCACACTCCGGCGGTGTCCACCGTGCTCGAGCGCAATGAGTACTACTGGCGCAAGGACGGCAACTGGCTCGACGCCGTCAACCTCCTCAACTTCAACGACTCGGACGCCCTCATCAACGCCCTCCTCTCCAGCCAGGTCGACGCGATCGGGCAAATCCCGCTCGCCCTCGTCGAGGTCATCGGCGCCGACGAGCGGATGGCGATCCTCAACTCCGAGACCGGCATGTGGCTGCCGTTCACGATGCGCGTCGACCGGCCTCCGTTCGACAACGTCAAGGTCAGGCAGGCGTTCCGGCTCGTCGTCGACCGCGAGCAGATGATCGAGCAGGTGCTCTCCGGCTACGGCACGATCGGCAACGACATGTTCGGGCCGCTGAGTGAGAACTACCCCGACTTCCCGCAGCGCACCCGTGACGTCGAGCAGGCGAAGAAGCTCCTCGCCGAGGCGGGGCACGAGGGCGGCCTCGACGTCGAGCTCGTCACCGCCCCCATCCAGTCGGGAGTCGTCGAGGCCGCGCAGGTCTTCGCCCAGCAGGCCGCCGACGCCGGCATCCGGGTGAAGATCCGCCGCGTCGACGCGACGACGTTCTTCGGGGAGAACTACCTCAAATGGGACTTCGCCCAGGACTTCTGGTACACCCGCGACTTCCTGCCGCAGTCCGTGTCCTGCGTGATGCCGGAGTCGCCGTTCAACGAGACGAACTGGAACGATCCGAACTTCACCTCCATCGTCCAAGAAGCCCGTGCCCTGCCCGATCCGAAGTCACGGCGGGATCTCGAACACGAAGCCCAGAAGATCCTCTACGACAACGGCGGCTACATCATCTGGGGCTTCGCCAACCAGGTCGACGCCTACCAGAAGTACGTCGGCGGTCTGCGTCCCAACGCCACCGGCCGACCGCTGGGCGGGTGGCGCTTCGACCGTCTCTGGATCGGAAAGGTGTGACATGTTCGCCCAAGTCATCATCCGCAGGCTGATCTTCTCCGCCTTCATCCTCCTCGCCGTCTCCCTGCTCGTCTTCGGCGCCACCCTGCTGCTGCCCGGCGACGCGGCCCGCGCGATCCTCGGCCAGCAGGCCACCCCGGAGCGCATCGCCGCCCTCAACGAACAGCTCGGCCTCAACCTGCCCGCCTGGCAGCGCTACCTCGAATGGCTCGGCGGCCTCTTCGTCGGCGACTTCGGCACCTCGACCGCCACCGGCGGCCCGGTCTCCGACCTCCTCGGCGAACGCATCGGCAACTCCTTCATCCTCATGGCCCTGGCCGCGATCATCTCGGTGCCGCTGGGCATCGGCCTCGGCGTCTACTCCGCCCTGCACCGCGGCACCCGCCGGGACCAGGCGCTGACCGGCATCAGCCTCGTGCTCGCCGCGATGCCCGAGTTCGTCATCGGCATCGGCCTCATCGCGATCTTCGCCACCTCGGTGTTCCAGATCCTGCCCGCCGTCACCCTCGCCCCACCGGGCCAGCCGGTGTGGATGATCCCCGCCCAGCTGGTCCTGCCCACCGCGACCCTCGTCCTCGTCGTTACCCCCTACATCGTGAGGATGATGCGGGCGACGATGATCGAAGTCCTCGACTCCGGGTTCGTCGAGATGGCCCGCCTCAAGGGAGTGCCCGAGCGGCGCGTGATCCTCCGTCACGCCGTGCCCCACGCCCTCGGTCCCGTCGCCCAGGTCATCGCCATCCAGCTCGCCTGGCTCGCCGGCGGCGTGGTCGTCGTCGAGTTCCTCTTCCGCTACCCCGGCATCGGCCAAGCCCTCATCGACGCCGTCACCTACCGCGACGTGCAGGTCGTCCAGGCGATCTCGATGCTCGTCGCCGCCGTCTACGTCGTGGTCAACCTGGCTGCCGACATCGTCGGCATCCTCACCAACCCGAAACTGAGGAGCGCAGCATGAGCAGCAGCCTCGACGACATGAAGTCCTCCGCCATCGAAGCCGCGGAGATCCCCAAGGAATCCCAGACGACCTACGTGCCGTTCCTCCGGCGCGTGATCGCCCAGAAGCAGGGACGGATCGGGCTGACGCTCACGGCGATCGTCGTGCTCTTCGCCTTCTGCGGACCGCTCCTGCTGCCGTGGGCGACGGGATCGACCGCGACCGAGTTCGTCGGCAAGCCGTTCTCCGCCTACGGCATCTTCGGCACCGACAACCTCGGCCGCAGCGTCCTCTCCCGGTTCCTCGCCGGCGGGTTCACCCTCATCATCTACTCCGTCCTCGCGACCGCCCTGGGCATGGTCCTCGGTGCCGCCGTCGGCATGCTCGCCGCGTAGGTCGGCGGTCGGTTCGATGCGATCATCATGCGCCTCAACGACGTCCTGCTCGCGATCCCGCAGCTCGTCTTCGCCCTCCTGGCGATCACGGTCCTCGGCCCGCAGGGCTGGGTGCTCATCACCGTCATCGGTATCACCCATGCCCCGCGCATCGCCCGGGTCGCGCGGTCGGCGACGCTGAACGTCATCAACGAGGACTACATCCTCGCCGCGGAGATGTACGCGATGCCGCGCACGAAGGTCCTCGTCCGTGAACTGCTGCCCAACATCACCGGACCGCTGAGCGTCGAGGCGGGTCTGCGCCTGACCTACTCGATCGGTGCGATCGCCTCGCTGTCGTTCCTCGGACTCGGCCTGCAGCCGCCGGCCGCCGACTGGGGCCTGATGATCAACGAGAACCGCATCGCCCTGAGCATCCAGCCCTGGGGCGTGCTCCTGCCGGTCATCGCGATCGCCCTGCTCACGATCGGCACCAACCTGCTCGCGGACTCCTTCGCCCGGGCCACCGCTTCGACCACTGTGGAGGAATGATGACGACGACCAACGACACGGTTGCCATCGAGGACCGCGCCCCCAACGAGAGCATCGTCCTGCGCGTCTCGGATCTGCGCATCGACACGTACGCCGGCGACGAGATCCTCCACGGGGTCAGCTTCGCGCTCGCCCGCGGAGAGATCCTCGGCCTCGTCGGCGAGTCCGGGTCCGGCAAGACGACCGCGGGCCTGGCCTGCATGGGCCACTTCCGCTCCGGACTCAAGTACGCCTCGGGGTCGGTGAGCCTGTGGCCGCGCGGTGAGGACACCGCGGTGGAGGTCCTCGACCTCGACGAGGTGGCCGTGCGCTCCCTGCGCGGATCCCGCATCGCCTACATCCCCCAGGATCCGGCGCTCTCCCTCAACCCCGCGATGCGGGTGGGTGAACAGATCCGCGAAGTCCTCGACATCCACGGCTTCGGGTCCTCCGCGGCCGAACGGGAGGCGCGGATCACCCAAGTGCTCGCCGATGTCGGACTGCCGGGCGACAAGGCCTACCAGAACCGGTGGCCGCATCAGCTCTCGGGCGGCCAGCAGCAGCGCATCGGCATCGCCATGGCCTTCGCGATGTTCCCCGACGTCCTCATCCTCGATGAGCCGACGACCGGTCTCGACGTCTCCACGCAGGCCGTCGTGCTCGACACCATCCGGCAGATGACCGTGGCCAACGACGTCGCCGGCCTCTACATCACCCACGACCTCGCGGTGATCAAGGACATCTCCGACCGGGTGGCGGTCATGCTGCGCGGCGACCTCGTCGAAGAGGGGCCGGTCGGCGAGGTGCTGACGAACCCGCAGCACGACTACACGAAGATGCTCCTCGCCGCGGTGCCCGACCTCGCCGGGGACAAGAGGATCGGCGACGAATCGAGTGCCGCGACCGACGTCTACCTCGGTCACTCCGCCGACGGCGCCGAGGCGGCCCCCGCCTCGGCGAGCACTGCGGCGGTCCCGGATCCGGCCGAGGATTCCGGTGCGGGACCCGTCCTCCTCGAGGTCGCCGACGTCGCGCTCTCCTATGGGAAGGCGCAGATCCTCGACGGCATCAACCTGCGGCTCGAACCGGGGGAGTGCACGATGCTCCTCGGCGAATCCGGGTCGGGCAAGACGACGCTGTCGCGGTGTGTGGCCGGACTCAACGACGACTACACGGGAGCGGTGCGGCTGCGCGGGGTCGAACTCGCCCGATCGACGCGCAAGCGCACGAACGATCAGCGCATCGGCATCCAGTACGTCTTCCAGTCACCGTTCTCCTCCCTCAATCCGCGCCGCTCGATCGGACAGTCGCTGACGGTGCCGCTCGAGATGAGCGGGGAGGGGACCGCGGCGAGTCGGAAGGCGACCGTCGAGGAGGCGCTCGACGCGGTGCGGCTGGGCCGCAGCTTCTACCACCGGCGCCCGGGAGACCTCTCCGGCGGTGAACGGCAGAGGGCGGCGATCGCCCGAGCGCTCGTCAACGCACCCGACGTCCTCGTCTGCGACGAGATCACCTCGGCGCTCGACGTCAGCGTCCAGGCCTCGATCATCGGGCTGCTGCGCACCCTGCGGGCCGAACGTCAGCTCGCGATGCTCTTCGTCACCCACAACATCGCGCTCTCACGCCATATCGCCGATAACCTCGCGGTGCTCAACAAGGGCAAGATCGTCGACTACGGGTCAGCGGACTCCGTGCTCGAGAACCCGCAGCACGCCTACACGCGGTCCCTCATCGACGACGTGCCGACGTTCTGAGCAACGGGGTCTCCCGTGCCGGACGGCTGTCCGGCACGGGAGATGCCTGCAGTGGCTGTCGATGTCGCCGGGAGCTCAGCTGCTCGTCGAGTAGACCTGCTGGGAGCCTCCGGTACGCGAGCGGTTGCGCTGCCGGGTCTCGGCCGTCGTGCCACGGGCCTCCGAGCTTCGGCGGGCACCTCCCTGGCGCGGGGTGCTCGTGGCCGACTGGCTGCGTCGCGACGCCTCGCCGCGGGACCGGCTGCCGTCGGACGAGCGGTTCGTACGGCGCTTCGCGCCGCCCGAGCGTGCGCCGCCGGACTGGGCGCCTCCGGAGCGCGGGTTGTTCGACTTCGCACCGCTGCCTCGGGAACCTGTCGTCTCGCGGGAACCGGCACCGGCCTGCTGTGCGTTGCCCGCCTGACCGCTGCCCGACTGGGAGCCGGCCCCGCGCCGTCCGCGGCGGCGACGCGAGGAGCGCTTCTGCGACGGAGACTGCACGGGTGGGACCGCCTCGGTGCCGGGAACACGCTCCGGGTTGCCCGCCTGCGGCTCGACGAACTCGGCGACCTCGCCGACGAGCGGGGTCACCAGCGCGGAGTCGGCGGTGACCTTCTGCGGCTTCACGGAGATCTTCGCCTTGCGCAGCAGGGCGAGTGTGTCCTTGCGCTCCTCGGGCGTCATGATCGTGACGACGTCCCCGGTGCTGCCGGCACGTGCGGTGCGACCCGAACGGTGCAGGTAGGCCTTGTGCTCGGTGGGCGGGTCGACGTGGACGACGAGTTCGACGGCGTCGACGTGGACTCCGCGCGCGGCCACATCGGTGGCGACGAGCACCTTGACTCCGCCGTCGGCGAAGGCTGAGAGGTGGCGTTCGCGGGCGGACTGGGAGAGGTTGCCGTGCATGTCGACGGCGGGGATGCCCTGCTTCGTCAGCAACCGCGCGAGCCGCTTCGCCCGATGCTTCGTGCGTGTGAAGAGGATCCGGCGCCCGGACCCGGAGGCCAGCCGGTGGACGAGGTCGTTCTTGTCCTCGGGGGTGACTTCGAAGAGGTGGTGCGTCATGGCATCGACGTGCGAACTCGGGTCGTCGACGGAGTGGAGCACCTGATCGTGGAGGAACCGGCGGACCAGTTTGTCCACGTCGTTGTCGAGGGTGGCGGAGAAGAACATCCGCTGGCCCCGCTCCGGAGTCTTCGCGAGGATGCGGGTGACACCGGGCAGGAACCCCATGTCGGCCATGTGGTCGGCCTCATCGAGGACGGTGATCTCGATGTCGTCGAGGGAGACGAGATCCTGCTGGAGCAGGTCCTCGAGGCGGCCGGGGCAGGCGACGACGATGTCGACGCCGGCGGCGAGTGCGGTCTCCTGCCGCTTCTGCTTGACCCCGCCGAAGATCGTCGTGGTCGTCAGCCGGCTCGCTGTCGCAAGAGGTTCGAGCACAGCGCTGATCTGTGTGGCCAGCTCCCGGGTGGGGGCGAGGACGAGTCCGCGCGGTGCACGACCGCGGGCCGGACGGTCGGGCTGGTCTTCGGAGAGCCTCGCGACCATCGGGATGGAGAAGGCGAGCGTCTTGCCCGAGCCGGTCTTGCCTCGGCCGAGCACGTCGCGGCCGGCAAGGGTGTCGGCGAGGGTGTCGGCCTGGATGGGGAAGGCCTCGGTCTTCCCGTCCTTCGCGAGCTCGTCGACGAGGGTCGCGGGAACGCCGAGGTCGGCGAAGGACAGGGCGGAGGTCGTGGTGGATGCGGTGATGGGGCGGCCTTTCGACGCGCCGGTGCGCACTCCGGTTCCGCACTGGAGCGGAGGAGGGTGCACATCCCGGCAGGGTGTCCGAACGCGGGTCCGCGTTCTGGTTCGCCGAGAGGAGAGGATCATGTGCCGTGAGCCGATGCTGACTGGCACAGAGTGAGAGTGTCCTGACGACGCAGGGATCCCCGCACGGGGATCACAAGGCTTCCCAGGATACACCCCGCGGCCGACCGTCGTTCTCAGGCAACGATTCGGCTCCGGTGACGATCGACTTCGGCGCCGCCCGTCGGCAGGGCTTCAACCTCGGCGATCGAAGTGCGAGGCGGCGAAGTCCGCGGCCGATTCGAGGGCGGTGTTCGCCTCGTCGAGCATCCGACCGAAGTGGAGGAACGAGTGGAGGACGTGCGGGTATTCGACGAACTCGACCTCGGTGCCTGCCCTGCGCAGGAGCGCGGCGAGGGCTCGGGAGTCGTCGCGGAGCGGATCGAGCCCGGCCGCTGCGACGAACGTCGGAGGCAGTCCGCCCAGATCCGCGCCGAGGTGGTCGACGTAGTGGCTCGCGGCATCGGCGGGTGTCGCGTAGTGGAAGGCGGCGATCGAAGCGAGGGCATCGGGGCCCATCCCGTCCCACTCCCCGCCGAAGAGCCTCCGGCTCGTCGAGTCGGTGAGACCGTGAGCGCCGTAGAAGAGCAGCAGGGACGTGATCGAGGAGAAGCCCGGGTCGGCCCGCACGCGTTCGGGTTCGTCACGGAAGATCCGTTCCGGTTCGTCTCTCAGGAGCAGCGCGGCACCGAGGGCGAGCATGGCCCCGGCGGAATCCCCGGCCACGGCCAGGCGGGTCGGATCGATTCCCCACGCCTCGCCGTGGCGGGCAAGGTGGTCGATGACGCTCGCGCATTCGTGGAGAGCCTGCGGGAACACGGCCTCGGGGGAGAGCGAGTAGTCGACGGCGATGACCGCTGCGCGGGAGCCTGCGGCGATCACCCGGGCGATCCGCTCGTGCGTGTCGAGGTCGCCGAGGGAAAAACCGCCGCCGTGGAGGAAGACGATGCCGGGCAGGACAGCCTCGGCGGTGGGCCGGTGGATGCGCACGGGCACGGCGACGTCCCCGACCTCGATGCGCCCGTCAAGGGTCTGCGCCATAGTCGGCCCACCCTCGTTCCAGTGGGCGCGTTCGGCACGGTACTCGGCGCGTGCGGCGACGAACTCCGGCGGCGTGGGGGAGTTCTCGCGCGAAGCCGGACTCGCCTGCGCCTGATCGGCGAGTGCGCTGGCGGCGGCGTCCCGACATTCGGCTGCGCGCGCGGCTTGGACCGCGAGCACGTCGATCATCTGCACCGACAGGGCGCTGCGGATGTCAGTGGGAATCGCAGCGAGGACGGCTGCCTCGTCGCTTCTCGAGTGCGGGGGCTCGTCTGTCATCGCGTCCTTCCCTGCGCGGCCACGGGCTGCGCACCGCTTCAGCGTACCCGCGACCTGCGATGCGGGCCGCAGTGGTTCGGCACCTGGAACCGGGTTCGCCGCTGGGACTACGAGAACGCGAGAAGGCCGCGGTTCGGGAATAAGCGCAGGCTCCCGGCGTTGTCATCACTGGACGCGCGGGACGTGCCGCAGTACCCCGCGACGCAACCGCGACCGGCAGGGTCAGCGGCCGAGAGACGGAGGAACCAGGTGAGCGAGCAGACGCGGATCGAGCAGATGCGCCGACATGAGACCGACCACGAGGTGCCGTGGTCGCTGCCCATCGTCGTCCGGAAGTCCAAGTCGGCGCCGGCCCGTCACATCGACGTCCTCGAATCCACTGCGCGAGCGGTCGTGACGTTCCTCGACGACCCGCGGACCCAGCCGGGAGGCGAATGGTCCGAAGCCGTCGAATACTGGCGTGACGGGGCGATCCGCAAGGTGGTCCGACGCGGCGACGGGAAGAAGCTCGACGATGCGCGTGCCCTCGGCAGCGTGACCGTCTCCTTCGGCGGCACCGCGGACTTCGCCCCGGCCGAGGCCTCGGTCTTCCCTCCCGGCCCCGTCTCCCCGCTGCCCCCGCAGCTGTCGAAGCTGCAGGTCGGAGGCACCGAATTCCCCGATGAGGGTGAGACCTCGGTTCCGGCCGCCGAGGCGGTCGTGACGATCGAACTCTCACCCCTGGTCACGCTGACGACTGGCAAGGCCGCCGCCCAGGTCGCCCACGGTGCGCAGCTCGCCTTCGAGCAGATGCCCGCCGAGGTGCGCGAAGCCTGGCGGGCCGGCGGTTTCGCCCTGCGCGTGGTCACCCCGACGGAGGAGGCGTGGGCGGAGAACAACCGCCCGGTCAGCGTTATCGACGCCGGCTTCACCGAAGTGGACGGACCGACCGAGACCGTGCGCGCCTGGTGGTGAGGCTCGGCGCCTGGTACGCCGGCGGGTTCAGCTGCTCTCGGGCAGCTCGTCGTCTTCGCCCTCTTCGAGCGGCCGCGTCTTCGTGCCGTTGCCGAACTCGTCGAGGATGATCCTCCGTTTGACCATCTCGCCGGTCTCTTCGTCGAGCACCTCGATGATGTCGCCCGGGTGGGTCGACGGCTGATAGAAATCCTCATTGACTCCGCTCATCGGAACCACCTCCTGTAGTGTCCTCTGACCGTACTTGAGTGTGACGTGAGTCTCAAGCATTGTTCGCCGAGGTGGTGTCGCCGCCGTGGTCGCTACGATCGGAGGCCATCGGGTCCCCTGACCAGTTGGGATCCGCGACACCGCGAGAGGACGAGCGGCCATGAGTGCGAGGAAGCGACACGCCGTCATCGGTGCCGGCATCATCGGCGCCGCCGTCGCGCGTGAGATCCTCCGCCGCGATGATCGTGCCGAGGTCACCCTGTACGAGAAGGAGGACGGGCCGGCCGCCCATCAGACCGGTCACAACTCCGGGGTCGTCCACGCCGGTCTCTACTACGAGCCGGGCAGTCTCAAGGCGACCCTGTGCCGTCGCGGGGTGGCGCTGCTGCGCGAATTCGCCGCCGCCCACGACGTCGCCGTCGACGAATGCGGCAAGGTCGTCGTCGCAACGACCGAGGCCGAAGCGCAGCGCCTCGAAGCGATTGCCGCCCGCGCCCGCGCCAAAGGCGTCCCCGATGTCGCGATGCTCGACGCGCACGGCCTGGCCGCCGTGGAACCGGGCGTCACCGGCCTGACGGCGCTCCACTCCCCGCACACGGCGATCATCGACTACCGCGGACTCACCGAGGCCCTCGTCGCCGATGTCCGCCGAGGCGGCGGCCGGGTCCGCTTCTCCACCCCGGTCTCCCGCATCGAAGTCCGCCGCGGACCTTCCGGGGAGCGGGCGATCGTGCGCACCGCCCACGACGCCCACGAATTCGATCGGGTCATCGTCTGCGCCGGTCTCCAATCCGATCGCCTCGCCGCCCGGTCAGGGGAGAGCAGGCAGCCCTCCATCGTCCCGTTCTTCGGCCAGTACTTCATCCTCGACGATGAGCACGATGACGCCGTGCGCGGACTCGTCTACCCCGTGCCGGATCCGAAGTACCCCTTCCTCGGCGTCCACGTCACCCGCCGCATCGACGGCGGCCTGATGATCGGACCCAACGCCTTCCTCTCCTTCTCCCGCGAGGGCTACTCGGGTCTCGGCCTCAACGTCCGCGACTCCCTCGCCGTCGCCGCCGATCCCGGGTTCTGGCGGTTCGCGGCCGGGAACCTGCCCATGGCGGTGCGGGAGATCGGGGGAGTGCTCTCGACCGATCGCTTCGTCGCCGAGGCGGCCCGTTACGTCCCGAGCCTCGCCGGCGCTCGCGGCCGGCGGGCGACCCGCGGAATCCGCGCCCAGGCGATGAACCGGGACGGCTCGCTCGTCGACGACTTCGTCATCCACCGGGCAGGGCCTGCGATGTTCGTCCGCAACGCCCCCTCCCCGGGAGCCACCTCGGCGCTGGCCATCGCCGAACACCTCGTCGACACCGCGGAATCCGCAGCCGCCTGATCCACGGGCCTGCGAACAGTCATCGCCGGGGACCCCGAACGCCGACATCGGACCTGTTCAGCGGCGCACTTCGTGTCGGAGGCCACCCCTGAACTAAGCTTGTTCCGGCATCGCCGCGGCACCGCGGCGGAAGACGGATGAAGGAGACACATGGCTGTTCTGGTCACGGGAGGCGCAGGCTACATCGGCTCGCACGTCGTACGACTGCTCACCGAACGCGGAGACGACGTCCTCATCGTCGACGACTTCTCCACCGGGATCGCCGACCGTGTGGCAGGACTGCCCGTCCTCGACCTCGACCTCGCCGCCCCCGACGCCGAAGACCGCCTCGTCGCGGCCATCGAGGAGCACGGCGTCGACTCGATCATCCACTTCGCCGCGAAGAAGCAGGTCGGCGAATCCGTCGAACAGCCCGTCCACTACTACCGGCAGAACATCGGCGGCCTGGCGAACATCCTCGCCGCCGTCGACCGCACCGGAGTCTCCTCACTCGTCTTCTCCTCCTCCGCCGCGACCTACGGCATGCCCGACGTCGACCTCGTGCCCGAGGACCTCGACTGCCGCCCGATCAACCCCTACGGCGAGACCAAGCTCATCGGCGAATGGATGATCGACAATGCGATGACCGCCGCGACGATGCGCGGACAGAGGCTCAACGCCGTCAAGCTGCGCTACTTCAACGTCGCCGGCGCAGGCTGGCCCGACCTCGCCGACACCGCGGTGATGAACCTCATCCCGATCGTCCTCGGCCGCGTCGCCGCCGGCAAGGCCCCGATCGTCTTCGGCGATGACTACGACACCCCCGACGGCACGTGCATCCGCGACTACGTCCACGTCAAGGACCTCGCCGAAGCCCACATCGCCGCCCTCGACTACATGAAGTCCGGGGTCGCGACCGAGACCGTGTTCAACGTCGGCACCGGCACCGGAGCCTCCGTCAAGAAGGTCATCGACACGATCGCCGAGGTGACCGGCCGTGACATCGTCCCCGAGATGGGGCAGCGCCGGGCGGGCGATCCTCCCGCCCTCGTCGCCGACGTCACCCGGATCGGCGCGCAGCTGAGCTGGAAGGCCGAGTACGGCCTGAACGAGATCGTCGAAAGCGCCGTCGCCGCCGCGGGAATGCTGCCCGAACAGCGGTGATCGCCCCCGGGCCCGCGCCCGGACCGCTGCCGCTCGCCGGCTGACACGACTGTGCCTCGCGCGCGTCGGCGTCCCGGTGCGAGCGGAACCCGGCACGTCCCAGTGCCCCATGACCCTGCCCTGACCCTGCTCTGCCCTGACCAAGGAGACACCCGCCGTGGATCCCACACAGTTCAGCCCCTACGCCCTGCTCGTCGACTCCGGCCTCATCGGCGGACTCCTCGTCATCGGCACCATCCTGCGCGCCCGGATCAGGGTCCTCCAGACGATGATGGTCCCCGCCGGCGTCATCGCCGGATTCCTCGGACTCGCGATGGGACCCAACGGTCTGGGCTGGCTGCCGTTCTCCGATCAGCTCGGCACGTACTCCTCGCTGCTCATCGTCGTCGTCTTCGCGTGCCTGTCGCTGACGAGCGACTTCAACATCTTCAAGATCGGCCGCTCCGTGGCCGGCTTCGCCAGCTACGGCGTGCTCATCTACGCGACGCAGACGGCACTGGGCATGGGACTCGTGCTTCTGCTCCTGGGCCCCCTCCTCGGCGCCCCCGACTCCGTGGGCCTCCTCCTCTTCGCCGGCTGGGCCGGCGGCTTCGGTTCGGCCGCGGCGATCGGCACGGTCTTCACCGAGGCCGGGGACCCCGCCGTGCAGTCGCTGGCATTCACCGCCGCGACCGTGGGCATGCTCACCGGCATCGTCGGCGGCATCATCCAGGCGAAGTTCGGAGCCAAGAAGGGCTACGCCCGCGAGTTCGTCGGCCTGAGCGAAGTGCCCGCGGAACTGCGCACCGGCGTGCTCGACCACGCCGAGGACAAACCGCGCATCGGCACCCACATGTTCTCCGGCAGCGCGATCGAATCCCTGACCTTCCAGGCCGGCATCGTCGCCACGGTCGCCGCGGGGGCCTTCGGCGTCAACCTCATCCTCGGCGAGGTCATGCCCTCGGTGACGTTCCCGCTCTTCTCGATCGCCTTCATCGTCGGCCTCGTGCTGCGCGGCCTGCTCTCGGCGACGAAGACGACGAAATTCATCGACAAGGAGACGCAGAACTCGATCTCCGGCACCGCCACGGACGTCCTCATCGTCTGCGGCATCGCCTCCGTCGTCCCGAGCTTCGTCGCCGACCAGTGGCTCTCGCTGCTCATCCTCTTCATCGTCGGCCTCGCCCTCTGCCTCTTCCTCGGCCTCTTCGTCGCTCCCCGGGTGATGAACGAGGGCTGGTTCGAACGCCAGCTCTTCACATGGGGATGGGCGACCGGGGCCGTGGCCACGGGCATCGCGCTGCTGCGCATCGTCGACCCCAAGCTCAACTCGCGCACCCTCGAGGACTTCTCCCTGGCCTACCTCCCGGTCATCCCCGTCGAAGTCGCCGCCGTGACCTTTGCGCCGCTGCTCGTCCTCGGCGGCGCCGCGTGGGCCGTCGTCGGCATCTGGGGTGCGATCGCCGTCGCCGCCCTCGCCGTGGCCCTGTTCATCATGGCCGCCAACCGCCGGGAGCTCGTGCCCACAGCCTGAGCCGGACTCGCCGCATTCGGACAACCGGACTAGTCTGAACGACGAGGCTCGTCTCACTCGTCCGGAGGGTTCGCCATGACCGAGCACATCGTCATCGGAGCCGGTCTCGCCGGTGCCGCGACCGCCTATGCGCTGACCCTGCGCGGCGAGGACGTCACGGTGCTCGAACAGCACACCCCCGCCAACGCCCACGGCAGTTCGCACGGCTCGGCCCGCATTCTCCGCTTCGCCTACCCGCAGCGCCTCTACCTCGACCTCGTCGTCGCCGCCCGCGCCATGTGGGACGACGTCGAACGCGCCGCCGGCACCGAGCTCATCACCACCACCGGAGCCCTCGACCACGGAGAGGCCAGGCACACCGCGCAGCTCGCCGCCCTCTTCGCCGCCGCCGGCATCGACCACGAGGTCCTCAGCCCCGCACAGGCCGGCGCCCGGTGGCCCCAGTTCGCCTTCGACACCGCAGTCCTCTGGCACCCGGCCGCCGGGGTGATCGACGCGGAGACCGCGGTGAGCGCGATGCTGCGTCTCGCGGTCGCAAGCGGTCGGGCCCGGGTGCTCGAGGACTGGACCGTCGCCGAGGTGGGACGGCGGGCCGGCGGCGGATTCCGCGTCACCTCGGCGAACGGGGGAGCCGTCGACGGGGAGAGAGTCATCGTCACCGCCGGC
This sequence comes from Brevibacterium metallidurans, assembly GCF_037101285.1. Classification (NCBI taxonomy): domain Bacteria; kingdom Bacillati; phylum Actinomycetota; class Actinomycetes; order Micrococcales; family Brevibacteriaceae; genus Brevibacterium; species Brevibacterium metallidurans. Next base: position 93,501 of record NZ_BAAAAF010000003.1, read on the forward strand.
GCCTGGCTGCCGGCCCTCCTCGGCCACCTCGGACTGCCGCGTGGCTTCCTCGAGTCACTGCCCGCCTTCGAGGTGCGTGAGGAGCAGGCCTTCCATCTGCCGTACCGGGACACTGAGAGGTCGGGGCGACGCGAGAACCCGTGGCCGACGTTCATCCACAAGACCGGCGAGATCTTCACCTACGGTCTGCCCGGAGGCCGCGACGCCGGGTTCGCGGGACAGAAGCTCGCGCAGTTCAACGGCGGTCGGGTCATCGCCTCGGCGCTCGATGCCGACGGCCGGATCACCGCGGCGATGCGGGCGCGGATGGTCGACTACGCGCAGCGGTACCTGCCCGGTCTCGTGCCCGAACCGTATGCGGAGACGACGTGCCTGTTCACGAACACCCCGACCGAGGACTTCGTCATCGACGAGGCCGACGGCGTCGTCGTGGTCTCGGCGTGTTCGGGCCACGGGGCGAAGTTCGCCCCGCTGCTCGGCGAACTCGCCGCCGGACTGGCCGTCGGCGACGGTTCGGTGCCTGAGGAGTTCCGGGTCGCCCACCACCGAGGCTGACAGGCGTCTGGGCAGCGCGCTTTGTGGGCGGATACCCCCGCTGGGTACGATGGTCGAGTGTGCGGCTGCGGCCGGCACACGACCCAGCAGTGAGATGCGGAAGCGGGACTGACGTGAAGAGACTGGCGATCGCCGGAATGGCCCTGACACTGGCACTGAGCGGGTGCGCCTCGACCGGGGCGGACGACCCGAAGGCGGAGGCCTCGGCCTCTGCGAGCGCCGCGGCGGGCTTCCTCTCCGCCTACGGCATGGCCGGCCAGGATGCCGTCGGCATCATCGACACCCTCGACCGGCTCACCGAGGAGCAGCGGCCGACCGCGTTCACGGCCTCGATCGAACCGGACCGGCTCGTGCTCGCCGACGCCGCCGGGAAGGTCGCGCTGCCGCTGCCGCAGGACAAGAGCTACGTCGCGATCGCCCCCTACGTCTCGCAGACCCACGACTGCTTCTACCACAGCCTCACGACGTGCCAGGGGGAGATGGCGAACACCCCCGTCGAGGTGACGATCGTCGACGACGCGACGGGGAAGACGCTGGTCAAGGAGTCGACAAGGACGTTCGACAACGGGTTCGTCGGCTTCTGGCTGCCCCGGGATGTCGACGGCACGGTGACGATCAGCGCCGGCGACCGCAGCGGCAGCACGACATTCACGACCCAGCCCGATGGAGCCACCTGCATCACGGATCTCCAGCTGAGCTGAGCCACGCCTCCACCTCGGCGGCGAACGCGGCGGGCGCTTCGAGGACCGCGAGGTGTCCGACCTCGGGGAAGCGGGTGAGGTCGACATCTCCCGGCAGCGCCGCAGCCAGCCGGTCCGCCTGCTCGACCGGGATCCACGGATCAGCCTCACCCCAGCTGATGCGCACCGGGGCGCGCACGCCGCCGAGGCGGGCGGCGATCGGTGCGGTGTGCGCCGGTGAGAGTTCGGCGATCTGGCGGTAGAACGTCGCCTGACCGTGCGGCGTCGACCATGGTCGGGCAAGCTCGCCCACCCAGCCGGCGGGCAGATGCGGGCCGGCCGCCCCGGCGATGTATTCGTGCACGAGCGCCCGATGGAGGGCGAGTGGGAGGGCTGCGAAGACCTCCTCGTTCTCGGCGACGAGGCGGAAGAACGGCGACCCCCACGGTGTCAGGGTGACGATGTCGCTGAGGTGGAGGGAGGCGAAGTCGACGCCCTCGAACAGGTGGGCGCCGAGGGCGACCGCCCCGCCGATGTCGTGGGCGATGACGTGCGGGCGCTCGAGGCCGCGATCGTCGATGAGGGCGGCGAGCCGCCGCCGTTGGGCGACGAGGTCGACCGGTGGGGCCGCCTCAGCAGACGTGATCGAGTCCCCGTAGCCGGGCATGTCCCACAGCAGGACACGGTGGTCTCGCGCGAGCCTTTTCGCCAGCGGAAGCCACATCCGCGACGACCACGGCGTGCCGTGGCAGATGACGACATCGCCGCGGCCGGACCCGGTGCGGGGACCGAGACTCCAGGTCACCGCCTCGGCGGGAGACTCATCGGTCCCGATGTCGAGGGTGACGGTCGTGCGGGAGATGTCGATGCCCATGCACCGACGGTAGGCCCACAGGTCGAGTCGACGTCAAGAGGCAGCGGTGAGCCGATGACGATTCCCGGCGCTGCGGCAGCGTGAGGAATGCGCCGAACCCACGGCAGCGCACCCAGCAGATTCATCGGGTGTCTGCGGTCACAAATCGCCCTATGGCAGGCATGATGGGCACTATGAGCATTGACCTTGACATCGCCCTCGCGGCTGAGCTCGATCCCATCGTCGACGTCGCCGCCTCCCTCGACCTCAACCCCGAGAACATCATCCCCTTCGGCTGGACCAAGGCGAAGGTCCCCATCGACGTCCTCGACGCCGCCGCGCAGAACGCGACGCCCGGCAAGCTCATCCTCGTCACCGCGATGAGCCCGACCCCGGCCGGCGAAGGGAAGACGACGACGAGCATCGGACTCACCGACGGGCTCAACGAACTGGCGAAGACGAACCCCGAGATCGGACGGGCCGTGCTCGCGCTGCGCGAGCCGAGCATGGGACCGGTCTTCGGGATGAAGGGCGGAGCGGCCGGCGGCGGGTACGCGCAGGTCGTGCCGATGGAGGACATCAACCTCCACTTCACCGGTGACTTCGCGGCGATCGCCGCGGCCAACAACCTCGCCGCGACGATGCTCGACAACCACATCCACCATGGCAACGAACTCGACGTCGACCCCCGCCGAATCCACATCCGCCGCGTCGTCGACCTCAACGATCGGGCCCTGCGCAACGTCACGATCGGCCTCGGCGGACTCAACGGGGGAGTGCCCAGGGAGGACCACTTCGACATCGTCGTCGCCAGCGAGGTCATGGCGGTGTTCTGCCTGGCCACCTCGGTGGCGGACCTCAAGGAGCGGCTGGGACGCATCGTGGTCGCCCACAGCCGCGACCGCAAGCCCATCACCGTCTCCGACATCGGTGCGGCCGGAGCGCTCACCGCTCTCCTGCGCGATGCCCTCGCCCCCAACCTCGTCCAGACCCTCGAACACACCCCGGCGTTCATCCATGGGGGACCGTTCGCGAACATCGCCCACGGCTGCAACAGCCTGCTCGCGACGAAGGCGGCACTCGCCCTCGGGGACTGGGTGGTCACGGAGGCGGGCTTCGGCGCCGACCTCGGGGCGGAGAAGTTCCTCGACATCAAATGCCGGGCGGCAGGCATCTGGCCCTCGGCCGTGGTCGTCGTCGCCACCCTGCGCGCGCTGAAGTACCACGGGGGCGTCGAGGTGGCCGACGTCCAGACTCCGAACACCGAGGCCGTGCTCGAGGGTATGAGCAACCTCGTCCACCACTGCACGAACCTCCGCGACATCTTCGGGCTCACCCCGGTCGTGTGCGTCAACCGGTTCCCCAGCGACACGGACGAGGAGATGGCGGCGGCGCTCGACCGCCTCCACGGGCTCGGCATCGCCGCCGTCGAATCCACGCATTGGGCCGACGGGGGCACCGGTGCGGTTCCCCTCGCCGAGGCGGTCGTCGAGGCCGCTGAGAATGCCGGGGACGGTGACGCCGCGCAGCGGGCCCGCTACAGCTACGAGCTCGACGCGCCGCTCGAGGACAAGATCCGCACGATCGCCCAGCGCATCTACGGTGCCGCCGATGTCGACATCCCCGCGAAGGTCAGGCGCAAGCTGAAGCAGTTCGCCGACGAAGGCTACGGTGACCTGCCGATCTGCGTGGCCAAGACCCAGTACTCGCTGAGCACGGACCCCACCCTGCGCGGGGCGCCGACCGGTCACATCATCGCAGTGCGCGATGTGCGGCTGTCAGCCGGCGCCGGGTTCGTCGTCGTCATCGCCGGTGACATCATGACGATGCCCGGCCTGCCGAAGGAGCCGTCGGCGCTGAAGATCGACGTCACCGAGGACGGGGACATCACCGGCCTGTTCTGAGCGAACTCGGTGTCGGCCTCACCCGGCCGGCGGTCCTGTGCGGCGCCCGGCTCAGGCGACGGGGTAGCCGGCTGCCTCGGCGACCGTGCGAACATGGTCCCAGTCGGCCTCGGCCCTGATCTGCGCTGCCATCGCCGGCGTCAGCGGTGTCCCGGCGAGGAGGGGGTCGACGTCGCGTGGCGTGAGATCGAGATCGTAGTAGTGGCCGAAGTCCTCGGCGATGTCGGCACCGGTCCTCGCCGCCTTCACCGATCCGAGCATCGAGTCGGTCTCTTCGGGCCTGATTCCCTCGCGGACCTTGGGCGCACCGTGCTGCCACGTCTCTCCGGTGCTCCACAGGGCCAGGGTGATGGACGGCGTGCCGGGCTCGCCGTTGAGCTTTTCACTCTCACAGAGGGGAACGAGCGGCTCGGGCAGCCCCTCGAGGAGGCCCGGCCACACCTCGCCCGTCTCGGCGATGTTCATCGGTGATTCGTGATCGAAGGCCCACAGCAGAACCCCATCATCGGTCCGGGCGATGCCGAACCGATCGCCGCCACCCTCGTCGAGGCGCGCTATCGTCATCCCGCCTGAACTGGTGCAGGTGAACCGGGGTCGTGTGGTTGTGCAGATGGCATCGAGGACGGCCAGCGCCCGCATCCGCTCGGTCGCCGCAGTTGGGGCGAGGAGTTCACCGGCGAGGGTGTCGAGGGCGGATGCGGCCTTCGCCTCGGCGGCGCTGTCGGCTTCGTCCTGAGAGATGATCTCGGTGCTGTCCAGGCGTGGTCCTCGAGCGGCCAGGGCAGAGAAGCTCTCCGCGAGCTGTCTGCTGCTCTCGGTGATCTTCGACAGGAACATCCTGACGTTGTCCACTCGCAGTGCGATTCCATCGTCCGAGGTTTCGGGGGCGAAGATCCCCAACCATCGGGCGACGTCGTCCCCTGTTGCCTCCGGGTGGAAGGTCACACCCCACGCGGCGCTGCCGACCCGGAAGATCTGTGGGCGGGTGGATGAGTGGGTCGGGCTGTGCGTGAAGACCTGCGCGGCCCCCTTGGGGCGGACCCTGAGGTCGTTCCATCCGGCTCCGATCGACTTCACATCTACACCGAGTGCGGCGACCAAGGGGTCGGTCTCACCCGCAGGGGTCTTCTCCACGGAGATATCGCCGATGTGGGCGATCCAGCCGAACGTCTCAAGCGTCTTCTTCGGCATCGTCACTCTGCCGCCGGTGGCCAAGGCAAGCTGCTGAGCACCGAGTCCGATGGCCAGGGTGGGAAGGGAATCCTCGACGGCCTGGACGAGCAGAGCCCTCACCTGCGGCAGCCACGGCATGGCCTCATCGCCGCCGCGTTCGAGAGCGCAGCCGAAGACGATGAGGGGTTCTGCGACCCGGTCGGGGAGCCGATCACCGGCGAAGGGGCGGATGATCGTGGCGTCGGGAATCCACTCGGCGAAGCGACCGGCGGGAGCAAGCGGTTCGGTCTCGATGAAGAGCATGGGCACAGACTAGCCCAGGCGCCTGCGGGATCGGCTGGGGTTGGGACCCCGCAGCTCAGTTCCGGGGCTTCTGCAGCCACGGGCGCAGCAGCCGGGTGCTCACGGGCAGGAAGATGTAGGTCATCAGCGGAGTGAGGATGCAGATGTTGAGGAGGACCGCGAGCACCGGCGGCCAGCTCTCGAGGTGCGGCATGAGGAGGAACGTCGAGAGCAGGCTGAGGGGGAAGAAGGGCAGGAAGATGCTCACCGCCTGCTTCCACCTCGGCGGGACGACGGTCTCCGGGATCGTCACCGCGTTCTCCCCCTGAGGTTCGAACCAGCCTTCGATGCCCGTGCGGTGTTCGACCTTGGTCGTCTCGACGAGTTCGGCGGCGCTGTCGATCCACCACCGACGGTCGTCGGACTCGTCCCAGGCCTTGAGCGACTTCGCATCGGCGAAGCGGTAGAGGACGTGCCATTCGTCGGAGTCGGGTGCGGTGCGGATCCACCCGGAGCCGAGGTATCCGTTCCTCTCGCGGACCAGTTCCTGGCCGGCTTGGACCCACGCGTTGAAGCGCCGGTGGTGTCCGGGCAGGACGGTGCGGGTGATGGAGACGGTGATGGGAGACGGCTGAGGCATGATTGCGATTATAGGGATCGCCTCGGTGTGATCTGCGTCGGGGTCCGCCGGGTCGGCCGCGGCGTCTCAGGCGATGGGGTAGCCGGCCTTCTCAGCCGCCGCGCGGACCTCATCCCAGTCGGCGTCCGGGTTGATCTTCCGCGCGATCTGTTCGGTGAGGGGGCGGCCGCCGAGGATGGGGGTGAGATGGCGTGCGGTGAGGTCGAGGTCGTAGTAGCGGTTGAGGTCGTCGGCGAGATCGCGGGGTGTCGAGGCCGAGCGGATCGGTCCGAGCATCCAGTCGGTGACGGTGGGGGCCTGACCGTCGTGGAGGCGCGGCGTGCCGTGCTGCCAGGTGCCGTCGGTGCTCCACAGTGCAAGGGTGATGAAGGGCTCGCCGGGTTCGTCGTCGAACTCCGGACTCTCGGACCACGGGGCGAGGGCCGCGGGCAGGCCGTCGAGGAGTCCGGGCCACACCGCGCCGACCTCGGCGGGGCTCATCGCGGATTCGTGGTCGAAGGCGCGCAGCAGAGTCTCGGCGCCGGTGCCGACGACGGCGAAGGAGTCGCCGCCGCCGTTGTCCCACTGTGCGACCGTGGCGTCACCGGTGGTGGTGCAGGTGACGCGGGGCCATTCGGGGTCGCAGAGGAACTCGATGACGGCCAATGCCCGCATGCGGTCGAGTGCGGCATCGGGGGCGAGGAGTTCGGCGGCGAGGGTGTCGAGGGCCGCGGTGATCTCGGCGGCGGACTCCACTTCCGTATTCGCCTCAGGGGCGGGGGAGGTGAGTCGCGGGCCGTTGTCGGTCAGCGCGGCGAACGCCTCGGCGAGCTGCTGACCGTACTTCGCGAGCGTGGGGTAGAAGGCGTTGATCACCGTCGTCCGCAAGCTCACCGAGGACTCCGAGGCGTCGGGGGCGAACACCGTTCCCCACGTGAGGAAATCGGGAATCGTCGCCTCGGGGTGGAAGGTCACACCCCAGGCCGAGGTGCCGGCGCGGAAGATCTGGGGACGGGACGCTTTCGACTTCGACTGTGGTCTGACGACTTGGACGGCACCTTTGGGCTTCGCTTCGAGTTCGGCCCATCCGGCGCCGACGGACGACCAATCGGCAGGCATCTGGGAGACGAGGGGATCGGTCTCGCCGTCGGGTGTGCGGACCACCAAGACATTGCCGAACACGGTGCGCTCCGTCTTCGGAGCCTTGATCGTGCCGCCGGTGGCCAGAGCGAGCTGGTGGGCGCCGAGGCCGATGGCGAGAGTGAGGATGGAATCCGCGACGGCCTGGGCGAGCAGAGCCCTCACCTGCGGCAGCCACGGCATGGCCTCATCGCCGCCGCGGTCGAGCTCGGTGCCGAAGACGATGAGAGGTTCCTTGATGCGGTCGGGGAGCGGATCGCCGGCGAAGGGGCGGATGATCGTGGCGTCGGGGATCCACTCGGCGAAACGGCCGGCGGGAGCATTCGGTTCGGTCTCGATGAAGAGCATGAGCACAGAGTAGCCCAGGCACCTGCTGGTTCTTCGGGGGAGGCGACCCGGTTCAGCCGGTGACCCGGTCGAGGACCGCGGTGAGCGCGGCCGCAAGCCGAGTCCTGTTGCCGTCATCCATCCAGGTGCTGCGCAGCTGCGCGTTGAGTCCGCCCGGCGTCTCGTGGGCGGCGACGAGTGCGGAGACGGGAGTGTCCGTTTCGGCCAGTGTCGAGCCCAGTCCGACGAACTGACCGCGGACGATCGCCTCAGCATCGGTGCGCGACCAGCCCTGGGTGATGAGCCAGTCGGTGATGACCTCGAGGTAGGCGAAGTGCGCGGACATCGTCGCCGTCGTCGCCGACAGGGTGCTGAAGAGCACCTCGGTCGCAGCGACGACGGTTCCTCCGAGATCGGCGAAGAGAGCCTCGACGGTCGCGTCGGCGGGGAAGACCGCGGTGACTCCGCGGCGTTCGCGCACGGCGGGCAAGGGGATGACCCGGACGATCCTCGGCCCGTGCGGCAGCAGGTCGGACAGGACGTCCACCGGGACCCCGGCGACGGCGCTGATCAGCGTCCGGTCGGCGGGGACGTCGAGGTCGGCGAGCACCTCGGCGACCTGACCGGGAAGGACCGAGAGGACGATGAGGTCGCTGCGATCGATGACCTCCTGGTTGCTCTGCGCCACCTCGACGGCCTCGTACCTCGCGGCCAGCCCAGCCGAGCGATCCGCACTGCGCGGGGAGAGGAGAATCGCCGGCGCACCTGCTGCCGCGGGGCTGTTCGCCTTCTCGGAGCGGAGACCGTCGACGATCGCCGAGGCGATCTCCCCGACGCCGATGAAGCCGATGGTGGTCATGGAGCCTCCTGCACTGGCGAGCGATCGGGATCGTACTCTCGCATTGTGCCATCCCGGCTCAGGCCGGTATGAGGCGCACGGGCAGGGACTTCCACCCGAGAAGCGTGTTGTTGATCTTGCGTTCGGGTTCAGCGGTGAACTCGATGCGTTCGACCGCCGGCAGCAGAGCCCTCACCATCGAGGCCGCTTCGAGCCGGGCGACGTGCTGACCCACACATTGGTGGATGCCGGATCCGAACGCGACATGACCGGAAGGGTCACGGTCGAGATCGAACTCGTCCGGGTGCTCCCACCGGCGCGGATCCCGGTTCGCCGCCCCGAGGAACATGAGCACTTTCGCATCGGCTGGGATCGCGTGATCACCGATGGTCACGTCCCTGGACGTCGTGCGGAAGAACGTCTGGACGGGGGATTCGAGGCGCAGCGCCTCCTCGATGGCGGCCGGGACGAGGCTCGGTTCGGACCGCAGTCGTGCGTACTGCTCGGGGTTGGCCGCCAGATGGCAGAGAGTCGCGGCGATCCCGTAGACGGTGGTGTCGACACCCGCGGTGAGCAGAGAGCGGACGAGCAGCGGGGCCTGGGCCTCGGTGATGTCCGCATCGTCGCTTGTCGACCAGATGTCCGCGCCGAGGCTGGGCTCGGCCAGCGCGTCCCGGGGGCACTGCTGAGACACCCAGTCGACGACGGGACCGATGCGCTCCTCATCCTCGGTGACGAGCCGGTTGCGCGGCCCGAACGCGTTGAACGCGAAGTTCCCGTACGGCAGGAGGTTCTCCAGACCGTCTCCGCCGAGGCCGAGAGCGGCGGGGAAGACCGACAGCGGGAACGCCTCGGCGATCGTCGGCACGGCATCGAGGACGACCGCGGATTCGTCGTCGCGTTCGCCGTGCCTGAGCAGACAGGCTACGAGCTGCTCGGCGGTCTGCGCCCAGTCCTCCTCGAACCGGCGGACCCGGCGGGGCCCGAGGATGCGCTGGAGTGCGGACCGGGGCGCGTCGTGGAGTGGGGGATCCGCCTCGAGGAGCAGCGAGGGCGGCCGCCACGGCTCCTCGTAGCGGAAGTTCGCCAGGCCCACACCGGCGGCGCTCGAGAAGTCCTGCCAGTTCTCCAGCGTCTCCTTGACCGGCTGGTAGCGGGCGACCGCGTAGACGCCGTAGGCGGGGATCCAGACGACGTCACCGGCGTCGCGGATCCGGGCGTGCATGGGGTGGGGAACGGTGAGGACCTCCTCGGCGAAGGGATCGACGTCGACGCTGGGGATCGTGGGGTCGACGGGTGCCTGGGTTGCGGTGGGTGGGGCGGTCATCAGCGGTTCCTTCCTGGGCGGGGGCTCAGAGGTCGAGGACGAGGCGGGGTCCGGCGGCCCGGGAGACGCAGGGGAGCATGCAGGTGCCGGCGGCGCGTTCGGTGTCGTCGAGGAGCGCGTCCCGATGGTCGACGGCGCCGTCGAGCACACCGACCTCGCAGGTTCCGCAGACCCCGCGCGAGCACGAGGTGATGACTCCGACGCCGTTGCGGCCGAGCGCCTCGGCGACGCTCTCGTGACCGTCCGCGCGGATGACCCGGCCGGTGCTCTCGAGGACGATGTCGTAGGGGTCCGTGTTCACGGGGGCCGTGTTCAGGGCGTCGTTGGTGAATTTCTCGACCCGGATCTGTGTCCGCGGCAGCTGCGCGCATTCGCTCGGCAGAGCGTCGAGGAGGGCCTGCGGGCCGCACGCGTAGACCATCGCGGAGTGGTCGAGGTCGCCGAGCCAGTCGCAGATGCTCGCCCGGCGTCCGCCCGTCGTCGTGTGGATCCGCACGCGGTCGGGGTGGCGTTCGGCCAGCTCGCGGTAGGCCATGCGCTCCGGTGTCCGGCACAGGTAGAGGAGCTGCCAGGGAATGCCGAGGCGTTCGGCCTGGTCGACCATCGGTACGATCGCGGTGATGCCGATGCCCCCGGCGATGAAGCGGTACTCGCTCGCCGGGGCGAGGCGGAAGTTGTTGCGCGGCCCGCCGAAGCGCACGCGGCTGCCGGGGTGGGCTGACGCGTGGATCTCCTGGGAGCCGCCGTCGCCGCCGGCTTCACGCTGGATCGCGATGCGATAGCTGTGCGGATCCCACCGGTCCCCGCACAGGGAGTACTGGCGGATGGTGCCGCTGTCGAGGATGAGATCGATGTGGGCACCGGGCGACCAGTCGGGCAGTCTCCCACCGTCGGGCCGTGCCAGTCGGAGTTCGATGACCTCGGCCGCGACGTCCTGTCGGTGGGTGACGATGAGTTCGTCTGTGGTCGCCGTCATCGGTGTCTCCTTCACGCAGCGTCGTTGCCCGTGGCATCAGTGTGCCGGTGACCGGGTATACGCTGAATGCGATGTTTCCACTCATCGGAAAAGATGGGCGGGGAGTGTTCTCGACGGAGGTGAGGGCTGATGAGCGGTACGCGCACCGGTGAGTCGATGCTCTCCCGCCACCTGCGCATCCTCGACGTCTTCGGCGTGGACTCCGCGTTCCTCACGCTCTCCCAGATCTCCCGGCGCAGCGGACTGCCCGTCTCGACGACGCACCGGCTCCTCGACGAACTCGAACGCGAACGCCTCGTCGAACGCCTGCCCGACCGCAGCTACCGTCTGGGCCTGCGCCTGTGGGAGCTTGCGGCCCGCACTCCCGGTGCCCTGGGGCTGCGGGAGATCGCCCTGCCGATGATGCAGGGCGTGCAGGGTGCGATCCGGCAGCACACGCAGCTCGGCGTCCGGGACGGCCGCGACGTCGTCTACCTCGAACGGCTCTCGCACCGCGATGCCGTCGTCAGCGCCACCGTCGTGGGCGGGCGGATCAGCCTCGCCGCCTCGGCGATCGGGCACGTGCTCCTCTCTGCTCTGCCCGAGGAGGCGCTCGCCGATTTGTTCGCCTCCGGGATCCCCCGCTACACGAAGCGGACCCCGCAGACCCTCGCCGAGGTGGTTGCCGCGGTCACCGAGGTGCGGGCGCGGGGGCATGCGATCGCCGATGGGCTCGTCCACCCCGATGCCCGGGGGATCGCCGTGCCCGTGCGCGGGCCCGAGGGGGAGATCGTCGCAGGTCTCGGCGTCGTCGTCCCCAACGACGGACGGGATCCACGGCCGGTGGTCGCGGTGCTGCGCAGAGCCGCAGTCGGAATCGAGGAGTCCCTGCGCCGCGCCTACGTCGCCCCCGGCCACCCGCACGCGCTCGCCGGCGCCCGCTACCGCCCGCTCATCAACTCCTCGACCTCTTCGATGGAGTACTTCGACGAGCGGGGACGGGCCGGACAGGACCGTGGGTAAGCGGCGAGGGTGCGCCTCGACAAGGTGACAGGACTGCGTCAGTCCTCGCGGACGCTCTGTGCCTGCGTGTCCGTCGGCCCGGGACCATAAGGCCGCGACGAGCTCGGCGCCGATGCGGGCGAGTTCGGTGCGCAGCTCCGGTGGATCGAGGACCTCGACGGTCCGTCCCCAGCCGGCGAGCTGCTCGGCGAGGGCGGCGACGAGGTTGGCACCCACCGTCGCAATGACGGTGTCGTCGCCCTCTGTGACGACTGTGAGGTACCGACCGAACTGGGCCTGAAGGATCGGCAGTGCCCAGGCCGGACAGCTGATCCGTGCCGTGACCGAGGAGCGCAGGGATTCGACCTCGGCGACGTGGCCGGCCCAGAACCCGGCGAGGTCGAAATCGCGTGGGCGACCGGGCCTCTGCGCGGCACTGGGGCCGTCGGGACTCGGGGATTCGACGACGACCTCGCCGAGGCGGTCGACCCTGTACGCCCGAGCCCGGTCGCCGGAGTCCGCGGCGTCCGCAGGGTCGGCGACGAGATACCAGACGCCGGCCTTCGCGACGAGTCCGAGCGGCCGCAGGGCCGTGTGCCGGCCGGTGCCGTCGCGTGAGGTGTAATCGGCCTCGATGAGGCGGTCGCCGATGAGGGCGGTGCGCAGAGCTTCGAGTCTGTCCCGAACGGCGTCGTCGGTCGTCGGCGTCCGACTCCACGGCGTGTGGTCGTAGTGGATGGTCATGGCGAGGACCTCCGCCTCGGCGCGCAGGCTCTCGGGAAGCGCGCGGATGAGCTTGCGCGTCGCGAGACGGGTGTCTGGGTCGGAGAGCCCGGCAGTGCCCAACATCCAGAAGAGCGAGCGCGCTTCGGGGCCGCCGAGCCCGGTGAGGTTCGTGCGCGCACCGCCGAGCAGCCCCCACCCGCCGCCGCGCCCGGGCCGGACGTGGACCGGAACTCCGGCAGCCGACAGTGCCTCGAGGTCGCGCCGGGCGGTGGCGAGGGAGACCTCGAGTTCGGCAGCCACCTCGGCGGCCGTGACCTGATCTCGGCTCTGGAGGAAGAGGAGGAGGGCGAGAAGCCTGTCTGCGCGCATGGTCCGAGTCTTCCAGTAAAAGTAGTCAGAAGGTGAGCACTTTGGGTGGGATCGTTGACGATGACCCCACCACCCGCGTCGACACGACGCCGATCAAGGAGAACGACATGAGCACTCTGACAGGTCTGACGACGATGGTCCTCACTGCCGACGACGTCGCCGCGGCGGCCGACTGGTACGCCGACGTCCTCGGCATCTCCCCGTACTTCCGACAGCCTCCCGAGGGCGAACCGGCCTACATCGAGTTCCGCATCGGACCCGACGAGGACGAACTGGGCATCATGAGCCGGGGCTTCGCACCGGAGGGCACAGCACCCGGCGGCAGCTCGGTGACGTACTGGCACGTCGACGACGTCGACGCGACGCTCGGCGATCTCGTCTCACGGGGCGCAGCCGTGCATGCCCCGGTGACGTCACGCGGGGAGGGGTTCGTCACCGCTTCGGTGATCGACCCCTTCGGCAACGTCCTCGGGCTCATGCACAGCCCCCATTGGGCAAGGCGGCACTGAAGTCCTGGAGTTTTGCGAGCCGGGCACCCTGTCAAGGTGCCCTGAGGGAGGGCGACGGGCTGCCGACGATGAATTTGGTTAGGCTATCCAAACTCATTAGAATCCAGAGATTGTGAAGACGAATCGCGTTCGCCGCCTCCTGACACTGTCCGCCTCGATGCTCGGCATCGCCCTTCTCGCCTCGGGCTGCACGGCGGCCCAGGGTGGACAGGGGGCCTCCGAACCAGCCGCAGCTTATACCGTCACCGATGCGATGGGTGAGGTGGAGTTCGCCGAGACGCCGCAGCGAGTCGTCGCCCTCGACTCTCCGGCCATCGACGCCCTCATCGCCCTCGGCGTCACTCCGGTCGGAGCCTCGGAGATCCGGGAGGGCACGGGATTCCCCGACTACCTCGCCGACGAGCTCACGGGAACGGGATCGGTCGGGACGATCATGGAGCCGAATCTCGAGGCGATCGCCGAACTCGACCCCGATCTCATTCTCGGTTCGAAGGTCCGGCACGAGGAGGTCTACGATCAGCTCTCCGCCATCGCTCCGACCGTCTTCGCCGCTGACTCGGGAACGAACTGGACAGAGCAGGCGACGCTGACGGCCGCGGCCGTGGACAGGGCCGAGGAGATGGACACGCTGCTCGATGATCTCTCCTCCAGAGCCTCCACTGTCGGCGCGGAGGTCGGTGCGAAGGGCATGACGGCTTCGATGGTGCGCTTTCGCACCGAGAGCTTCCGCCTCTACGGTCCGGAGACGTTCTCCGGCTCGATCCTCACCGATATGGGCTTCGACCTGGGGGACCGTGACTGGAACGAGTACTCGATGATGGAGCTCAGTCCCGAACGCTACGAGCTCATCGACGGCGACGTCGTCTTCCACACCGGGGCGGGGGCCGACGCCGAGGCGACGACCCAGTCGACGGTCACCGAGCTGTGGGGCGGACAGCCTGCTGTCGCGGCCGGGAAGGTGTTCCCCGTAGAGGATGACACGTGGATGGTCGGCATCGGGGTCATCGGCGGCAACCTCATTATCGACGACGTGCAGGCCGCACTCGGCTGACAGATGCGAGAGAGCGCCCGCCTCGGCGGCGGATTCCACACGGGAATCTCCGTCAGGCGGGCGCTCTCTCGGTGCGATATGCGCGCGATGCGCTCAGGTGCTCAGAAGCTCGGGAGCACCGAACCGTCGGACCACTTCTCCTCGATGAACTTCTTCACCTCGGGGGAGTGGAGAAGGTCGTTGAGCTTCCGCACGTTCTCATCGTCCTTGTTCGCGGTGCGCACGGCGAGGAAGTTGCCGTACGGGTTGTTCTCCGCCGATTCGATGAGGATGCCGTCCTTGGCGGGGCTCAGACCCGCTTCGAGGGCGTTGTTGCCGTTGATGACCGAGGCGTCGACGTCCTGGAGGGTGCGGGCGAGCTGAGCGGCGTCGGCCTCGACGAACTCGAGGTTCTTCGGGTTCTCACGCACGTCGGAGAGCTTCGCGCTCACCGCGTCGACGCCGTCGTTGAGAGTGATGAGATCGGCCTCTTCGAGCATCTTCAGCGCCCGACCCTGGTTCGCGGGGTCGTTGTTGATGCCGATCTTCGCGCCCTCGGGCAGGTCCGCAACGTCCTTGACCTTGTTCGAGAACAGCGCGAACGGTTCGAGGTTGATCGGTTCGAACCCGGTGATCTCATAGCCCTGGCCCTTGACCTCGGAGTCGAGATAGGGCTTGTGCTGGAAGTAGTTCGCGTCGATGTCGCCGTCGGACAGCGCCTTGTTCGGCAGCGTGTAGTCGGTGTACTCCTTGACGTCGATGTCGAGGCCCGCGTCGGCGGCGAGGTTCTCGTCGACGAAGCGGAGGATGTCGCCCTGCGGCACGGGGGTGGCGCCGACTGTGAGCTTGGTGATGTCTCCCTCCTTCTGTCCGACGGTGTCGGTGCCGCCGCCGACGAGGCCGCAGCCGGTCAGGGCCAAGGTCGCTGCGGTGGCGACGGCGATGAGCGTGGTCTTCATGACTCTCCTAGTGGTGACGATATGGATGTGATGGTGCTGTCGGACAGGTGCGGATCGCCGCCCCTCGGGCTGGGGCAGATCAGCCTCAGCGGTGGTCGACGAGTCGGGAGACCCGATCGCCGATGAACTGGATGGCGGCGACGATGAGGACGAGGACGACGATGCACGCGATCATCGTGTCCGACTGGTAGCGCTGGTAGCCGTACGAGATCGCCAGCGCACCGAGCCCTCCGCCGCCGACGGCACCGGCCATCGCGGTGTAGGACACGAGCGTCACCGAGGTGACTGTGGCGGCTCCGATGAGTCCGGGCAGGGCCTCGGGAATGTAGACCTGCCGGATCACCTGGCCGTTCGAGGCGCCCATCATCAGCGCCGCCTCGACCTTGCCCTCGGAGACCTCGCGCAGCGCGTTCTCGACAAGGCGCGCGTAGAACGGGATCGCCCCGACCGTGAGCGCCACGACCGTGGCCTGCCAGCCCAATGCCGTGCCCACCATGAAACGGGTGAACGGGATGAGCGCGATCATGAGGATGATGAACGGGATCGACCGGGTGATGTCGACGATGAGCGAGAGCACCCGGTAGAGCACGGGGTGCGGGCTCAGTCCGCCCTTCGAGGTCGTGAACAGCCAGATCCCCAACGGCAGGCCGAAGAGGACGGCCAGGCCCGTCGACCATGCGGTCATGAGCAGGGTCTCGATCGTCGCCGGCCACATCTGGTCGGTGATCGCCGGGTTGTCGAACCACATCGGATCGTTCATGCTCCGGCCACCTCCTCGGCGTGGATGCCCTCGGAGGCGAAGGCGATGATGAGCTCCCTCACCCGGGCGGGCTCGCCGACGGAGAAGCGGATGCGGCCGACCTGACGGTTCTCCACCGTTTCGACGGCGCCGGCGAGGATGGCGTCGGCATCGAGTCCGACGGTGCCCGCGCAGCGGAGCACGGCCGGCAGGGTCGTGCCGGCGAGCGCCACTTCGACGATTCCCCGCTCACTCTCGCCGAGGCTGACCGGGGGAAGGGGGACGAGATCCTTGGCCAGGGTCGACCCGGGTTCGGCGATCACCTCAGCGAGCTTCCCCGTCTTCGCCACCCGACCGTCGGCGAGCAGTGTCACGGAATCGCAGATCTCGCGGACGACGGACATCTCGTGGGTGATGATGAGCACCGTGATGCCCAGGCGGTCGCGCAGGGAGCGGATGAGGCCGAGGATCTGCTCGGTCGTCGAGGCGTCGAGAGCCGAGGTCGGTTCGTCGCACAGGAGCACCTTGGGTTCGGCGGCCAGGGCGCGGGCGATGCCCACACGCTGGCGCTGCCCGCCGGAGAGCTGCGCGGGATGGTTGTCGACGCGGTCGCCGAGGCCGACGAACTCGAGCAGCTCCCGGGCCTTCGCGGTGCGCTCGGCCTTGCCGACGCCGGCGATCTGCAACGGGTGGGCGACGTTGTCCAGGGCGGTGCGCGAGTCGAGGAGGTTGACGTGCTGGAAGACCATGCCGATGTTGCGGCGGGCCCGGCGCAGACCGGCGCCCGTCTGCTCGGTGAGGTCGGTGCCGTCGATCGAGACGGTGCCCGAGGTCGGCTTCTCGAGGCCCGTGAGGCAGCGGATGAGCGTGGATTTGCCGGCGCCGGAGCGACCGACGATGCCGTGGATCTCTCCCGCGGGCACGCTGAGGTCGATCTCCTCGAGCGCGACGGTGCCTCCGAACACCTTCCGCAGACCGCGCAGTTCGATCACAGGCCTCTCCTCCTCGGATGATTCTGGGATGGGATTCCGACGGTGGCCGGGTCCCGCAGTTGGGCACAGCAGTACCCGGTGAGGGCATGTGTGCGGACGATTCAGCATGCCAAGGGCCTTCGCAGACCGGTGTCGGCCATGACACAAAAGGACGCATAGGGTGCAGAACGTGACGAAGGCCTCAGCGGTCCGACCAGGAGGACTGCCGTGCAGGATCGGAGAGTCGAACCGCACCCTCCACGCACATCTGTGTGAACAGCAGGGGTCCCAGTTTCGTCTGCGGACGTTGCCCTGCGGTTCAACCCGATGCCATTCGCCGTCCATAGTGTCGGTCCCTGTGGTTGCGCGCACCCCCGCGCGAGAGCCGACAGCGACCGAAAGGCGGAGAATGAACGACGACACAGCGACCGGAGACGGGGAGACTCGGACGGGAGCAGGTGCCTGGAATCGGCGCGGGATGCTCCAGGCCGCCGGGGTGACGGCCCTCGGCGCCGGGCTGGCCGGACTCGGGGCCGCCCCGGCAGCGGCCAAGCCGGGCAAGGAGAAGAAGCCGAAGAAGCCGAAGAAGACCAAGGTCACCGACGACGACGGAATCGTGCGCGGTGAGTTGGCGTTCAACAGCTCCGGGGCCTTCACAATCGTTCAGTTCAACGACACCCAGGATTCGCACCGCACCGATGTGCGGACGACGGAGCTGCAGAACGCCGTCCTCGACGAGGCGAAGCCGGACTTCGTCGTCATCAACGGCGATGTCATCGACGGCGGGCCGAAGACGGTCACCGAGGTCAAGCAGGCCATCAACAACGTCGTGCTGCCGATGGAGCAGCGGCAGATCCCGTGGGCGCTCACCTTCGGCAACCACGACGAGGACAGCACCGGGGCGACCGGATTCGACGAAGCCGACATGATCGACTTCATCGGTCAGTACCGCTACAACCTCAACACTCCCGGTGCCGACGTCACCGGCACCTCGAACCAGGTGCTCACGGTCTCAGCCTCCGGCGGCAAGGACGACGCCTTCGCCATCTGGCTGCTCGACTCGGGACGGTACGCACCGAAGGAGATCGCCGGGCAGAACTTCGAGGGCTACCCCGACTGGGACTGGCTGCGCTTCGACCAGGTCGAATGGTACGCCGAGGCTTCGCGGGAGCTCGAGAAGCGGGCGGGTGCCAAGGTGCCCGGACTCGTCTTCCAGCACATCGCCCTCCACGAGCATCGGTCGATGTGGTTCTCGAGCATCGACTCGCGCACCGATGCGGACCACAGCCGTGCGAAGGCGAAGCACTCGATCATCGGTGAGCGCAACGAGGCCGAGTGCCCTGGACCCTTCAATTCGGGGATGTTCAATGCGATGCTCGCCCGTGGCGACGTCCGCGGGCTGTTCGTCGGCCACGACCACATCAACACGTACTCGGGCAACTACTACGGCATCGAGCTCGGGTATTCCCCGTCGACCGGATTCGCCCCCTACGGTCTCGACGGTGCGGAGCGCAACCGCCTGCGCGGGGCGCGCGTCTTCACCCTCAAGGAGGGTGCCGACGGCGTCTACACCGGGTCCGAGATAAAGTACGCCCGCGACTACGGCATCGACGTCAGCCCGGCCGCCCAGCGCGGCGAACCCGCGGAGTTCCCCGCCTACGTGAAGTGAGTGCGGCACTGAGCTCGGATGGAACGCGCTGGCGAGTTCAGGAAGTCTGCGAATGCATGCCCGCTGGTCTCTTTCGATGCTGACGATGACCAGCGGGCGGCGGCCGTCCTCGCTTGCGCCGCATGGTCCGCGCGACGTCGACTCGCCCGGGGGCATTCAGCGAGTCCGGAAGCTGGCCCCCTAGAGTAGTGCTGTCATGAAAGAGTCAGTCTCGGCCCGACTACGGCGCCTCGCGGTGGAAGCCTTCAAATTCCTCACTGTCGGCGGGGTGGGCTTCGTCGTCGACGTCGGACTCTCCAACATCCTGAGCTTCGGGCTCGGTCCGGTGCCTGCGCTGCTTGACGGCAGCCCCATCAAGGCGAAGATCATCTCGACGATCGCGGCGATGATCGTCGTGTGGATCGGTAACAAGCTGTGGACCTACGGGGACCGGACGACCGATTCGAACCTGCGCGGCATCGTCCTCTTCATCGTCGTCAACGTCGTCGGCATGATCATCTCCGTCATCCCGCTCGGCGTCACGTGGTACCTGCTCGACATGCGCGACCAGCTCACGTACAACATCTCGACGAACGTCATCGGCATCGCCCTGGCCATGGCCTTCCGCTTCTACGCCTACCGCACGTGGGTGTTCAAGGACCAGGCCCCCGCCGCCGAGGTGGTCGTCGAGCTCGACGACTCCAGCACCGTTCCCGGCGAGCGGGCTTAGGGCCGGTCAGCGGCCGCTGCCTGACGACGAGCCCGGTGTGGTGGTATCTCAGCGCCCGTAGCGGATCCTCCGGTAGACGCGGATGACCGGAGTCGGCGTGAACGTTCGGGCCTCGGCACGCATGAGCATCCGCTTCTGCTTCCAGATCGACCGACGGCGGTCCGGCAGCTGCCGAGTGCGAGCGCGGAGCGCGAGCAGTCCGAGGCTGCGGCGCAGACTTCCGTCGTCGTCGTGGAAGTAGTTCTCCGCCAACCACGCCCGGTTCGGGAAGCCGATTCGACCCGCGGCGACGTCAGCAAGCGTGCCTTCAGCGCCGGAGTCGGCATAGACCTCGTTGAGAAGCTCTCTGTCGAACCCGAAATCGGAGATGAGCAGGGTCGGGATGCTGCGGTCGATCGATTCGAGTGCGGCCGTCGAGGAGACGGTGACGAGAGCGGCGCCGGGGGTGAGGAAGGCCGTGAGCGGGCCATAGCCGATCTCGAGGCGATCCGCTCCCGGAACTCCTTGGGCCTTGAGGCTCGCGATGATGTCGAAGTACGAGTGCTGTTCGTGGTGGGTTTCGTGCTCGCCAGGACGGGAGCGCATCTTGACGATGGCCCGTGACTCGGGATGTCTGTCGGCGAACGCGGCGAGCGCCGTGATGATCGCCTCGCGGTTCTCAGCGGCCGCCGGCACTTTCGCCTGTGGCGCGAAGACGAGCGACCGGGGGGCAGTGGACAGCTCTCGCGGTGACGGCGGCTGAGGCACCGATTCCGAGCGGAGCATCGGCAGCCGGCCGAGGAGGATCTCTGCCGGTACCCGACGCATCGCGCTCACAGCCCGGTATTCGCCCACCTCGGTGAAGGAATGGGCGAGGAAGGCGTCCATGAGTCGGCGGTAGTTCATCCCTTTGCCGCTCGCCGGCAACCCCATTCCCGGCAGTCCGGATACGAGCGCGGGACGGGGGTCGAGTGCGCTTGCGGTGAGGAAGAGCTGGGCGACGATCGGCCCCGTTGCGGCACCGAGGACGATGTCGGGTCGGTGACGGGAGAGGACGGCGCCGAGTTCGCTGCGGGGAACGACAGGGATGTCGTGGCCCTCCCAGGCGGTCTCGGCGACGGCGTTGGCGATCTGCTCGTCGGTGGGCAGGATCGGATTGTCGAGGAGATAGACGTGCGCTTCGACGTCGGGCAGGGTGCTCAGCAGCTGTGTCGCCCACTTGAGGTAGGACTCGCTGTCAGAGACGGAGACGATGCTGATCGGCTCATGCGCAGGATCGCCTGCGCCGACCGGATGTGCCGCCCCCGACGGGCTTTCGGCAGGTGAGGGGACGACAGTGTCGGCGACCTCGACTGCGGTCGCCGCGAACTCTGGCTGGTGGGCGGGGGATTCAGGTTTCGTCATCACCGGTGACCGTTTGGGCGTTGAGGGACGTTCGCAGACTATCGGGTGAGGCGCCGGTCCACCATTCGGCGGGGACCTCGGTGACCTCGATGCGCACATCCGGGTTGAGCACCGCCAGGGACACGGCCGCGGTGCTCGGGAGGCTGCGGATGACGGAATCGGCGGGCAGGTTGATCAGCCGCAGTTCGATCGGCAGGCCGACGTGCTTGATCCGCACCCGCTCGTCTCGGCCGAGGGCGGCGAGGAACTCATCGGTCTCACGCCGGTGCGGATAGTAGGTGATGGGACCGTCTGAGATGATCCCCTGCAGCCAGCCCAGATAGTCGGCTTCGCGAATGAGGCCGTCGGCGGCGAGCGAGGACCCGATGACCGGGGTGTCCCGTGAATGGCTGCCGCCGGTGGGCAGGGACTGGAGGTGTTCGAACCGGTGGCGGGTGATCTGGCCGCCGGTGCGCAGGAACGCGTTGCGCAGGGACTTCGGCACCGGCAGTGCGGTGTGCCAGCGCAGCCGACCGGCGTTGGCCAGTCCGCGCAGCCGGTCGGCGACGTAGGCGGCCATGACCTCGCGAGAGGGTTTGAGCTTCTGCCGGGGGCGCACGAGCGGTCCGCGCTTGGCGGTGAGGGTCTCGATCGTCGAATAGGTCGCCAACCCGTCGTCGAGGACGACGATCTCGGGCATGCGCCTCTCCAGGTAGGCCATCGACAGGGCCTTGTGCACCTGCCCTGAACAGGCATCGCCTACGTAGATCCGCTGCGGGGAGACCTTGCGGAGGATGCCGGGCTTCGCCCCCTCACGGTCGAGGCGGACGCGCTCGGGCAGCCAGGCCGGGTCGAACGCGTCGAGGAACGAGGTCATCCCCTTCGCGTTCGCTCGGGCCCGGATGAGCAGCTCTTCGTCCGGCTCGTGGGCTTCGAGTGCGGAGAGGAACTGCAGGGGCGATTCGACGAAGGCGATCGCGGTCCGCTTCGACGTCTTCTTCGCCATGCTCAGGTGCGCCGCCCGGTCAGCTTGGCGACGTCGATCTTGATTCCGCGCTTGTCGAGCTTCGTCAGCGCCGTCTTCGCATTCCTGCGCAGAATCCGCTTTCCCGTCCTCAACACGCGTCCGCGAGCCGAGGCCTCGAGACTGCCCGGCAGTTCGAGTCGGGTGAGTCGTTTGCGCTTGAAGTACACCATGTCGTCCGTCCCGAGAGCGTCGGTGAGGAACCGAGCGGCCGGCTCTCGCAGATGCCACATGATGTTCGCCTGCATGCAGTAGGTCACGGCGTCGATGAGGGCATTGAATTCGCGCAGTCCTCGACCGTCGGCGCTGTCTTCGAGTGCGTAACCACCGCGGTGGAGCGCGTCGACGATAGTCAGGGGGATGCGGTTGCTGTTCTGATACGGGGCGATCCGTTCGAGGAGCAGCTTCGTGCCCACTGCGGCGGTCTCGGTTCCGAACAGCGCCTGCGTGGTCACCAGCCCCGTCGAGAAGCACGATACGACGAGGCGGGGCTGCGTCCTCGACGCCACCACCTCGGCGAGGACGGGCACATCGGCGAGGACGAACCGCAGTCCCAGGGTCTCCGCGCGCCGTCTGAGCGGCTCGGCGACGGTTCGGGCGGATGTCGGGTGCGGCTTGAAGACCACCGTGCTCAGGCCGCGGCGCTTCACCTCATCGAGCATGTCGAGGTGGAGCTGGATCTCCTCTTCTTCGGTGATGAGTTCGATTTCCGCGAGATACTGTCCGAGGACAAGAGCGCTGTCGTCGATCGGGTTCGCCAGGCCCGCGGCTGCGAGTGCGCCATCGGATTCGCGTGCCATTTCCTCGACGACCGGTCGGAGCTCATCAACGGTCAGGGCGACGCGATTCGGAGCATGTTCGGCGAGCTGACGTGGCATGACCCCTGGCAGCAGATCGGTGTAGTGAACGTTCTCGAGCCGCTGCCACAGCGGACGTCCGAGCGGGTTCCGGACCGGTCCGTAGCTCATGAGGCCGTCGGAGTGCACGGAGATGGGAGCGTCGGCGAAGATCTGCGTAAGGGCGTGGGCAGGGTGGCCGGGCAGCGATTCGACGACAAGGGAGATGTCCTCGTCGGGCGACAGCGACCACAGCCTCTCGAGCAGGGTGCGCATGATCGGGGCACGAGTGGGCGAGACCCCGAACTGCTTGGGGTGGCTCGGCCAGATGGCCGCGTTCCAGTCGACGACGGAATCGAAGCGGCTGAGCAGGGTCGAGGAACCGAGCAGCTCAGTTGCCGCCGGCGTGATCTCAGGCGCATAGGCATTGTTGGCCACAACCAGGATGCGGCGTTCGTCGGCCGCCCCGAAATGGCCGGCATCGATGTTCGCGGCGACGTTGGCGAGCTGGTACAGGGTCGAGATCTGGATGAGCTGTGTCATGCGTGTGCCCTCCTCAGGACCGGGGCGATGACCGGTACTCGGTCGTCGCCGAATCTTTCGACCACTCGATCGACCAGCTCGGGTTTGATCATCTTCACGTTCGTGGTGGCACCGGCGAACAGCTTCTGCTTCACCTCTGAGCTCATCTGATCTGATCGTTTGACGAGCTGGTGGTAGAGGATCGACAGGAAGTTCCTCACGGCTTTCGTCTCGAATTCGTCGACCTCGGGGTCGTTCTCGAGCATCGCGAACACGGTCCGGAATGCCGGGATGAAATCGAGCTGCCGTTCGTCGTAGATCGAGGTCAGCGACGTCGACATTCCCTTGCGGTAGCACAGTCCCGCCGAGTTGATGACGGCGAACGAATCGGATTCGAGGTGCTGTCGCCAGGTCCATGGCCGGTCCTCGCAGGTCCGCAGCGCAGGATCGAAGGTGAGCAGGCCGCGATCGGCCATGCTGCGAGTGAAGATGCCTGTCCAGCACGCTGGGTAGTCGACCATCGTCGGCATGTTCGCGGGCATGATGTAGTCGCGTGGGTTCAGCGGCCGGTTTCGGACGGCGCAGGGTGCCTGATTGAGGCTGCGTTTGGTGCCTTCGACAAGGACATAGTCGATCTTGACGAAGTCGACGCCGAGTCCGTTGATTGCGTCAGTCATCTTCCGCAGGTGTCCGGGCGCATACCAGTCGTCGCCGTCGAGATAGGTGATCGTCTGCCCGGTCGACGCCTCGAGCGCAAGGTTGCGCGAAGCCGAAACTCCGAGCGAGGCGGGGTTCTCGATGGTCACCAGGTTGAGTTTGTCGTCGAATTCGGCGATGACCTCGGCCGAATGATCATCCGAGCCGTCGTTGACGACGATGACTTCGAGTTCATCGGGGGTGAACCCCTGCATGGTCAAGCTCTTGAGACTGCTCCCAATGGTGTGCTCGGCGTTCTTCGCCGCGATGATGACACTGGTCAGGGGAGTGGTCATGGGGTCCTTTCACTGCTGAGCACGTCCGCGGGAGACCACCGCACGTGCATGGGCTCAGATGATGGTAGACACGGCCGAGTAACAGCAGGTGACGACGAGGTTAACGGGGTAGGCCGGAGTGTTCACCGAAGGTTGTCCTCGCTCGTCCTGGGGCTGCAGGTGAGACGCATGGACACAGAACCGCCCCGACGGACTTCTGCACGTCGGGGTGAGAGATCGCAGACGAGAGCCACCTCGGCGCGCTCGCCCCTCGCTTTGAAGATCGTGCGCGCCGAGGTGGCTCAGCCGTCAGCTCAGACCGTGACCTTGCGCAGGGAGTCGATCTTCGACTCCTCACCGGGCATGATGCGCTTGACGCCGTCGCCCATGGCCTTCTCGAGGACACGGACGCCCTTGACGAGGGAGGCGAACTCGCGCGGCTCCATCGACGCGGACTGGTCCGAGCCCCACATCGAGGAGTCGAGCGTGATGTGGCGTTCGATCGTCACCGCGCCGAGTGCCGCGGCGGCGAAGGAGATCTCGAGGCCGAGCTCGTGGCCCGAGTAGCCCACGGGCACGCCGTAGCGTTCGATCATCGCCGGGATCGCCCGGAGGTTGACCTCCTCCGGGGGCAGCGGGTAGGTCGAGGTGGCGTGCATGAGGACGAGCTTGTCGCGGTCGAAGACCTCGACGGCGGCATCGAGGGTGGCCCAGTCGGACATGCCCGAGGAGCAGAGGACGGGCTTGCCGGTCGCAGCGATCGCGCGCAGCAGCTCGAAGTCGGTCAGGGACGCCGAGGCGACCTTGTAGGTGAGGGCGTCGAACTCGTTCTCGAGGAAGTCCACGGAGTCGGTGTCCCACGGGGAGGCGAACCACTGCAGGCCGAGTTCCTTCGCGTAGCGGTCGATCTCCGCGTACTCCTCGCGTTCGAACTCGACGCGGAACTTGTAGTCGAGGTAGGTCATCTCGCCCCACGGGGTCTGCCGCATCTTCGACTTCTGGTGCTCGGGCACGGCGACGTCGGGGTTGCGCTTCTGGAACTTCACGGCCTGAGCGCCGGCCGTGGCAGCGGCATCCATGAGCTGCTTGGCGATCTCGACGTCACCGTTGTGGTTGATGCCGATCTCACCGATCATGTACACGGGCTGATCGGGGCCGACGAGCTGGTCGCCGAAGGCCACGGGGGTGATGTGATCCGTCATGAGTCCTGCTTTCGTTTCAGACGCGGGATGGTGTGTCCGCGCCGGGTGGGGTGGTGCGCTTGCATGTGAGGTTGTGTGGTCGTCGGGGGCGGGTCCGCCTCGCCGAGGAGGCAGAGGCCCTGTCGTGGTCGTGTCCGCCTCGCCGAGGCTGGGTGCCGGTCGGTGCCGCGTGACCGGTCCGTGCCGTTCAGCTGCGGACCGGGATGAGGTCGCAGACCTCCCGGACTGCGCCCCGCCCGCCCGGCCGGTCGAGGACCACCCGGGCTGCCGCGAGCACCTTGGGATGGGCGTCGGCGACGGCGATCGGCCATCCGACGACGTCGAAGGCTTCGAGGTCGTTGATGTCGTTGCCGACATAGGCCACGCGTGCTGCGTCAAGGCCCTGCTCGTCGATCCACGACCGCAGGACCTCCGATTTATTGTCGACACCCTGGGTTACGTGAACATGAAGTTTCTCCGCCCTGCGGGTGACGACTGGGTTGCGTTCCTTTGAGAGGATCATGACAGGCAGACCTGATCGGACGAGGCGGGAGACGCCCATGCCGTCGCCGCGGTGGACGCGGACGTGTTCGTTGCCGTCCTCGTCGACGTAGGCCCCGTCGTCGGTGTGGACGCCGTCGAAGTCGGTGACCAGTGCGTCGACGTCGATGACCTGCGCGGTCTCCTGAGTCGAGGCGATCGCACGGACCAGGGTGAGGTCGGACATGTCGTCGATCTCGTGGGCGTGTTCGGGCGGGACCTCTTCGATGCCGACCCGGCCGAAGAACCGGTGCCCGTGCTCGAGGAGGCCTGCGGTGCGCATGACGTAGAACGCCCCGGTCTCGTTGTAGTGCTGCGGCCGGTCCTGGCGGCGGGGCCGGAACGACTGGTCGTGGCCGACGGCGACCGCTTCCCCGTCGCCGCCGAGGCGCCAGAGGAACGAGTGGTCGGCGACGGCTGAGAAGACGACGTCCTCCGTCTCGTCGCGGACCCGGCACACCGCGTTGTCGATCGACGCGGAGTCGATGAACGGGGAGGTGCACTGGAGGAAGACGGTGATGCCGTAGTCGGCGTCGAGGGTGCCCAGGGTGTGGATGATCGCGGATTCGCTCGTCGCGGTGTCCCCGGCGATCTCCGCGGGACGGTGGGACACCTCGGCGCCGGCCCGGATCGCCTCCGCGGCGATGCCGTCATGGTCGGTGGAGACGATGACCCGGTCGATGCTCGGGGTGGCCTTGGCCGCGTTGATCGCCCTGGCCAGGAGGGAGACGCCGGCGACCTTCTGGAGGTTCTTCAGGGGGATCCCCTTGGATCCTCCGCGGGCCGGGATGATGGCGACGACCCCGGGTCCAGGGTGCGGATCCGTGCCGGTTCCGGTGGCGTTCGCCGAGGTGGGAGCTGGGTGGTTCAGTGTCGCTTCGTCAGTCACAATGCCTCGACGCTAACGACGGGCCGTGTCCGGGAGGTGAACGATCGGTGTCGGCGAGGCGACCGCGTCATGTCCGGTTCAGGTCAGCGCCAGGTGACGTTCCACATCCGGTTGTTCCAGGCCTCGAACGGGATGACCTCGCCGGTGTAGATCGGCCAGAAGTAGGCGAACGCGAGGACGGCTGCGACGAGGACGAGGCCGACGGCGAGGCGGCGGGCGAGCAGCGGCCACGGAGGTCGGCGGAGCCTGCGGCGGGCACCGGACGAGGCACCGGTCGGGGCGTCGGGTGACTGCGCGGTTGGCGGAGTCGGGGCGGTCGTCTCGGCGGGGGGCGCGGAGGTCGGTGACGCTGCGGTCGTCGCGGTGGTGGGCGACGCTGCGGTCGTCGCGGTGGTGGGCGTCGGTGACGCTGGGGAGGGCATCGGGGTGCGCGGGGTGAACGCGGGGTACGGCGTCCGGCGACCCCACAGCAGCGCGAGGCAGTAGACGAGCGCGAGGACGACGAAGGGGATCATGACGATCGTGTAGAAGGTGAAGATCGTCCGCTGCTGGTAGGCGAACCACGGCAGCCAGGTCGCGGCGAGGCCTGCGAGGATCACGCCGGCGCGGGCGTCTCGGCGCAGGATCCATGCGGCGAGGACGATGAGGAGGGCGACGGGGGCGAATCCCCAGATGATCGGGTTGCCCACCGAGATGATCGCCGAGGAGCACTTGACCGCGGTGCAGCCGAGGTCGCCCTGGCTCAGCGACTCGTAGTAGAACGAGGTCGGCCGCCACTGGACGATCCAGCCCCACGGGTTCGACATGTACGGGTGTTCGGAGTCGAGGCCGACGTGGAAGGAGTACGCCGTGTAGTGGTACTGCGCGAGCGAGGGGATCCAGTCGAGCCAGGACGGCAGAGCCTGCCACCAGCCGGGGGTCTCGGCGGCCCATTGACGGTTCCAGCCGCCGTCGGTGACGATCCAGCCCGTCCATGTCGCGACGTAGGCGACCAGGGCGGTGGGGACGAGTTTGAGGAAGTCGGGGACGATGTCGCGCAGGAACGATCCCAGCCAGGGGTGGACGACGCCAGCGCGGAAGCGGGAGTGGACGTCCCACGCGACGACGAGGATGCCGAAGGCCGCGAGTGCGTAGAGGCCCGACCATTTGACCCCGGTGGCCAGGCCCAGGCTGATGCCGGCGGCGATGAGCCAGGGACGCGCGCCGAGGCGGGGCCCGAAGTTGATGAGGTCGGCGCGCCGGGCGGCGGGGGACTTGCGGCCTCGGGCGGTGGTGGCAGTGGTCGCGGTGGTCGTTGTCGCTGGGTCGGTGGTCGAGGCGGGCGCGGAATCCGGGTCGGGCGCAGAGGCGGCGGTCGCCTCGGCGGGGGGATGGTCGACGTCGGCGGCCCAGCGGGCGAGGCGCTTCGTCACCTGTTCGCGGTCGAGGAGGAGGAGATAGAAGGCGAGGAGGATGAAGGCCATGAGCACGATGTCGAGGAGGCTCGTGCGGGAGTGGACGAAGTGCTCGCCGTCGATGGACAGCAGGCCCGCGGCGACGCAGGCGAAGAACGCGGAGCGGAAGAGCTTCCAGGCGACGAGGCCCATGAGGAAGACGGTGAGGGTGCCGACGATGGCGACGGAGAAGCGCCAGCCGAACGAGTCGTCGGCGCCGAAGAGGTCGATGCCGAGGCCGATGATCCATTTGCCGAGCGGGGGATGGACGACGTACTCGGGGGCGTTCTCGATGACGCTGGGGTCACCGGCGTTGAAGGAGGCGTCGGCGTTCTCGGGCCAGGCGCGCTCGTAGCCGAAGTTGACCACCGAGTACGCGTCCTTGACGTAGTACGTCTCGTCGAAGATGAGGCGGCCGGGGAAGCCGAGGCGGAAGAGGCGCAGCACCAGGCTGATGAGGGTGATGATGATGAGGGCCGGCCACATCCAGACCGGGGCCTTGGTCGCCCACATGCCGGCGGCGAAGGACTGTCGGCGCAGTGCCGCGGCACCGGCGAGGACGGTTTCTCGCTTGCGGGCCCGGTCCTCGCGGGCACGGGCGCGCTCGTCCTTGGCGGGGCGGCCGGTGGAGTTCTTGGAGGCGCCAGGGGTCGCGTTCTCGGGGGAGCGCGGAGCCGTGGTGGTTGCCGTTGCGGTGCGGGTCGACGCGGAGCCGTCGGACTGCTCGGGGTCGGGGGTCGACGCTGGGTCCGAGCTGGAGTCCGGGTCGGACGGTCGCCTCGGCGATGGGGGATCTGCGGGTGCTGTCATCAGGGCCAAGTCTAGGGCGCGAACCCAGGTGGGACGCTCAGCCTGGGCGGGACCGTGTCTCCGGCAGGTGACGCAATACCGTGCGGGCCCGGTGGCGGCTAGGCTTGGGGGACAGCAGGTCCGTGCACGAGCGAAGACGGTGATGAAAGTGTCGTACGACCGCCCGAGCGACCCTCCGCGGGTCGGCTCACAGCACTTCGGTCAGTCTCAGCCGCCCCTCGAATACGGTCCCGTGCCGGATGACGGGCAGGTGCGCTACGGCGGCGGCCAGTACACGGACTACGGTCAGTACCTCGACTCCGTCGGCCAGCCGGATCCGCAGCAGTCGGGTGCGGCATACTCAGGTGCGCCGTACTCGGGTGCGCAGTACGGTCAGATGGTGCCCGCGCAGCCCGTCTACAGTCAGCCGGTCACGTACGGCACCTATGGGGCGCCGATGGTCGTGATGACGAAGACCAACGGGCTGGCGAACTGGTCGATGATCATGGGGATCGTGGGATTGGGCGGCGGGTTCGTCGTCATGATCCTCTCGCTCGTCCCCATCATCCAGTACTTCGCGAGTCTGCTGTCGTTGGTCCTCTGGATCGCTCCGATCCTCGCAGTGATATTCGGCCATGTGGCGAAGAGTCAGATCAAGCGCAGCGGAGAAGGCGGCAGCGGGCAGGCCACGGCCGGTCTCGTCATGGGCTACATCAGCATCGGGCTGGGCCTGTTGCTGATCGTCTTCCTCCTCTTCGTGGTCGCGCTCCTCGGGGTCAGTTTCTTCGGGTCGACGGTCTTCTGACAGCTTCGGCCGGCGGGCCTCGGTCGGCGGCCTCGGTCGACCGCAGGTCGAGGTCTTCGGCCGGCGGCTTCGACCGGCGGCCTCGGGCGATCGCAGGTCGAGGCTTTGAGCCGACCGCCTCGGTCGGCGGTCTCGGACGACCGCTTCGAACGACTGCCTCGGACGACCGCTTTGACCAACGGCCTTGAACGACGGCTTCGACCGACGGCTTTGACCAACGGCTTCGATCCGAGGTGGGTTGTGGCACCACTGCTGACGGCAAGCCGCGGCGCCCGCCTGTCGAGGCTGGGAGTCGGAGATGCAGGATTGCAACACTCTCGCCTTTCTCGGGGATGATTGTCTGAGTACCGTTGGTGGTGAACCGCACCGTTGGTGGCGAATCCGAGGAGAAGAAGACATGAGCAGCCAGAACAACTGGAACAATCCGGACATGTACTACCAGCAGCCGCAATCCGGCCCGCCCGCGAACAGCTACCAGCCCGCGAACGCCGGCAGCGGCTATGCTGCGTCGAGCTACGGCAGCGCCGGACCCGGCTACCAGCCGCTGCCCCCGAACAACACGCTGGCGATCATCGCGCTCGTCGCCTCGATCTTCGGCGTCGTCTCGAGCTTCTTCATCGCAGGCATCGCCGGCATCGTCATGGGACACATCGCGCGCAAGCAGATCCGTGAACGCGGCGAACGCGGAGACGGCATGGCGGTCGCCGCCCTCTGGGTCGGCTACATCGGCACGGCGCTGTGGATCCTGTTCTGGGTCGTCTACGTGCTCTTCTTCGTCGTGATCCTCGGGTTCGGCCTGTTCGCGGGCACCTCGTCCTACAGTTGAGCAGTCGACTCCACCCGCGCTCGAACGATGAGGGCCGCGCGGACGGACCGACAGGCGCCGCCGACGGCTCGATCGCTCCGGCAGGCGAGCCGTCGACGGCTACCGACGCGACTGCCCCGGGCATCGACGATGACGACGCTCTCAACTCCGTGCACTCTGCCGGCCCCCGCCTCCTCGCCGGCACAGGCGGGAAGCTCATCCTCGTCGGGACTCCGATCGGCAACCTCGGCGATGCCGGGCCCCGGATGATGGAGGCCATCGAATCCGCCGACGTCATCGCCGCCGAGGACACTCGCCGGTTCCTTTCGCTGGCACAGAGGCTCGGGCTGACTCACACGAAGCGCGTCATCAGCGTCTTCGACCACAACGAACAGGGTCGCGCCCCCGAGATCGTCGACCTCATCCGCGCAGGTCAGACCGTTGTCCTGCTCAGCGACGCGGGAATGCCGGCCGTCTCCGATCCCGGCTACCGGGTGGTCAGAGCCTGCGCCGAGGCGGATCTCCCGGTCAGCGCGACCCCCGGGCCCTCGGCGGTGCTCATGGCGCTCGCCGTCTCCGGCCTGCCGAGCGATCGCTTCAGCTTCGAGGGATTCATCCCGCGCAAGTCGGGGGCGAGGACGTCGCTGTTCGAAGAGCTCAAGACCGAGAAGCGCACGATGGTCTTCTTCGAAAGCCCCCACCGGATCGCCGACACCATGGACGATCTGCTTGCCGTCATCGGGCCGGATCGGCCGATGAGCATCAGTCGGGAGCTGACGAAGACCTTCGAGGAGACGCTGCGCGGCACCGTCGGCTCCCTCCGCGACGCCGCTGCCGAGGGTCTGCGCGGCGAGCTCACCCTCGTCCTCGCCGGCGCCACGGCCGTCGAGACGGAGCCGGAGGACCACCTCGGCGAGATGGAGGTTCTCGTCGAATCGGGCGTGCGGGCGAAGGAAGCGGCAGGTCAGATCGCCAAGCGCTTCGGTCTGTCCAAGCGCGAGATCTACGAGGCCTGGCTCCACCGCGCCTGAGGCGCGGGGCCCGTCCCCGGCGCCGACTTGTACGTTCTGCCCTGTGGACGGTCACAGCTCAGGTGAGTGTGGAGAGCTCAGTTCGTGAACTGGGCTGTGCAGATTCACGTGAGCTGCACATGCGTCGTTCGGCTGTGACGCCGGGTGCCGGTGGGCGTGGGCGGGCAATGCCCTGCCGCGATTGGAGATTCGGCGGACGGACGCACCTGTGGATGACCGCGTCGACTCGTGTGCGATTCGCCTGTGGAGGCTCGAGGTCTGTCAACAGCTCGGAATTTCAGCAGTGCGCTCGACGACCGTGGTGATCACAGTGGAGGGATGAATGCCCGAATCGAACTCAGGTACAACGTCGTCACCAATCGAGACCTCAAAGCGGTGGGCGTGTCCAGCACAGAGATCAGTCGTGCGGTCAACTGCTGCCTGATCAGGTTGTGTGCCGGTGTCTACTCGATTGCCGCCGCGTGCGGCAGGCCGCAGCACAAGCGGATTGGTTCGCTGATCACCGACACCGAATGGACGGACTACTTCCGAACTACTTCGGGAGACGAGCGCGCGAGAGATCGCCAGTTCACCTCTCTGCTGGCCCGTCTCCAGGCGATCCACTATAGGAGCTACCGGTCTGCCGACGTCGTGGCCGGTGCGTCCGCGGCACTGCTCCACGACCTGCCGATGTTCGACCTGGCCCTCCGGCCGTTGACCGTCATGCATCCGACGGCGAGCACGAGAAGCACGGCCATTCGCCGCCTGCGGCGCGCGGTGCCAGCCGAGGATCGGGAGGCCATCGGACGTCTGACGGTGACCAGTGCGGTGCGCACCGGGCTCGATCTCATCGAGTTCGGCGGCCCGGTGTCGGGGTTCGCGGCACTCGAAACCGTGCTGCGCCGAAGCGTCACAGCGGCGAACGGAGGCAGAGCGCTCGCCTTCTCTGACTCTCGGAAGGTGCGAGAACTCGGTTCGACGGCGGTCGAGGCCGAAGTGATGCCCGCCGTGCGGCGATTGACTCGGGGGTCAGCTCGGGCGCAGAGGATCGTGGAGCGGATCTCGCCGATGTCGGAGAGCTACGCGGAGAGTCGCTGCTCATTCAACTTGCATACCCTGGGCCTCCACGACTTCGTCCAGCAGTGGAACGTCGCCGCCGACGGAGAGCTTCTCACCCGTCTCGACTTCCTGCACAGGGCGACCATGACTGCTCTTGCGGTCGACGGCAGCGGCAAGTACGAGGACGCCGGACGCGGTCGCCTCCGACACGAGAGCTATCAGCACAACATGCTGCTGAAGATGGGCTACACCGTCGTGCACTTCACTTTTCACGACATCCTCAACCCACAGGTCTTCGGCCTCAAGCTGTTCGAACAGGCTCCTCGCCTCCTCGAGTTCCGGATCGACCCGCTCGTGCTCTGAGTGTTTCCGGTTCTGAGTGTCTCCGGGCCCCCACGACCCTGCGGAACCAGCGTGCGTGCCATCAACGGTCGGTGTCTCGATGATGGCCACGCGCCGAATCCGGGTTGCAGCTCACTTGAGTCTCCACGGCACAGTTCGTGAACTGAGCTCTCGAGATCCAAGTGAGCTCAAACCCGGTACTGCCTCGCTCGCCCGCCCGCCCGGCCGCGGACTGCGCCCGCCCGCCCGGCCGTGCACTGCGCCCGCTCGCTCACCTGGCCGCCCGGCCGTGGACTGCGCCCCGCCCCGCCAAGCCCGCCCCCGCGCCGACTGCGTACCCGCCGCCCCACACCTCCAGTCCACCACCCCCGGACCGCGTCGACTGCGTACCCGCCACCCCACACCTCCACCCGCCCCCTCCCCGGACCCCGTCGGCCCTGCCGCCGCGCGTCCTTTAGACTGAGTGGCCTATGGGTTACTACGTGACAACAGCCATCGCCTACCCCAATGGGGCCATCCACATCGGGCACGCGTACGAGTACATCGCCGCCGACACGATCGCGCGGTTCAAGCGCCTCGACAACCACGAGGTCTTCTTCGCCACCGGCACCGACGAGCACGGTCTCAAGATGCTCCAGGCGGCGAACAGGCTGGGCATCACCCCGAAGGAGCTCGCCGACGACAACGCGAAGAGCTTCCGCGACACGCAGCTGGCCCTGGGCTCGACGTTCGACCGGTTCATCCGGACCACCGACCCCGACCACTACGCCGCCTCGCAGGCGATCTGGCGCAGGCTCGAGGAGGCCGGTGACATCTACCTCGACTCGTACTCGGGCTGGTACTCGGTGCGCGACGAGGCGTTCTACACCGAGGACGAGACCGAGGTCGTCGACGGCGTGCGGCTGTCGAAGGAGACCCGCACCGAGGTGACCTGGACGGAGGAGGAGTCCTACTTCTTCCGCCTCTCGAAGTACCAGGAGCCCCTCCTCGAGCTCTACCGTGACCACCCGGAGTTCATCGGCCCCGACTCCCGCCGCAACGAGGTCGCGTCGTTCGTCGCCTCCGGACTCAAGGATCTCTCGATCTCGCGCACGACCTTCGACTGGGGCGTGCCCGTGCCCGGCAACGACAAGCACGTGATGTACGTGTGGATCGACGCGCTGACGAACTACCTCACTGCCGCGGGCTACCCCGACGACCTCGAGCGGCTCGAGAAGTGGTGGCCGGCCGACGTCCACATCATCGGCAAGGACATCATCCGCTTCCACAGCGTCTACTGGCCGGCGTTCCTCATGTCCGCCGGCATCGAGCTGCCCCGCCGCGTCCACGCCCACGGCTTCCTCTTCAACGCCGGTGAGAAGATGTCGAAGTCCGTCGGCAACGTCGTCGACCCCATCGACCTCGTCGACGCGTTCGGCCTCGATACGCTGCGCTTCTTCCTCCTGCGCGAGTTCTCCTACGGCCAGGACGGCTCGTACACGAAGGACTCGATCATCACGCGCAAGAACGCCGACCTCGCCAACGAATACGGCAACCTCGCCCAGCGCTCGCTGTCGATGATCGCGAAGAACTGCGACGGCCAGGTCCCGCAGCCCGGTGACCTCACCGAGGCGGACGAAACCCTGCTCGCGCTCGCCCGCGACACTCTCGCCACGGCGCGCAAGCACATCGACACCCAGAGCCTCCACCTCTACGTCGACGCGTGCTGGAAGGTGCTCACCGAGGCCAACCGCTACTTCTCCGCGCAGGAGCCGTGGAAGCTCAAGAAGACCGATCCCGAGCGCATGGCCACCGTGCTGTGGGTGACGATCGAGGTCGTGCGCATCGTCTCGATCCTCATCCAGCCCGTCATGCCCGAATCCGCAGGCCGGATCCTCGACCTCCTCGGTGTTCCCGCCGGAGTCGCCGAGGCGGGGGCAACGGTCCTGCCGACCGCGACGGAATCCGGTTCCGGCGCCGAGGTGATGGACACCGTGACCGCGAGTGCCGCCGTCGGCGTCGCCGCAGGTGCGGCCTTCGCCGGTGCCGGCATCGCGCCGGCCGCCGCCGAGGCCACCGAAGGCGGGATCGCCGCCGCCGAGGTGGATCCCCGCTCGTTCGCCGCCATCGACTTCCCGCTCGTGCCCGGCACCCCGCTGCCCACGCCGGTACCGGTGTTCCCGAAGTTCGTGGAGGAGGCGGAGTAATGGCGTCGCGTGCCGCTGGAACCTATCCTCCGGTGCCCGAGCCCCTGCCGCACCCGATCGTCGACACCCACACCCACCTCGACATCTGCACGGGTGTGCGGCTGCCGCTCGGCGCGGGCGAACCCGCCCCCGAGGTCGCCCCGGCCGAGACCGAGGAGTTCCCCGACCTCGACTTCTTCTTCGACACCGCCGAGGCGGCCGGAGTGACGCGGATCGTCCAGATCGGCTGCGACCTTCCCGCCGCCCGGTGGACGACTGCGCTCGTGGCCTCGCAGTATGCCGGTGCCGCAGCGCTCACCGAAGTCACCCCCGAGGTGGCCGCGCGGGTTCCGACGCCGCCGACTCCCGGGCGGACGTGGATGCTCGGGGGAGCGGCGCTCCACCCGAACGAGGCGCCGCGGCTCGCGCAGCGCGGCCTCCTCGACGATGCGCTCACCGAGATCGAGACGCTCGTGGTCAGCAGCGATCGGATGCGCGTGGTGGGGGAGACCGGGCTCGACTACTTCCGCACGGGAGAGGACGGCATCGCCGAACAACAGCGGTCCTTCCGCGCTCACATCGAGATCGCCAAGCGCACCGGTCGGGCACTGCAGATCCACGATCGTGAGGCCCACGCCGACGTCCTGCGCATCCTCCGCGAGGAGGGTGCGCCCGAGGTGACGATCTTCCACTGCTTCTCCGGCGACGAGGCGATGGCCCGCGAGTGCGCCGAGCACGGCTACTTCATGTCCTTCGCCGGCAACATCACGTTCAAGAACGCCGACGAGCTGCGCCGGGCCGCCGCCTCTGCACCGCTCGAGCTCCTGCTCACCGAGACCGACGCACCCTTCCTCACCCCGCACCCGTACCGGGGGAAGCCCGGAGGCCCCTACCTCACCCCGATCACCGCGAGGATGCTCGCCGGGGTGCGGGGGATGAATGCAGGCGACCTCGCCGAGGCGGTGTGGGCCAACGCCGAGACCGCGCTCGGCGGCTGGGACTGAGCGACCGCCTCGGCTGGGACTGAGCGATAACCTCGGCGGCTGGGACTGAGCGACCGCCTCGGCGAGGATCCGGGAATCCGGGAGTCTGTGAGATTCCTGTTACGGTTTCGTGATCTTTTGCAAGCGATGTAACGAATCGGTTACAGTGGATGAGTCGCAAACAGCTGATCAACTCTGCTCGGGGATATTTCTGTGATTGATTTTCTCAAGAACCGCAAGGTGCAGATCGCCGCACAGGCGGTCGTCATCACCGGACTCGTCGGTGGTACGGGTGCCGTGCTCACCATGAACAAGCCGGTCACCCTCGAGGTGAACGGCAAGGCCGAGGAGATCCGCACCTTCGGCGGCACTGTCGGTGAGATCCTCGACAGTCAGAACATCGACATCGACAAGCGCGACCAGGTCAAGCCCGGCGTCGACGCGAAGATCAACCGCGATATGACGGTCACGGTCAACACGGCCAAGGACGTCTCGCTCACCGTCGACGGCAAGAAGACCGACGAGTGGACCAACGCGAACACCGTCGGCCAGGCGCTGGCAGACCTCGGCGTCGACGCCAAGGACGCGCAGCTGAGCGCCGAGGCGAGCGACAAGCTCAAGGTCGACGCCCCCACGAACATC
The DNA here is from genome assembly GCF_037101285.1 of Brevibacterium metallidurans. Lineage (NCBI taxonomy): Bacteria > Bacillati > Actinomycetota > Actinomycetes > Micrococcales > Brevibacteriaceae > Brevibacterium > Brevibacterium metallidurans. The sequence goes on from NZ_BAAAAF010000003.1 coordinate 130,195, forward strand.
GACGTCACCACGGCGAAGGCGCTCACCGTCGTCGCCGACGGCAAGGACGTCAAGGTCACCGCGCCCGTCGGCACCGCCGGCGATGCCCTCGAAGAGGCCAAGGTGACCCTCGACAAGGACGACTTCCTCTCCGTGCCCATGAACGCAGCCGTCACCGACGGACAGGTTCTCACCGTCAACCGGGTGGAGAACAAGACCGTCACGGAGAAGGAAGACATCAAGCCCAAGGTCGAGAAGAAGAAGTCCGACTCCCTCTACGTCGGCGAGACCAAGGTCGAGGACAAGGGCAAGACCGGTCAGAAGGAAGTCCAGTACCAGGTCAAGACCGTCAACGGCGATGAGGTCGAGAAGGAGAAGAAGGGCGAGAAGGTCCTCACCGAACCTCAGGCCAAGGTCGTCATCGAAGGCACGAAGAAGAAGGAGTCCTCCTCGGGCGGCTCCGACTCCGGTTCGGGCGACAGCGGCTCCGGCTCCGGTTCCGGAGATGGCGGTTCGAGCTCCGGTGGAGGCGGATCGATGTCGACCGAGGAGATCAAGGCGATGCTCGGCGGACCCGGCTCGAAGTGGTACCAGGTCGCCAAGTGCGAGTCGAACTTCAACCCGCGGGCGGTGAACAAGCAGAACAACGCGCACTTCGGTCTCTTCCAGTTCAAGCTCGCCACTTGGCGCAGCGTGGGCGGCTCGGGCAACCCGATCGACGCCAGCCCGCGTGAGCAGTTCGACCGTGCGAAGACGCTCCAGGCCAAGGCCGGCTGGGGACAGTGGTCCTGCGCCTGACCTGACCCCGCCGAGGCGGCTGATGCTTCCCGACGGGAGCTCACCTCCCGACGAGAGCAGAAGCGACGAGGGACTCCGGAATTCCGGGGTCCCTCGTCGCATCTCTGCGCCCGCACTCGGCGCCCCGAGACTGAGCTTTCGCCGAGAGCGTGAGGTTTTCCTGGCACTCGAGTTGACCGAGTGCTAAAGGAGTCATAGAGTCGAATTAGCACTGACGCTCAGTGAGTGCCAGTTTCATGAGACGGTCGAACACCTCGGCACCCGCGACGACGAGAGGTTCCTCAGGCAGCAGCCGCCGTCTGTCTTCACAAGAATTGAACCCAGCGAAGGGAGAGAGCCCGATATGTCGGTCTCCATCAAGCCACTCGAAGATCGGATCGTCATCCGTCAGGTCGAAGCAGAGCAGACCACCGCCAGCGGTCTGGTCATTCCCGACACTGCCAAGGAGAAGCCGCAGGAAGGCGAAGTCGTCGCAGTGGGCCCCGGCCGCGTTGCAGACAACGGCAACCGCGTTCCCGTCGACGTCGCCGTCGGCGACAAGGTCATCTACTCGAAGTACGGCGGCACCGAGGTCAAGTACGCCGGCGAAGAGTTCCTCGTGCTCTCGGCTCGCGACGTGCTCGCCGTCATCGGCTGAATCCCCTGAATCACTGACATACGACTGAGACAGGAGGACGAATGCCTAAGAATCTGGAATTCAACGACGAGGCCCGTCGTTCGCTCGAGAAGGGTGTCAACACCCTCGCCGACACCGTCAAGGTGACGCTCGGACCCCGCGGCCGCAACGTCGTTCTCGACAAGAAGTGGGGCGCCCCCACGATCACCAACGACGGCGTGACCATCGCCCGTGAGGTCGAGCTCGACGATCCCTACGAGAACCTCGGCGCTCAGCTGGCCAAGGAAGTCGCCACCAAGACCAACGACATCGCCGGTGACGGAACCACCACCGCGACCGTCCTGGCCCAGGCCTTCGTCAACGAAGGTCTGCGCAACGTCGCCGCAGGCGCCGCCCCCGGCGCGCTCAAGCGCGGCATCGAGACCGCCGTCGAGGCCGTCTCCGAGGAACTCGGCTCCATCTCCCGTGATGTGGCCGGCTCCGAGGAGATCGCGCACGTCGCCGGTCTGTCCGCCCAGTCGGAGGAGATCGGCTCGCTCATCGCCGACGCCTTCGACAAGGTCGGCAAGGACGGCGTCATCACCATCGACGAGTCCCAGGCTTCCGATGTGGAGCTGGAGATCACCGAGGGCATGCAGTTCGACAAGGGCTACCTGTCCCCGCACTTCGTCACGGATGCGGACCGCCAGGAGGCGATCCTCAATGACGCGCTGATCCTCATCAACCAGGGCAAGATCTCCAACATCCAGGAGCTCCTGCCCGTCCTCGAGAAGGTCCAGCAGGCCGGCAAGCCGCTGTTCATCATCGCCGAGGACATCGAGGGCGAAGCGCTGTCGACGCTGGTCGTCAACAAGCTGCGCGGCATCCTCAACGTCTGCGCCGTTAAGGCTCCCGGATTCGGTGACCGCCGCAAGGCCATCCTCGAGGACCTCGCCGTCCTCACCGGCGGGCAGGTCGTCACCCCGGACATGGGCATGAAGCTCGACCAGGTCACCCTGGACGAGCTCGGCAACGCCCGGACCATCACCGTCACCAAGGACACCACCACCATCGTCGATGGTGCCGGTGCCGATGACGCCGTGGCTGGTCGCGTCGCCCAGATCCGCTCCGAGATCGAGAACACCGACTCCGACTGGGACCGCGAGAAGCTGCAGGAGCGCTTGGCCAAGCTCTCCGGCGGTGTCGCCGTCATCAAGGTCGGCGCCGCCACCGAGGTGGAGCTCAAGGAGCGCAAGCACCGCGTCGAAGACGCTGTGTCCGCGACCCGTGCAGCCATCGAGGAAGGCGTCGTCGCCGGCGGCGGTTCGGCTCTCATCCACGCCGCCAAGGTGCTCGACGGCAAGGACTTCGGCCTCGACTACGACGGTGCCACCGGTGTGGAGATCGTCAAGCGCGGAATCGTCCAGCCCCTGCGCTGGATCGCCGAGAACGCCGGCCAGGACGGCTACGTCGTCGTGTCCAAGGTCCAGGACCTCGAGTCCGGCCAGGGATACAACGCCGCCACCGACTCCTACGGCGACCTCATCTCCGCAGGCATCATCGACCCGGTCAAGGTCACCCGTTCGGCTCTGCGCAACGCAGCGTCGATCGCGGCCCTCGTGCTCACCACGGAGACCCTGGTCGTGGAGAAGAAGGACGACGAGGACGAGGACTGACCTCCTCCCCTCACAGGCGGAGCAGTTCGCCTGAGGCCTGAATGAGCGGCCCGGACCATCAAGGTCCGGGCCGTTCGTCTTCCTTCGCCGAGGCGGTCGTGGAGTTCCGCAGGCTCCCGGCGGCGCGACGCGTATCCCACCCCGCCGAGGCGGTCGTGCCGTCGGGGTCCCCGCTCGGTGCCGTCATCAGGGCTGTTGCCGTCTGACGTGATGAGTGCCATACTCGTTGACTGTTGAAACCTGAATCATCTCTTCGAGGACGAGGACCAGTGGCCCATCGGGACAGCGCGCGAGCTCGCGCGAACACGGCGCAGCGGCGTGCGCGCATCGAATACGCCGCCCGCTTCGTCGTCGCCGACGGAGGCTTCGCCGCTGCCAGCATCAACGCCGTCGCCCGCGCCGCCGCGTGCAGTCCGCGGCACATCACGAGCTTCTTCGACAGCCGCGACGAGCTGCTGCGCACGGTCTTCGCCAATGCCGCCGGCCATGAGCTCGAGGTCGTCACCGAGGCGGTCGATGCATGCGGCACCCCCGACGAGGTCGTCGGCGCCGTCGTCGAGGTCTTCATCCGCCGTTCCGTCGCCGGCCGCGGCCTCGCCTACGCTCTGCTCATCGAGGATGTCCCCGACTCCGTCCAGCGCGAACGCCGTGCCCTGCGTCGGGGATACGTCACGGTGATCGCGGCAGCGCTCAAGCGCACCTTGGGGCTGGACTATCCGGCCGAGGTGTTCGCCCGCTCGCTCGTCGGCGCGATCGCCGAGAACCTCGTCGATCTCCTCGACCCTGCCCGGTCGAACCCGAGTGCCCTCGAAGTCGAATGGCACATCTCGACGATCGCGACCTATGCGCGGGCGGCCCTGACCGCGCTGCCGCGCGACAATGCCCCGATTGCGGTGGCCCCGGCCGCGGGCTGACATCTCCCTGTTCGAGCACCGCACCCCTGTTCGAGGACCGTATTCCACCGCTCGAAGTCCGCAGCCACGGCCGCGGCATCACGGTCGGCATCCTCGGCGCTCATGCCAGGACCGGCCCGTGATCCAGTCCGCCGCCCTCGTAGACTTGAGGGCATGCCGCGCAGTCCGTTACCGCCGAGAGAGGGCATCTCGGCGACCGTGCTCCGCGCTCCCGGGGGACTGGCGACTCACGCCAAGGCCCACCTGCCCGTGCCTGCGACGATCGGGGACTGGCTGTCTGCCGAGTTCCCGCACGCCGCCGAGGACGAGAGACGCGCGCTCACTGCGCAGACGCCTGCCGACGCGCACGATCTGCTCCCCGGCCAGATGTGCGACGCCGCGGGCACTTCGGTGTCCTGGGACGATCCTGTGATCCCCGGCGGCTTCTACTTCTTCCACCGCCCCGTGCCGCCGGAGGACCGGATCGCCTTCGAGGTGACGACGGTGTTCGAGGACGAGGACCTCCTCGTCGTCGACAAACCCCACTTCCTCGCGAGCACCCCCAATGGCCGCTTCGTCCGCGAAAGCGTCGTCACCCGCCTGCGCGTCGACCGCGACGAACCCGACCTCGTCGCCATCCACCGCCTCGACCGGATCACCGCGGGCCTCCTCATCCTCTCCCGACGCCTCTCAACCCGCGGCCGCTACCAGCGCCTCTTCCAGGACCGAGCGGTGACGAAGACCTACCGCGCCCTCGCCCCCAGCCCGCCGCCCGATCTCGAATTTCCGCTCACCCGACGCTCCCGCCTGCACAAACCCACTGGCGGTCGGCAGGTCCTCGAAGTGCCCGGGGAGGTCAACGCGATCAGCCGGATCGACCACCTCGGCGAGGTGGAGGGACGACCGGAGGTCAGCGCATACCGACTCGAACCCCTGACCGGGAAGACCCACCAGCTGCGCGTGCACATGAACGCACTCGGGCTGCCCCTCGTCGGCGACCCCGTCTACCCGCACGATCTCGGCCCCGACCCCTACGACTTCTCGTCCCCGCTGCAGCTGCTCGCGGCCACGATCGACTTCGCCGATCCGCTCACCGGGGCACCCCGGCACTTCGCGACGGGACTCGAGCTCAACCTCGGCGGGTGAATCAGCAGGGATCGTCCACGACGGACACGGGCTCGACGGTGCCCGCCGAGGTGGCAGTGCGCTGGGAATGCGGCAGGCGTAGTGGGGCGGTCGCATCTCACGGAGGGAGACACGGTAGCCTGGTGGTATGAGCCCGAACGCACCCGGATGCACCTCAGAGGCGATCGTCGCCCTGGTCCGGACCCGAATCACCACCGGAGAGTACCCAGCAGGATCTCCGGTGCGCGATGGTGCGCTGGCCAAGGAATTCAACGTCTCCCGCAACACCGCCCGCGAATCCCTCAGCCTGCTGCGCCACGCCGGTCTGCTCACCCAGGAGCCCAACCGCGGTTTCTTCGTCCGCACCTTCGGCATCGACGAACTCAAGGACCTCTACCGGGCCCGCCGGGTCTTCGAGATCCGTGCCGTCCAGGAGTCCCAGGACGCCACCGACGAGGCGATGGCCCGCGTCGAAGCCTCCGTCGTCCGGGCCGAGAACGCCCCGGAGAACGAAGGCTGGGCCGACGCGCAGGAGCACTCGGCGTCCTTCCACCGGGCGATCGTCGGGCTCCTCGGCTCGCCCCTGCTCGACGAGTTCTACCTCAACCTCATGGCCCGCCTGTCGACGACGTTCTCCCGCTCACCCGAGCCCGGGAAATACCACTCGCACTGGGCCAACCCGCACCGCGACATCCTCGAGAAGATCAAGTCCGGGGACCGGCAGGGCGCCGAAGGACTGCTGCGCATCCACCTCGACGACTCCGAGGCCTCGACGCTCGACCTGGCACGGTCGGTGGGCGCGGGACGCTGACCTCCACACCCTTCGTTCTGGGACTGTTCGACCGCGGAACCCAATGGTCGCCGGTGGCTGCGGACCGCCTCGGCGAGGTGTCCATTCTCACAGCCCGGGGTAGTTGAAACTGTAGAAGCCTCACAGTCCCCTTCGATACCATGGATCAACTGATCTTCCGCGTCGAAAGGCTGGACTCATGGGGAACTCCGAGCAGGAATCACAGACCGCACACGATCCGTTCGCACTCACCGGACTCACGTACGATGACGTTCTGCTCCTGCCCGGCGACACCGATGTCATTCCCTCGGAAGCCTCAACGACGACGCGCCTGACCAAGGACATCGAGCTCAACATCCCGCTCGTCTCCGCCGCCATGGACACCGTGACCGAATCGCGGATGGCGATCGCCATGGCCCGCATCGGCGGACTCGGCATCATCCACCGCAACCTGTCGAAGGAAGACCAGGCCGACCAGGTCGACTACGTCAAGCGCTCCGAGTCGGGGATGATCAACGACCCGCTGACGATCACCCCGGAGAAGACCCTCGAAGAGCTCGACGAACTCTGCGGCCGCTACCGCATCTCCGGTCTGCCCGTCGTCGACGAGAACGACGTCCTCGTCGGCATCGTCACCAACCGCGACCTCCGCTTCGTCACCCGCAGCGAATTCCCCACCCGCACCGTCGCCGAGACGATGACTCCGATGCCGCTGGTCACCGCCCCCGTCGGCGTCTCTCCGGAGAAGGCCTTCGAGCTGCTCGCCGACAACAAGGTCGAGAAGCTGCCCCTGGTCGATGAGAACAACGTCATCCGCGGCCTCATCACCGTCAAGGACTTCGTCAAGACCGAGGAATACCCGCTCGCGACGAAGGACTCCGAAGGCCGCCTGCGCGTCGGTGCCGCCGTCGGCTTCTACGGCGACGCCTACGAGCGTGCCGGCCTCCTCGCCGAGGCGGGCGTCGACGTCCTCGTCGTCGACACCGCGAACGGCCACGCCCGGGGCGTGACCGACATGATCAAGACGATCAAGGCCGACCCCGCGTTCTCCCACGTCCAGATCATCGGCGGCAACGTCGCGACGAAGGAGGGCGCACAGGCGCTCATCGACGCCGGCGTCGACGCCGTCAAGGTCGGCGTGGGCCCCGGCTCGATCTGCACGACCCGCGTCGTCGCCGGCGTCGGCGTCCCGCAGGTCACCGCCATCCACCTCGCCGCGCAGGCCGCTCGCGCCGCCGGCGTCCCCGTCATCGGCGACGGCGGCCTCCAGTACTCCGGCGACATCGGCAAGGCCCTCGTCGCCGGCGCCGACACCGTCATGCTCGGCTCCCTGCTCGCCGGCTGCAACGAGTCTCCGGGCGAGCTGATCTTCGTCAACGGCAAGCAGTACAAGGCCTACCGCGGCATGGGCTCACTCGGCGCGATGGCTCCCCGCAAGGGCAAGTCGTACTCGAAGGACCGCTACTTCCAGGCCGATATCGCCACCGACACCGACCTCATCCCCGAGGGCATCGAAGGCCGCGTCGCCTACCGCGGCCACCTCAAGCAGGTCGCCCACCAGCTCACCGGCGGTCTGCGCCAGACGATGTTCTACGTCGGCGCGCGCACGATCGACGAACTCAAGGCCAAGGGCCGGTTCGTCCGCCTCACCACGGCCGGACTCAAGGAGAGCCACCCGCACGACATCCAGATGACCGTCGAAGCCCCGAACTACGTCTCGAAGTGAGTCGCCGAGGCGGGCGGCTTCGCTGAGGCGGCTTGCCTCGCTGAGACGACCTGCGCTTCGATCGCACACGACGCGGCCGCAGTCCCACCACGGGCTGCGGCCGCGTCGCGCATTCACCGACCCAGCCGACTCCACCGTTAGGGCCGATTCCACCGACCCAGGCGACCCCACCGACAGAGCCGATTCCACCACAACCACTCCTGTCATGTGACGAGGATCACGTCGCATATTTTCGGGCAGGCAGTGTTGTCATTTCGACCCCTCTGACCCCCGCGAGACCGGGCGACGGGGAAGACGCGTTTCCGGCAAGGGTGCTTCTGTAGTGAGCCGTCTGTGACGATCGCTCAACATTTTCGCACTGACTTAGGGTAGGTTTCCCTAATGCGATCGGGTCGACCCGATCCGCATACCGAAGGAGGCTGCCGAACACTCATGAACGAAACGCTCTCGGAGATCCACCCCGCCCACGACCGCGTGACTCGCGCGAACACCGCCCGCGACTCTGTCACCAGCGACAACACCCACATCCACGACATCGTCGGCATCGGCATCGGGCCCTTCGGCCTCGGTCTCGCCGCCCTCGCCGACCCGCTGCCCGACGTCGACGCCGTCTTCCTCGACCAGCGGCCGGAGTTCCGCTGGCATCCGGGCATGATGATCGAAGGCGCCACCGTGCAGGTGCCCTTCCTCGCCGACCTCGTCACCATGGCCGACCCCACTTCGCGCTTCTCGTTCCTCCAGTTCCTCAAGGACCGCGGCCGCCTCTACCCGTTCTACATCCGCGAATCCTTCTACCCCCTGCGCGCCGAATTCGACGAGTACTGCCGGTGGGTCGCCGCACAGCTGGACACCCTGCGCTGGAACCGGAGGGTCACCTCGGTGACCGATGACGAGGGAATCCATACCGTCACCGCCGAGGTGACCGATCCCTCCGGCTGCACCGTGGCCACGGAGACCTACCGCGCCCGCCACATCGTCCTCGGCGTCGGCACCGCACCCGTCCTACCCGAGGCGCTGAGCGACCTCGGCACCGCCGACGGCGGGCCCGTCATCCACACCGCGGACTACCTCGACCACCGCGAGGCACTGCTCGAGAGCGGGTCCGTGACGATCGTCGGCAGCGGGCAGTCCGCGGCCGAGATCTACCGCGACCTCATCGAGGACGCCGAAGCCCGCGGGGTGCGCGTGGACTGGGTGACCCGCTCGCCGCGGTTCTTCCCGATGGAGTACACGAAGCTCACCCTCGAGATGACCTCGCCGGAGTACACCGACCACTTCCGCGCCCTGCCCGATGACCTGCGCCGACGCCTCGGCCGCGAACAGCGCACCCTCTACAAGGGCATCAGCGGCGACCTCATCGACGACATCCACGACACGCTCTACCGACTCAGCCGCGGTGGACGCGCGCTGCTGACGAACCTGTTCACCGACGCCGAGCTCATCGCGGCAGAACCCCTGCGGGGAGGCTGGGCGCCGGGCGAGTACGCGCTCACCTTCCGGAACACCCTCCTCGGCGAGACCTTCACCCGCCGCAGCGGTGCCGTCGTCGCCGCGACCGGTTACCGGTCATCCCTGCCGGGATTCCTCGCCCCGCTCGGCGAGGACATCCGCCTCGACGACGAGGGCCGCCTCGACGCGCGGCGCGACTACACCGTCGACGACGCAGGCACGATTCACGTCCTCGGCGTTGAAGAGCACACCCACGGCGTCACCGCTCCCGACCTCGGCTTCGGACCGTGGCGTGCCTCGGTCGTGCTCGCCCATGTCACCGGCCGCGAACCCTATCCGATCGAGCGCGCGATCGCGTTCCAGACCTTCGGGGTCCCGGACTCGGAGACCTCCGCCGAGGCGGTGTCCGGGGTGAGTGCGCACCGTGCCGATCGATCCGCCGACGGCACCGATGAATTCGCCGAACGCGACGTTCGATCCGCCGACGGTGCCGGTCGTTCCACCGCCCTGGCCCGTCCGACCGCGAACCGCGCCCATCCGACCGACGCCCGCACCGAGGAGATGACCCACGCATGAGCACCGACACGATCACCAGCGGCCAGCAGACGACCGATCCGCTCACCGCCCCCGGCAAGAGGACCGCCCCCGGCGAGGCGACCGCCTCGGCGCCGGACATCACGATCCTTCCGCTGCGCCCCGACCGCCACTCCGCGGACGTCCACGCCTGGCTGAGCCACCCACGCTCGCACTTCTGGCAGATGACGGAACTCGACGAGCCCGCCGTGCGCAGCTACCTCGAGGCGATCCGCATCTCCGCAGATGAGAACGGGTGGATCGGACTCGTCGACGGTGTCCCGCGGTTCTACGTCGAGACCTACACGCCGGTGATCCTCATCCCCGCCGAGGTGGTTCCCGAGCGACCCGGTGACATCGGCATGCACCTCCTCGTCGCCCCGCCCGAGGGTCCCGGCATTCGCGGACTCACGGACGCCGTCATGGCCGCAGTCATCGACTTCTGCCTGCGTCCGCGCACACTCGGCGGTCGCGGCGGCCTGCGCGTCGTCGTCGAACCCGATGCCCGCAACGAGGCGATCCATGCCAAGAATGCCGCGGCCGGGTTCCGCGTGCTCGGGGAGGCCGAGGTGCCCATGGGAGATGGCACGAAGACGGCGCTCGTGAGCACCTGCACCCGCACCGACTTCGCCGCCAGCCGTCTCGCCGGCCTGGTCGACACGGGTTGGATCGACAACGTCGGGACGGACGGCGAAGTCGTGGGTGACGGCATCGGGGCGGGCGACCACCTCGGCCACCTCGGCGAGGGACAGCGCACCACCGCGACTCACCTCGGCGACAATGCCCACCGACCCGATGGCACGCACCTCGAGGTGGAGGACTACGCGCACCTCACCCCGGAGGCCTTCGCGGTCGTCAGCCGTCATCTCGTCGCCAAGGCGATCGCCGAATTCGCCCACGAACGGCTCATCGCCCCACGTCACACGCCCGAACATGGACCCGAGGCCTGGGTGCTCGCGATCCCGACCGCGGACCAGGGTGACGGCGAGAACGACTCCGGCACCGAACCACAGCCGCTGATCCCGGCGCCCGTCGTCCACTACACCTTCGATGCCCGGGTGCTTCCGCTCGAACACTGGGCCATTGATGAGGCGAGCATCATGCGCTACCGCGACGGGCATCCGATCAACCTCGACGTCCAGGAGCTCGTCCTCGAACTCCAGGACGGACTCGGCCTGCCTGAGGACCTCGTCTCGACCTACCTTGAGGAGCTTGCCTCGACGCTTGCCGGAGGTGCTTTCAAGCTCACGGAGGCCCGGCAGGGAACGCGACCGGACGTGGAGGGTCTCCTCGATGCCGACTTCCAGACGGTCGAGGCGGCGATGACCGAGGGGCATCCGGGTTTCCTCGCCAACAACGGTCGCATCGGCTTCGCGCTCAGCGACTACCGTCGTTGGGCACCGGAGACCGGGCGGCTCAACCGTCTCGAGTGGGTGGCCGTGAACCGGGAGCACGCGCACCTGTCCGTTGGTGCCGGACTTAATGAGGTGAGCCACCTCGAGTGGGCACTCAGCGACGATGAGCGCACCCTCTTCGCCGACCGCCTCGGCGCGGCCGGGCGCAGTCTCGACGACGTCCACCTCATGCCGATCCACCCGTGGCAGGCCGACCACCGGCTGGCGATCACCTTCGCCGCCGACATCGCCCGGGGCGATCTCACCCCGCTCGGGTCCGGGCTCGATGAGCATCAGGCGCAGCAGTCGCTGCGGACGTTCTTCAACCACTCGCGTGCCGGTGCCCCGTATGCGAAGGTCGCGCTCGCGGTGCAGAACATGGGCTTCCTCCGCGGGCTCTCGCCGACGTACATGCGTGACACCCCGGCGATCAACGACTGGGTGGCCCGCCTCGTCGCCGAGGATGCGACGTTCGCCGACCACGGCTTCCGACTCCTGCGCGAACGCAGCGCGATCGGGTACACCGGCGACGTCTACCACCGCACGCGTGAGACCAATCCGCACCGGAAGATGCTCGCAGCCCTGTGGCGCGAGAACCCGCTGCCGCTGCTCGTCGGCGGGCAGCGGACGATGACGATGGCCGCTCTTCTCCACCGCGACCACCGCGGAGATGCCCTGGTCAGCGCGCTCATCCGCCGCTCAGGCGCTAGCGCCGAGGAGTGGGTGCGTTCGTACCTGCGGGCCTACCTCGAACCGCTCGTTCACGCGCTGCTGGCCCATGATCTCGTGTTCATGCCGCACGGGGAGAACCTCATCCTCGTCCTGGAGGACGACCTGGTCACGGGTGTGTTCATGAAGGACATCGGCGAAGAGGTCGCCTACCTCGGGCAGGGGAGTCTGCCGCCCGAGATTGAGCGGATCCGCGCCGTCGTTCCCGGTGAGGCGAAGGCGCTGTCGATCTTCACCGACGTCTTCGACGGTGTGCTGCGCCACCTGGCGGGGATCCTCGAGGTCGACGGCGTCCTCGCCTCGGACCGGTTCTGGTCGCTCGTCGCCGAGGTGCTCGAGCGTTACGAGTCCGAGCATCCGGACACGGCCCGTGGGCTCGCCGGTGACATCGACCTGCGCACCGGACGGTTCAAACACTCGTGCCTCAACCGCCTGCAGCTGCGCAACACGACGCAGATGGTCGACATCGGCAACCAGGCGGACTCGCTCATCTACGCGGGCACGATGCGCAACCCCGTGGGCCGCTGACGCGGAGAGCGCTTCGGGCTCACTTCGATCTCGAGGGCGCAGTTCACGAACTGAGCCCTCGAGATCGAAGTGGGCTGGAGGTGAGTCCGAACTCCAGGCCGTCGGGCTATCATCGATCCCACGGTCGCCTGCCTCGAGGCGGCCGCCGGGGTCGGTGCCCCGGACTGTCCCGAAGGCGCACACATGGTCAAGCAGCACGACCGGCCGACCCTGGCCACGGTCGCCGAGCGCGCCGGTGTGAGCATCAAGACGGCCTCCCGGGTACTCAACGGGGAGAAGCACGTCGCCAGTGCGACCGCGGCCAAGGTGGAGACCGCGGCCGCCGAGCTCGGCTTCCGCCTCAACTCCGCGGCTCGCCGACTGCGTGAAGGCAGCCGGTCACCCTACATCGGCGTCGTGCTCTCCGATATGGATGATCCTCTCCAGGTGCGGATCCTCGCTCGCCTCGAACGCGACCTCGCCGTCCACGGCCTGCGCCCCGTCGTCACCGTGACCGGCGGGGATCCCGCACTCGAACGCGCCTTCGTCGACGACTGTCGGGGCGGGGACATGTCCGGCATCTGCGTCGTGTGCTCCCAACCGGAATCTGCGGACATCTACGCCCAAGCCTCAGGCGGATCCTCCTCGGCGGGCACCGGCGAGGTCGCCGTCGTCTCCCTCGATCCGGCCGTCGCGGGGCTGGGCATCACGACGATCGCCGCTGACGACGTCGCCGCGGGGCGGCGTGCCGCCGAACAGCTCGTGCGCCACGGTCACATCAGCATCGGCGTCATCGGCGACCGCGCCCTCATCGAATCCCAGGTCCGCCGGCTCGCCGGCATCCGCGAGGTCCTCGCCGACCGCAGGGACATCGGCTGGCGCGCTTACCTCGACGAAGGGGCCCACGACCAGTCGAGCGCGAAGAACGTCGTCGCCGCGCTGCTCGGGTCCCGTGCCGCCCCGACCGCCCTCATCACCCTCTCGGCCACGGTGACGATGGGCGCCATCGATGCCAGCCGCCGCCTCGACCAGTGGCCGGCCGTCGTCGGCATCGACGACTTCCCCGGAGCGGATCTCCTCGACGTCACCGTCGTCGACCCGGACGTCGATGCGATGTCCGCCGAGGCGGTCCGGGTCCTCTCCGGCGACCGCCGGCACCTCCCCGGCACAGGGTCGATACCCCTGCTGACCTCGCAGGACGGCCTGACCAGGGTGCGGCTCATCCGCCGCGGCAGCGGTGAGGAGTCACCTCGCCAGGCCACCGGGCGCTGAGTGCGTGCAGCGCGGAGATTTCCGCGCGGACAGTTGACAAACCTCCTCGGTGGGCGAAATATGTCTACCAACCTGACAACGTTGTCAGAATGAGGAAAGGTTCCGAGAATGCGCACTTCTCACCCCCGTGGATCATCGTCGGCGACCAGGCCGAGCAGGCTTCATCGTCGCCTCACCGTCGTCGGCGCCGCCGTTGCGATCTCCGCTCTCGCACTCACCGGCTGCGGCAACCAGAAGGGCCAGGGCAACGACGAAGCGGGCTCCGGTTCCGGCTCCGACGGCGACGTGACGATCGCCCTGCTCCTGCCCGAGTCGAAGACGACCCGATACGAATCCCTCGACAAACCCAACTTCGAGAAGTACGTCGCCGAGGCCAATCCCGACGCCAAGGTCGAATATCGCAACGCCAACCAGGACGCCTCCCAACAGCAGCAGCAGTTCGAAGCGGCTGTCACCGAAGGCGTCGACGTCATCGTCCTCGACCCCGTCGACGCCTCGGCAGTCGCCTCCTCACTGGCGAAGGCCGAAGCGAAGCAGATCCCCGTCGTCTCCTACGACCGCTTCTTCGAGGGCGCTGATTACTACACCTCGTTCGACAACAAGAAGATCGGCAACCTCCAGGGCCAAGCGCTCCTCGACGGTCTCAAGGCCAAGGGCGTCGACCCGAAGTCAGGACCGGTGTGGATGGTCAACGGCGACCCGAAGGACCCCAACGCCGCCGACTTCAAGGCCGGTGCCGAGGAGACGCTCAGATCAGCAGGTGTCGACATCGCCGCCGACCACGACACCCTCGACTGGAATCCCGACGACGCCCGACAGTGGGTCGAAGGTCAGCTCCAGGGCGGTGGTCAGAAGCCGATCGCCATCTACGCCGCCAACGACGGCACCGCCGGCGGAGTGCTCGCCGCGACGACGAAGGCCAAGCAGGACCCCGTCGTCACCGGCCAGGACGCCGAGGTCGACGGCCTGCAGAACATCCTTAAGGGCGAACAGTACGCGACGATCTACAAGTCGATCCCACCGCAGGCCGAGTTCGCCGCCAAGGCTGCGATCGCCCTGGCCGGAGGGGAGGAGCCGAAGGCCGCGACGACGTACAAGGACACCCCGACCGACTTTGTCGAGGCCAAGGTCGTCACGAAGGACACGATCAAGGACATCGTCGGCGACCAGATCAAGGCCTCGGACATCTGCAAGGGAATCGATAAGAAGCTCTGCCAAGACGCCGGAATCGAATAGGCCCCGATGACTTCCCAGACGAATGACCCGACGCCCGCTTCCGGGCGGGCGTCGGGGGACCCAGTGCTCGAACTGCGCGGCATCGCCAAACGCTTCGGTGCCGTCCAGGCGCTCACCGACATCAACCTCACCATCGGCCGCGGCGAGGTCGTCGGCCTCGTCGGCGACAACGGCGCCGGCAAGTCGACGCTCATCAAGATCATCGCCGGCGTCCACGGCGCCGACGAAGGCGAGATCCGCATGGGCGGGCGCCCACAGCGGTTCTCCTCACCGAAGGACGCCCAGAAGGCCGGGGTCGCCACGGTGTTCCAGGACCTCTCCCTGTGCGAGAACCTCGACGTCGTCGCCAACCTCTTCCTCGGCCATGAGGCCACCCGCGGCGGCGTCCTCGACGAAGTGACCATGGAGGCGAAGTCGTGGGAGCTCCTGCGCAGTCTCTCGGCGAAGATCCCGAGCGTGCGCGTGCCCATCGCCGCCCTCTCCGGGGGACAGCGGCAGACGGTCGCGATCGCCCGGTCCCTCCTCGGCGAACCCTCCATCGTCATGCTCGACGAACCGACCGCCGCCCTCGGAGTCGCCCAGACCGCCGAGGTGCTCAACCTCATCGAACGCCTCCGGGACCGTGATCTCGGGGTGCTCCTCGTCAGCCACAACATGGCCGACGTCCAAGCCGTCTGCGACCGCGTCCACGTGCTGCGCCTGGGCAGGGACGCCGGGGACTTCCCCGGTGACGAACGCACGGATGTGCTCATCGCCGCCATCACCGGCGCCAACGACAACGTCGTGACCCAGCGTGCGGCGAGGAGGGGTGAGCGCCGATGACCCGCAGCTCGTTCATCACCGACGAACGGATCTCCGACGAGGGGTTCGTGCGCACCTTCTTCCGGCGGATCAAGGAGGGCCAGCTCGGCTCGTTCCCCGTCATCCTCGCGCTCATCGTCATCGTCGTCGTCTTCCAGTCGGCGAACAGCAACTTCCTCTCCCCGGCCAACCTCGTCAACCTCTCCACGCAGGTCGCCTACCTGGCGATCCTCGCGCTCGGCATCAACCTCATCCTCCTCCTCGGGGAGATCGACCTCTCGCTCGCGCAGCTCGGCGGGCTCGCGGCCTCGGTGCTCGGTGTGCTCGTCGTCCGGCAGGACGTGCCGCCGGTCATCGCGCTGACGATCATCCTGCTCCTCGGCCTCGTCGTCGGGGCGATCCAGGGCTGGTTCTTCGCCGTCGTCGGCATCCCCGCCTTCGTCGTCACTCTCGCCGGCCTCCTCGCGTTCACGGGGCTCACCCTCACCGTGCTCGGCACCCAGAAGAACCTCTCGATGGCCGACACCTTCGCCTTCGACTTCGCCAGCTACTACTTCCCGGCGATCTGGGCGTACGTCTTCGGGGCGATCGCGGTCATCGGGTTCGCCGCGGGCCTCGTCTACTCGAAGCTGCGGCGCCATGCGCAGGGGCTCGACAGTGCGAGCTGGCTGGCCGTCATCGTCCGCATCGTGCTGCTCACGGCGATCGTCTTCGGCTTCCTCATCCTCGTCAACCAGGACTTCGGTCTCGCCCTGCCGTTCTTCCTCATGATGGTCATCGCGATCGTCATCGACCTCGTGCTGCGCAAGACGCGCTACGGGCGTTCGATCTACGCCGTCGGCGGCAAGGTCGAGGCCGCGCGGCGGGCGGGCATCCGGGTGACATGGGTGCGCATCAGCGTCTTCATGACCGCCGGCGTCCTCGCCGCCCTCTTCGGCTTCGTCAAGGCCGGAGTGACGACGAACGCCGGGTCGACGCTCGTGGCGACCCAGGATCTGCTCAATGCGATCGCCGCGGCCGTCATCGGCGGCACCTCCCTCTTCGGCGGACGCGGCACGGCCTGGGCGGCGGTGCTCGGGGCGTTCGTCGTCGGCGCCATCAACAACGGCCTCTACCTCATCGGCTTCAACTCCGACGCGCAGCAGATCATCACGGCCCTCGTCCTCCTCACCGCCGTCGTCATCGACGCGGTCAGTCGGCGCGGTCAGCGCTACGTCGGCAGGGGATAGTCGCCGAGGCGGGCGCACGGCAGCTCGAATTCACCGAGACCGCCAGTTCGCGCCGAGACCGCACCTCCAGACGTGCGGTCTCGGCGCGAAGTGGCGGTCTCGGCGGTGGTGGGACCCGTGAACCGCGCGGCCCACGCGTGCGCTGCCCGCGTCACCGGCGCCTCGGCGATCCTGATACAGTCGAAGGCAATGACATGGGGTGCCCGGGGAATCGCGCCGGGCTGAGAGGACACCCATCGAACCTGATCTGGGCCATGCTAGCGAAGGGATCGTCATGACCGACCTCGATCTGTCGTCGGCGCACGCACGTCTGCGCGCGTCGAACCCGCTCATCCAATGCATCACGAACACCGTCGTGCAGCAGTTCAGTGCGAACGTGCTGCTCGCTGTCGGGGCGTCTCCGGCGATGCTCGACCACGACGCCGACGCCGCACAGTTCGCCCACCTCGCCGGCGGGCTGCTGATCAACTTCGGCACGGCGACGAACCAGCAGTTCCTCGCCGCCGACGCCGCGATCGAAGCCGTCACCGCCGATGCGAAACCCTGGGTCCTCGACCCGGTGAGCATCGGTGCCGCCGATTTCCGCACCACCCGGATCCGCCGGGCCGCTGCCGCCGGACCCACCGCGATCCGCGGCAACGCCTCGGAGATCGCGGCACTGGCCGGCGCCGGTGCCGGCGGGCGCGGAGTCGAATCCACCGACGAAGTCGACGCCGTGCTCCCCGCCGCCGCCGACCTCGCCCGCGCGACCGGCGCGATCGTCGCCGTCTCGGGTGCCCGTGACGCCGTCGTCGCCCACATCGACGGGGTCGACCATGTCGCCCGCATCGACGGCGGACACGCGTTCATGCCGCTCGTCATCGGCACCGGGTGCTCGCTCGGCGCCGTCACCACCGCCTACCTCGCCGCGGTCCCTCCGGCGGGGACGAGTTCGCAGGCCGGACCGGCAGGCGTGGGAGCGCTCGAGAGGTTCACCGCCGTCGTCGCCGCCCACGCGCATTTCGCCGTGGCCGGTGAGGCCGCCGCGACCGGGGCACTGGGTCCGGGCCGGTACGCCATGAACTTCCTCGACGCCCTCTTCACCACCGACGACGACCGCATCGCCCGCTCCCGCGTCGCGGTGACGGCGGCATGAGCGCGGCACTCGACCGCCTCGCCGGCATCGACACCCGCCTCTACCTCGTCACCGACTCCGCGCAGTGCGCCGAGGCCGGTCGGACGGTGGCCGAGACCGTGCGCTCCGCGGTCGCCGGCGGGGTCGGCATCGTCCAGGTCCGGGACAAGGACATCGACGACACCGAGTTCCTCGTCCTCACCCGTGAGGTCGTCGCCGCCGTCGCCGAGGCGGTGGCCGGCACCGACCGCCGGGTCCCCGTCTTCCTCAACGACCGGGTGGCCGTCGCCGGGCGTCTGCGCGAGGAGGGCACGGACGTCCACATCCACGTCGGCCAGTCCGACACCCCCGTCGCCGAGGTGCGCGCCCTCCTCGGCGACGCACCGCTCGTGGGTCTCTCGGCCGCCGAGGACGCCGAATTCGCCGCAGCCCGGGCCACCGGAGCGGTCGACCTCGTCGGCATCGGCCCCGTCTTCGACACGACGACGAAGGCCGACGCACCGGCCGGGATCGGCCCGGACCGCCTCGGCGAACTCGTCTCACAGGCAGGACTGCCCGCGGTGGCGATCGGCGGGATCGACGCGACACGCGTCCCGGACCTGCGCGGCCTGGGTCTCATCGGCGTCTGCGTCGTCTCGGCGATCTGCCGCGCCGCCGACCCCGAACTCGCCGCGGCCGAACTGCTCGCCGCCTACGGGGACGGGGGAGCGGTATGAGTGTGCGCCCGCCGATCGCGCTCTCGATCGCCGGCACCGACCCGAGCGGGGGAGCGGGCATCCACGCCGACCTCAAGACGTTCACCGCCCTCGGCGTGCTCGGGACCACGGCGATCACCGCGCTCGTCGCCCAGAACACGCACGGCGTCTCCCGGGTCTACCCGATCGACGAGGACTTCGTCACCGATGAGCTCGACAGCGTCCTCAATGACATGCCCGTCGATGCGACGAAGACCGGAATGCTCGGTTCGCGCTCGCTCGTCGACCTCGTCGTCGACCGGGCCTCGACCTCGGACCTAGGGTTCTTCACCGTCGACCCGGTCATGGTCGCGACCTCCGGGCACCGGCTCCTCGAAGCCGACGCCGTTGAGTCCGTGCGCACCCGCCTGCTCCCGGTGGCCGACCTCATCACCCCGAACCTCCCCGAGGCGGCTCTCCTCCTCGGCGACGACGTCGACGAAGCGCAGACTCCGGGGCAGATGCGCGAGCAGGCGCGGGAGCTCGTGGCCCGTGGGGCGCAGGCGGTGCTGCTCAAGGGCGGGCACGCGCGCGACGGAGAGGTCGCCGACATCCTCGTCACCTCGGACGGTGAGATCACCGAGTTCGCGCACCCCCGGATCGCGACGGCGAACACGCACGGCACCGGGTGCACGCTCTCGGCGGCGATCACCGCCGAGGCGGCCGTGCTCCGGCAGGCGGCTCCCGGCTCCCGGCTGAGCCCCGAACAGGTCCGCGGTGCCGTCGAACGGGGCCTGGACTTCCTCGCCCGGGCACTCGCCTCGGCGGCGGACTGGCAGGTCAGCCTTGACCCCGCCGGTGCGCACGGACCCGTCGACCACCAGGTCGACATCACCAGGCGCTGAGACCGGCAGCCCATCCACCCCGAACCGCCCGGAGAGCGCTGCCGCTCAGCGGAGCGGGCACCATTCTGCGACGATCACCTACGACCCGAGGAGACTCACTGATGACCACGAACTTCGCCGTCGGCCCGAACACCACCGAACTCTGGGAGCACGTGCGCCCGCTCATCGAAGAGATCGAGTCGCTGCCGTTCCTCACCCAGCTCGCCGACGGCAGCCTCGACCCCGTGGCGTTCGCGAACTACATCAACCAGGACAGCATCTACCTCAGCGGGTATGCGAAGGCAATGTCCTTCCTCGCGGGGAAGACCACGGATCGGGACGAGTCCCGGTTCTGGTCCACCTCGGCGGCGGAGGCGATCACGGTCGAAGAGGACATGCACGCTCAGCTCCTCTCCGATGCCCGTCTCGGGCAGGCGCTGAACGACCTCGAGGCGAACGACCGGTTGGGAGCCTCGCCGACGACGCTCGGGTACGTGTCCTTCCTCGTCGCCACCTCGGCGACCCGGTCCTACGGGGAGGGCGTCGCCGGGGTGCTGCCGTGCTTCTGGGTGTACGCGCACATGGGCAAGGTGCTCATCGAACGCGCCGGGGCGATGAGCGAGAACCACCCGTACCGCACCTGGGTGCAGACCTACGACTCCCCGGAGTTCGACGAGTCGACCAGGAAGGCCGTGACGATCCTCGAACGGGAGCTCGAGCGGGTGCCCGAGGACGAGGTGACCCGGATGCGGGCCGCCTTCGAACGCGCCTGCGTCTACGAACTCCACTTCTGGGCCTCGGCGCACGCGATGCAGACCTGGGACGCCGCGGTCTTCGCGGTGTGAGGCGCGCAGGGCGGGTGCCTGGCTCGGGAACCCTCCTACGCTGTGCCTTCGCGGCGGTCGTCGACGATGCGGGTGAGCGGACCCAGCTGGCCGAGCGCCATCCACCCGCGGCACAGGGTGGTCCAGAGGATGACCCGGTCGACCTGGGTCAGCGGCACACGATCACGCGGCGGGCAGGCGATTCGTCCGACGAAGAAGACGACCGCAGCGAAGCCGACTCCCATGATGGTGACGATCAGCAGATCCATGACGAAAACCCCCTCGCAACCGCAGTGAAATCCTGGATTCCAGTGTCTCTCCGCAGTGGCGCGGTGGAAAGGGGCCAATCGCACATCTGTGGCCTTTTCGCGCACTGCGTGGGGTGAGGAGGCGAGGTTCCGGCGGCTGGGGCGGGCGCGGCCTCAGGAGGTACCCGAGGACTCAGGAGAACGCGAGGCTGAGACGGGTCGCCGCCTCGACGACGGCCGCTGATGCTGCCGCCCCCTGCTCGGCGGTGATCGACGCGGGAAAGGTGAAGCGCACACTCGTCTTCGCCACCTCGGCGTCGATGCCGAGCGCCAGCAGCACATGGGAGGGCTCATCCGACCCGACCGCACACGCCGACCCGCTCGACGCCGTCACGCCGAGCCGCTCCAGCTCGAGCAGCACCGCCTCCCCGCTCGTGCGGGAGAAGCAGAACGACGCATGATTCGGATTCCGCGTACTCCCACTGCCCGTCGGCTGGGCGCCCGTGAGGATCACCCCGGGCACCTGGGCGAGCACCTCGGCGATGAAGTCATCCCTGATCAGGGCCACACGCCGGGCTGCGTCGACGCGTTCGGCCTCGGTGAGTTCAAGCGCGGTGGCGAACGCGACGGCGAGGGCGACGTTCTCCGTGCCCGACCGCCGACCCGACTCCTGCCCGCCCCCGTGGATGAGCGGTTCGACGGGGATCCGCGCGCGGATCGCCGCCGCCCCGATGCCCTTCGGCGCCCCGACCTTGTGCCCGGCCAGTGTGATCGCGTCGACGCCGAGCCCGGCCAGCGGCAGCCAGCCGGCGGCCTGCACGGCATCGGTGTGGACGTGGGCACCGACGGAGTGGGCGACCCCGGCGAGGGTCGAGACGTCGGCGACCGTGCCGATCTCGTTGTTCGCATACCCGAGGCTGACGACCGCGGTGTCCTCCCGCAGCGCCGCCCGCAGCGCCTCGGGCGTCACCGTCCCATCGGATTCGACATCGACGAAGGAGACTGCGAAGCCGTGACGTCGGCGGAGGTATTCCGCCGAGGCGAGCACCGCCTCGTGCTCGAGCGGGGAAGTGACGATATGACGGCGTTCGGAATCCGTCCCTGCCGATGCGGTGGCGTCGGGAAGCCCGCCGAGGGCCATGCCGATGACCGCGAGATTCGCCGCCTCGGTGCCCCCGCCGGTGAAGACGATGTCCGTGCTTCGCATCCCGAGCACCCGCGCGACCCGCGCACGGGCATCCTCGAGGGCCTCGGAGGAGACGCGCCCGAACTCATGATGGCTCGACGGATTGCCGAAGGCGCCCGCGAGGTACGGCCATGCCGCCTCGAGTGCTTCGCGCCGCACGGGCGCGCTCGCCGCCGTGTCGAGGTAGAGCTGATCCATGTCAGTCCGCCGCCGCCCGAGACCAGGCATCGGTGAGGCCCTCAGTTGAGCCATCAGCCGTGCCATCTGCCCCGCCCGCGGCTGAGCCGTCTGCCAGGCCCTCAGTTGAGCCATCCGACCGGCTGTCTGCCTCGCCCGCGGCGCCGTCGACCACAAGATCGAGGCCCAAATCGATCGCCCGCACACTGTGCGTGAGCGCACCCGAGGAGATGACGTCGACACCCGTGTCCGCGATCGCCGCGACCGTCTCGAGCGTGACGTTGCCGCTGGCCTCGACGATCGCCTGATCGCCGATGAGCGTGACCCCACGCCGCAGATCCTCGAGCGAGAAGTTGTCGAGCATGATGATGTCCGCCCCGCCGTCGAGGACCGCGGGAATCTGGTCGAGCCGGTCGACCTCGACCTCGATCATCGTCGTGTGCCCCAGCCGCTCCCGCGCCGCCATGAGCGCCGCCGTGACATCCGCGCCCGCACCGGCAAGCACGCCGAGGTGGTTGTCCTTGACCATGACCGCATCCGAGAGCCCGAACCGGTGGCTGCTCCCGCCCCCGCACACGACCGCGTGCTTCTCGAACGCCCGCAGCCCCGGCGTCGTCTTCCGGGTATCGGCGATGCGCGTGCGACCGTCGACGGCATCGACGAAAGCCCTGGTCAGGGTCGCGATCCCGCTCATCCGCTGGGTGAAGTTGAGTGCGATCCGCTCGGCCCGCAGCACTCCGCGCGCCGGCCCCGAGACCGTGGCGAGCACCTGGCCCGCAGCGAACGTCTCACCTTCGCCGAGGTGGACTGCGACATCGATCCCCGGATCCGTGAGGGTGAACGCCCGGGCGAAGACCTCCCCACCGGAGAGCACTCCGTCTTCCCGGGCCCGCAGCTGCGCGTCCGCGCGCGCATCCGCGGGGACGAAGACCTCGCCCGTGATGTCACCCCACGGCGCATCCTCCTCGAGCGCTGCCCGCACCGCCGCATCGATCGTCGTGGTCGTCAGCATGTGGCCGCCTCCTCGTGATCCTCCGCCGGCGTCCGATGGCCGGTCCCTGACCATGATGACGCATGCACCCGCGAATCCGCGTCGGTGCGCACATGCGCACCGACGCTGTCCGTGCGGGCCAGCGCGTGTGCGGCCATCGTGCGGGCGATGAGGGTGAGATTCGCCGTTTCGATCGCCTCGACCTCGCCGAGGCGACCGTCCGTGACCGCGGCAACGCCGTCCGCGACCCCGTCTCTCGGGTCCGCAAGCCCGCGAGTGCCGGGGTCGTCGGCGGGTCGCTCGGATCCGCGACCGGCGTCGAGTGCTTCGAGGAGCGTCGTCAGGCCCTCCTCGGTGCGTTCGAGACCGAGGTGCTCCCAGGCCAGTGCCTGGAGTTCGGGGCGGGTAAGCGGGGCCGATGCAGGCTGCAGGGCTGAAACGACCGACGGTGCGTCGACCAGCCGACCGTCGAGCAGCGGTGCATCGGACGAGGACGTGCGTCCCGACTCCGTGGACCCAGCCGCGATCGCGTTCGCCGCCCGTGCCCCGAAGACCGCGCCCTCGAGCAAGGAGTTCGAGGCCAGCCGGTTGGCCCCATGGACGCCGGTGCACGCGACCTCGCCGACGGCGAAGAGCCCGTCGATCGAGGTGCGTCCGTGCAGATCCGTGACCACCCCGCCCATGAGGTAATGCGCGGCCGGAGTGACGGGAACGAGGTCCTCAGACAGGGAGAGCCCCTGCGCGCGCAGGGCGGCAGCGATCGTGGGGAACCGCTCACCGACCGCCGGTACGGCGCGGGCGTCGAGGTGGCAGGGCAGCCCGTTCTGCCGGGCCATCCTCCGGTGGAGGCCCAGCGCCACGACATCACGCGCGGCGAGTTCCCCGCGCGGATCGATGCCCGGCATGAACCGGTCGCCGTGGGCGTCGAGGAGCAGAGCGCCGGCCCCGCGCACCGCCTCGGAGACGAGGAACCCGGATCTCGCGAGCGCCGTGGGATGGAACTGGACGAACTCGAGGTCGCGGACCCTGGCACCGGCGCGGATCGCCGCGGCCAGGCCGTCCCCGGTCGCCCCGGCCGGATTCGTCGTGTGTGCGAAGACCTGCCCGGCACCGCCGGTGGCGAGCACGACCGCCTCGGCGGGGATGACCTCGGTCCCGCCCCCGCAGCCGAGCACACTCACCCCGGCCACGGCGCCGGCGTCGAGGACGAGATCGACGAGCATCGTCTCCGTCCGCAGCGCCACCCGGCCCGCCGTCGCCTCGGCGAGGAGGCGGGCGATGAGCGCATCGACGATCGCCCGGCCCGTCGCATCCCCACCCGAATGCCAGATCCGGGGCGCCGAATGCGCACCCTCCATCCCGCGCGCCCACCCGGACGGATCGCGGGGGTCGGGAGTCTCGCCGGTCCCCGCCTCGGCGGAATCGAAGACGACCCCTGCGGCGGCGAGGTCGCGGATGCGGTCGGGCCCGTCCGTGCAGAGCACCCGCACCGCCTCGGCGTCGCAGAGTCCCGCCCCGGCGGTGAGCGTGTCGGCGATGTGGTCCTCGATGCTGTCGTCCGCGTCGAGGACCCCGGCGATCCCGCCCTGGGCGAGCGCGGTGTTCGACTCGCCGAGGCGGCCCTTCGTGACGACGGTGACGACGTGGGTGCGGGCCAGGCGCAGGGCCGCGGTCAGCCCGCCGATGCCGCTGCCGACGACGATGACACGGTCCATCAGATCCTCGGCTTCGCCGCGAGCATCCGGTCGAGGGCGACCCGCGCCGGGGCGGCCACCTCGGCGTCGACCGAGATCCGGTTGACGACCTCACCGGCGAGCAGGGCCTCGAGCACCCAGGCGATGTAGCCGGGGTGGATGCGGTACATCGTCGAACACGGGCACACGACGGGGTCGAGGCACGTGATCGTGTGCTGCGGGTGCTCGGCGGCCAGACGCTGGACGAGGTTGATCTCGGTGCCGATCGCAAAAGCGGTCGGTTCGGCGGCGGACTCGATGGCCTTCGTGATGTAGGCCGTCGACCCGGACTCGTCGGCTGCCGCCACCGTCTCGCGCGGGCATTCGGGGTGGACGATGACGCGGACCTCGGGGTTCTGCGCCCGGGCGGCGGCGATCTGGGCGGGGGTGAAGCGCTTGTGGACCGAGCAGAACCCCTGCCAGAGGATGACACGGGAGTCCTCGAGCGCCTCGGCGGTGTTGTTGCCCAGCGGCCTGCGGGGGTTCCACAGCGGCATCGCCTCCGGGTCGATGCCCATGTCGATCGCGGTGTTGCGGCCGAGGTGCTGGTCGGGGAAGAAGAGGACGCGGTGCCCGCGCTCGAACGCCCAGTTGAGGACCACCTCGGCGTTCGAGGACGTGCACACGATCCCGCCGTTGCGGCCGCAGAACCCCTTGATCGCGGCCGAGGAATTCATGTACGTGACGGGGATTACGGGCACCTTGCCGGACGCGTCGGGCGCCGTGCCCCACAGCTGCGCCAGCTGCTCCCAGCAGTCCTCGACCTGGTCGATCGTCGCCATGTCCGCCATCGAGCAGCCCGCGGCGAGGTTGGGCAGGATGACCGCCTGGTCGGGGGAGGAGAGGATGTCGGCGGTCTCGGCCATGAAGTGGACGCCGCAGAAGACGATCGCCTCGGCCTCGGGATGGTCGAGGGCGGCCTGGGCGAGCATGAACGAGTCGCCGATGTAGTCGGCGTGCTCGACGACCTCGACCCGCTGGTAGTGGTGGCCGAGCAGGACGACCCGCTCACCCAGCTGCGCCTTCGCGGCCACGATCCGCTCCCGCAGCTGCGCATCGGAGGCGTCGCGGTACTCCTGCGGGATCTCGCCCTGCCTCGGCGCGGCCGCCGGGATCGGGTCGGCCGTCGAGGCTCCAGGACCGTAGCCGGGGGAGGCGTCGACGTCCCACGGGGCGTCGACGAGGTCAGAGGAGCACATCGCTCCCTGAGTCCTGCCTGCGGAGATGTCCTTGAGGGTGAGCTCGATCGAAGCAGTCGTGGTCATCATCGTCCTTTCGGCGCACTTTTACGCACATTTGAGCTTAATCACGCCCGCCCGTAAAGTACAACCCGACCCACCCTGAGACGTGGCCCGGCCCGACTGTTAACCGGGCCGATGTCCTACGCTGGTGGCAGGCTCGCGATCCGGGCCGACGCCATTCCGACCGGCCTGCGAGCGCCCGCACATCCCTGCGAGTGCTCGAGTCGCACAGCGGCTGCAGCGTGGCCGTACCCGTGCGAGAGTGCAGGCGATCCCGCAGGCATTCCCGCGGGGAGGCGAGGGGTGAGCGCACATGCCGAGAACCGCGAACCGATTGAGGATTCCCATGCCCGAGGCGGCAGAGAGCACAGAGTCAGAGACGACCCCCGTCTACGGGACCGGCGCGTCCGGTGCGTCCGGGACCCCGGCACCGCCTCGGCGGGTGCGCACCCTCGACCTCATCCGTGCGAAGGCCGAAGGCCGGCGCTGGGCGATGCTGACCAGCTACGACCAGTACACGGCCGCGCTCTTCGAGGAGTCCGGGGTCGAGGCCCTGCTCGTCGGCGATTCCGCGGCGAACAACGTCTACGGGCATGCCACGACCCTGCCGGTGACCGTCGACGAACTCATCCCGCTCGCCCGTGCGGTCGCATGGGCCACGTCACGGGCCCTCGTCGTCGCCGATCTGCCCTTCGGCAGCTACGAGATCTCCGACGAACAGGCCGTCGCGACGGCCGTGCGGTTCATGAAGGAGGCCGGGGTCCACGCCGTCAAACTCGAAGGCGGAACCCGGGTCGCCTCCCGGATCCGCGCCATCACCTCGGCGGGGATCCCCGTCATGGCCCACATCGGCTTCACCCCGCAGGCCGAGCACAACCTCGGCGGATACCGGGTCCAGGGTCGCGGGGAGGCCGAGGAGGCGCTGCTCGCCGATGCCCGCGCCGTCGCCGAGGCGGGGGCGTTCTCCGTGGTCATGGAGATGGTCCCGGCCCCGTTGGCCGCCAAGGTCACCGCGGAGCTCGCCATCCCCACCGTCGGCATCGGGGCCGGCGCCGACTGCGACGCCCAGGTCCTCGTGTGGCAGGACATGGCGGGCCTGCGTCCGGGCCGGTCACCGCGCTTCGTCAAGCAGTACGCGGATCTGCGCTCCGTCCTCGCGGGCGCGGTCGAGACCTATGTCGCCGAGGTGGCGTCCGGGGAGTTCCCCGAACCCTCGAGGAGCTTCGAATGATCGAGATCGGCGGGATCCCCGCACTCCGGCAATGGCGGAAGGAGCGGGCGGGCACCGTTGCGCTCGTCCCGACGATGGGTGCGCTGCATTCGGGGCATCGGGCGCTCATGGATCGGGCCCGGGAACTGGCCGACCATGTCGTCGTCAGCATCTTCGTCAACCCCCTCCAGTTCGGTCCCGGGGAGGACTTCACGCGGTACCCCAGGCCCTTCGCCGAGGACATTCCCATGTGCGCCGAGGCGGGTGCGGACTTCGTCTTCGCCCCCGCGTTCATCGAGATGTATCCGGCCGCCCCCGAGGTGAGGGTGACCGCGGGACGGATGGGCGCGGTATTCGAAGGCGCTGACCGGCCCGGACACTTCGACGGCGTGCTCACGGTCGTGACGAAGCTCTTCACCCTCTCCCTGCCCGACGTCACGGTCTTCGGGCTCAAGGACATCCAGCAGTTCACCCTCGTCAGGCGCCTCATCGCCGATCTCGACTTCGACATCGAGCTCGTCGGGCTGCCGGTCGTCCGCGACCGCGACGGCCTGGCCGTCTCGAGCCGCAACGATTACCTCACCCCGGGGGAGAGGATCTCAGCACTCGCGATTCCCCGTGCCCTCGACGCCGGCGAGGCCGCCCTGCGCGAGGGCGCGTTGGGCGGGGGCGCACTGGGTGGCGGTGCGCTGGGTGGCAGCGCACTGGCCGACGACGTCCTCGCCGCGGCACGTGCGGTGGTGGCGGACTCCGAGCTGCGCGTCCACTACCTCAGCCTCGTCGACGCCTCGACCCTGCAGCCGGTGCGCGAGCATTTCCGGGGTGATGCGCTCCTCCTCATCGCCGCGAGTGCGGGCACCACGAGACTCATCGACAATCGGCCGCTGGAGTTCTGAAGGCATTTCCGATGCCCGATTGTGATCGCCGGATGAACGCATTGTTAAGGCCCTGAAATATGCGCGTGAATGCGTCGTCCGCTAATTCCGATTCGGTGCATGATTCGAGATGACGGGGTCAATGCCCTTGTCCTGGATGCCCTGGGGGAATAGGCTCAGAAATAGCAAGTGACAAAGACGCCTTGTTAGTCGCAGCATCCGAAGGAGACTGAGGAAATGCAGGACATATGGCCGGTCCTCATCAATGTGGGCCTTGCAATCGTTATTCTCATCGTCACGTGGATCGTCGCCTCCATCGTCAAATGGGCGATCGCCAAGCTCGTCGCCAAGGTTCCGGCTCTGCAGAGAGACGGGCACAACGGACAGCAGGTCGGCCGCTCGGTCGGACAGATCGCGGGACTCGTCATCTGGATCCTCGGTCTCATCGCCGTGCTCCAGCTCTTCGCCCTCGACCAGGTGCTCACCCCGCTGCAGGGCCTGGCGAACGGGATCTTCAGCTTCCTGCCGAACATCATCGGCGCGGGCTTCATCTTCCTCATCGGCTACGTCTTCGCGAAGATCGCCAAGCAGCTCGTCGTCACCGCGCTCGGCGCCGTCGACCTCAGCCGGATCACCTCGAAGTTCCGGTCTCTCGGTGACCGTGCGGTGAGCGTCGCCGACGCCGAGGGAGGCTTCCGTCGCCGCGAACCCGCAGGCCAGCCCACCGCCGCCTACGACCAGGTCCAGGGCCAGCCGATGCAGGGCAACCCGCAGCAGACCGGTCCCATCGGTCAGCCGGGTCAGCAGGGACAGCCGGGTCCGGCGGGTCCCGGTCAGCAGGGGCAGCCGATGCAGGGCCACCCGCAGCAGGGCGGGCCGGTCGGTCAGGGCCAGCCGATGCAGGGGCACCCGCAGCAGGGCCACCCCGGGCAGCCGGGCATGCAGGGACAGCAGGGTCGGGGCCCGATGTCCGCTCAGGCCGAGGCGAACGCACGTGTGTCCAACCTCGTCGGCAACGTCGTCTTCGGGATCATCATCATCGTCGTCTCGATCGCGGCCCTGCAGGTGCTCGGCATCGCCGCGATCTCCGATCCGGCGCAGCAGATGCTCGAGATGTTCCTCAACGCGATCCCGCTCATCGTCGCCGCCGGCATCCTGCTGGCGATCGGTCTGGCGATCGCGAAGTTCCTCGGCAACCTCCTCGAGGAGATCCTCCGCGGCATCGGCACCGACAGGGCGATCGAGTCGATCGGGATCGTTCCCGAGGGCACGAGCGCATCCTCGGTGATCACGAAGATCGTCCAGGTCGCGATCATGATCTTCTTCGCGATCATGGCCACCCGGATGCTCGGCTTCCCCGAGATCACGCGGATCCTCAACGAGATCCTCGCGCTGGGCGGCAGCGTCCTCTTCGGCGCGGTCATCATCGCCGCCGGCTTCCTCATCGCGGCGATCATCGGGAAGTTCATCACCAACAGCATCGCGAGCAAGGTGCTGCGCTATTCGGCGATCGCCCTGTTCATCGCGATGGGCCTGCGCTACATGGGCATCGCCGATTCGATCATCAACCTCGCCTTCGGCGCCGTCGTCATCGGCGGAGCCGCTGCGGCGGCACTCGCGTTCGGCCTCGGCGGACGCAACGCTGCGGCCAGGCTGCTCGACAAGGTCGAGGACGAAGCCGCCGACGTCGTGGCCTCCTCGGTCGGTGACACGACGGAGGATCGTCCCGCCGGTGCGGCCCGCACCCCCGGCACCGGAACCACCCCCGGTACCGGCGCGCCCGGTACCGGACCGGTCGGGGACGGACCTCTCGGGTCCGGACCCAGCCACGGCGACTGAGGACTGAGCGACACGCGGAGGGCCGGCGATCATCTCGATCGCCGGCCCTCCGGTCGTCTCCGTGCGTCTGGGACGGGTGGCCCGGGTCCGCAGACGCCTCGGCGGTCCAGCCTCGGCGGGCCCTCACATCGGCAGGGCGGCGACCGTGATGCCCATGATGACGAGGATGCCTGCGGAGACCGCCTCGATCCAGAAGTCGGTGCTGCGGCGCTGCAGGGCCGCAGCGGCCATGCCCGCGATGAACGCGAGCAGGATCTGGTAGGCCAGCAGCAGGCCGACGACGATCGTGACGAGGAGGACGTAGTCGGTGCCCGCCGGCGAGGCGGGCACGAGGGTCGGCATGACGGCGAGGAAGAAGAGACCCGCCTTCGGGTTGCTCAGGGAGGACAGGAGGCCGCGCCGGTAGGAGATGACCGACCGCAGCTGACCCCACGGGTGGGCGCCTGACGCCGGTGCGTCGGTGAGCGGGTTCTCGGCGACGATGTCGTCGCTGGCCGCCGCGATCTCACCGACGGGACCGAGCGGGGCAGGACCGCGCAGTTCGGTGCGGATCCGCAGCGCCTGCCGGGCGGCGAGGACGCCGAGGAAGCAGAGGTAGGCGCCGCCGACGATCTTGAGCACGAGCAGCGCCGAAGGGTAGGCGGTGAGCAGGGCGGAGATGCCGGTCAGCGCTGCGACCATCCAGATCGTCATGCCGGTCGCCGAACCGAGGGAGTAGATCAGCCCTGCCTTGCGCCGCAGCGCCGAGAGCCTGACGGTGAGGATCGTCTCGGGCCCGGGCGTGACGGCGAGCACGGTGGCGGCGCCGGCGATGGTGATGAGCTCAGGACCGGTCATGGATCTCCTTGCGGGTGATGGTGCGGGCGGTGCGGCGGGGTGAGGGGGTGGTGCGGGACAGGCGGGGATGGGCGCGGTCGAGGACCGCGCCGGATCCATTCTCACCCATCCCATGCATCAGGAAAAGCAATCATTGGCGAATGACCATCAGGTGAAAGCGAATGGTTCTCGGCTAGGCTGTGACCCATGTGGGATCTTCAGCGTCTGCGCGTGTGGCGCGCCGTCGTCGCGACGGGTTCGGTCGTCGCGGCCGCACGCAGCCTCAACTACACCCCGGCCACCGTGAGCCAGCACATCACGACGCTGCAGAAGTCCGTCGGCGCTCCGCTCTATCGGCGTTCGGGCCGCGGCATCGAGGTCACCGAGCTCGGCCGTCGCCTCGCCGAGGAGTCCGCGGACGTCTTCACCGGTCTCGGCCGCCTCGACAGCCTCGTCGAGAGCTACCGCACGGTGTCGCGTCCGCGCATGCGCATCGCGGCGTTCACCTCCTTCAACGCCGAACTCCTGCCCGACATCATCGCCCCCGTCGCCGAGGCGCACGAGGACCTGCGCTTCGACATCCAGCTCAACGAGCCCGCGAAGGTCCGCCGCAGCCACTGCACGATCGAGATCCGCAACGAAGTGCCCCAGGACGACGAGGTGCACCTGCCGGGGATGTCGCGCACCGTGCTCTTCGACGACGACTACCGCGTCGTCGTCTCCGACCGTCACCCCTTCGCCCGCCGGGACTTCGTGCCTTTCTACGAGCTCGCCGCCGAACGCTGGGTCGACTACGACCTGTGGAGCGGGCCGACGAGCCGCGTCGTCGAACTCGCCTGCGCCGCCGCCGGATTCGAACCCGTGATGTTCGCCGCCTCCGAGGACGACTATGCGGCCCTTGCCCTCGTCGGCGCCAACCTCGCCGTCACCGTGCTGCCCCGGCTCTCGACCCTCCACCTGCCGTCCGGTCTCGTCGCCGTCGACCTCACCGATCCCGTGCCCATCCGCCGGGTCGTCATGCACATCCGGGACCGGGAGGCGCACCTGCCGCACGTGCGTGCCTTCGCCTCCGCCGCCGAGGCGATCGCCGCCGACCGGCTCCCCGCAGTCTGAGACCCGGCTGAGGCCCGGTGGGATAGGCTGTGCGCGTGAGTTCTGAAATCGAAATCGGCAAAGGCAAGCGCGGTCGTCGCGGGTACTCCCTCGACGACATCGCGATCATCCCCGCTCGTCGCACCCGCGACCCCGAGGACGTGTCCCTGTCGTGGCAGATCGACGCCTACCACTTCGAACTGCCGTTCATCGGCGCTCCCATGGACTCCGCGATGTCCCCGGACACCGCGATCGCCCTCGGCAAGCTCGGCGGCCTCGGCGTCCTCGACCTCGAAGGGCTGTGGACCCGCTACGAGGACCCCGCCCCGCTGCTCGCCGAGATCGCCCAATTGCCCTCGGACATGGCGACCGCGCGCATGCAGGAGCTCTACTCCGCCCCGATCCAGGCCGAACTCATCACCGCCCGCCTCGCCGAGATCCGCGAGGCCGGCGTCACCGTCGCCGGCGCCCTGACCCCGCAGCGGACCCAGCAGTTCTACAAGACCGTCGTCGACGCCGGCGTCGACATCTTCGTCATCCGCGGCACCACGGTCTCCGCCGAGCACGTCTCCTCCCAGGCCGAACCGCTCAACCTCAAGCAGTTCATCTACGAACTCGACGTCCCCGTCATCGTCGGCGGGGCCGCCACGTACACCGCCGCCCTCCACCTCATGCGCACCGGCGCCGCCGGCGTCCTCGTCGGCTTCGGCGGGGGAGCGGCCGCGACGACCCGCCGCACGCTGGGCATCCACGCCCCCATGGCCACCGCCATCGCCGACGTCCACGCGGCCCGCCGGGACTACATGGACGAATCCGGTGGACGCTACGTCCACGTCATCGCCGACGGCGGCATGGGCACTAGCGGAGAGATCGTCAAGGCCTTCGGCGTCGGGGCCGACGCCGTCATGCTCGGCACCGCGCTCGCCCGCGCCACCGAGGCTCCCGGACGGGGCATGCACTGGGGCGCCGAGGCGCACCACCCCGAACTCCCGCGCGGGCACCGCGTGGAGCTCGGCACCGTGGGCAGCCTCGAACAGGTCCTCTTCGGCCCCGGCCGCACCGCGATCGGCGAACTCAACCTCGCCGGCGCCCTGCGTCGGGCGCTCGCCACCACGGGATACGTCGACCTCAAGGAATTCCAGCGCGTCGACGTCACCGTCTCGCCCTACCAGCCTGGATCGGTGGTCTGATCTGTTCCGTCTGGCCCTGACCCCCAAATGGCTGGGGTCCCTCCTCTTCGTCCTCGTCCTCGTCAGCTGCTTCGTCGGCCTCTCGGCCTGGCAGGTCGACCGGGCGCAGAACAAGAACGACGTCGTCGCGGCCGCCGACGTCGATGAGCTCAAACCGTTCAACGAGGTCATGGGCGCACAGGCGCCGATGCCCGGCATCCTCGCCGACCAGCGCGTGAGCCTCACCGGCCGCTGGCTGCCCGACGCCCAGGTCGTCATCCCCGGCCGCGTCCAGGACGGCAAGGACGGGTACTGGGTGGTCACGATGTTCGCCCCCGACGGCGCCCGCCTCGGCGAGGGAGCGGTCGCGGATACGAGCGGCAAGACGATCGCGATCCCCGTCGTCCGCGGATTCACCCCCGACGAGGCGACCGCGATGTCCTCGCGCGCCGCCGAGGGACCGGTGTCGATGGAGGCCCGGATCGGACCCATCGAAGGACCCGAACCCGGCAACGACCTGCCCGAGGGTCAGGTGAAGACGGTGTCGACCTCGCAGCTGATCAACCTCTTCCCCGACCTGCTCACGTATTCGGGATTCCTCATCCCCGAGTCGGCGACCGGGGCGGGTGCCTCGGTGGGCACGGACGGACTCGCACAGGTGCCCACGACGACGACGCGCGACCAGGGCGGATTCGACATCCAGTCCGCGGTGTACGCGATCGAATGGCTGATCTTCGCGGGCATGGCCCTCTACATGTGGTGGCAGCTGCTCCGGGACGCCTACCTGGGCCGCCGCCTCGGCGAGGACGGTCGGAAGCAGGACGACGGCGACGTCGAATACGTCGTCGTCAAGGCCGCCGGCGAGTCGACGATCGACCCCGAGGTGATGTCCGGGCTCACCGGACTGCCCGCGCACAAGCACGGCGGGAAGCGACCGCCCAAGGACAGACGAACCACCACCCCGACCGGAGGACCCGAAGCGTGAGCGACGACCCCAACCTCGATTCCCGCCCCGACGTCGACGGGGCCGATGTGTGGAGCGTCAAGCGCTTCACCTCGGCGCGCAATGCGCTGAAGTTCTACCGCGTCATGGCGATCATCACCGGCACCATGCTCATGATCCTCACGGTGGAGATGATCTACAAGTACCTCATCGCCGCCGACCCGAAGACCGCGCTGATGTTCGGCGACTTCAACCTCGCCGCGGCGATCGCGATCAGCCACGGCTGGTGCTACGTCGTCTACCTCATCGGCTGCTTCTGGCTCAACCAGCAGATGCGCTGGACCCTCGGCCGCTACATCGTCCTCGCCCTGGCCGGCGTCGTGCCCGTGATGTCGTTCATCCTCGAACGCCGCATCAACCGGCAGGTCGAGGCCGAACTCGCCGCCGCGGTCGTCGTCGCCCCCAAGAGCTGAAGCCGCGCCGCCGGGTCGGGTGAGCGGGACGGCCCGCGTCTGCCGCGGGCTGAAGCCGCGTCTGCCTCGGTGCGACCGAGCGAACCCGCGGTTCTGGCGCGGCGGGTGCGGCGTTTAGAATTGGGCGCATGACGCAAACCCAGAGCACACAGGTGCCTCCTGTCCTCGTGGTCGACTTCGGCGCGCAGTACGCGCAGCTCATCGCCCGCCGGATCCGTGAGGCGGGACTGTATTCCGAGATCATCGCCCACGACGCCCCGGCGGCCGAGTTCGCGGCCAAGAACCCGGTGGCCATCGTGCTCTCCGGCGGACCCTCGAGCGTCAACGACGAGGCCGCCCCGCCCTTCGACACTGGCGTCTTCGAGCTCGGCGTGCCGACGATGGGCATCTGCTACGGCTTCCAGCTGATGTCGACGAGCCTCGGCGGTCGCGTCGCGAAGACGGACAAGCGCGAATACGGTTCGACCCCGGTCTCCGTCGCCGACCAGGGGGCCCTGCTCGCCGAGACTCCCGACGCCTACACGGTGTGGATGTCCCACGGGGACTCTGTCGCCGAGGCGCCTGCCGACTTCACGGTCCTCGCCTCGACCCCGGACACCCCGGTCGCGGCGTTCGAGCACGCGGAGCGCCGCTTCGCCGGCGTCCAGTGGCATCCTGAGGTCCTCCATTCGGAGAACGGGCAGAAGATCCTCGAGAACTTCCTCTACCGCGTCGCCGGTCTCGAGGCCGACTGGACGAACGAGTCCGTCATCGACGAACAGGTCGAACTTATCCGCAGCCGCGTCGGGGACAAGAAGGTCATCTGCGCGCTCTCCGGCGGAGTCGACTCCTCGGTCGCCGCGGCGCTCGTCCACAAGGCCATCGGCGACCAGCTCACGTGCGTCTTCGTCGACCACGGGCTCCTGCGCGAAGGCGAGAGGGAACAGGTCGAGAACGACTACGTCGATTCGATCGGCGTCCGCCTCGTCACCGTCGACGCCCGCGAGCAGTTCCTCTCGCAGCTCGCCGGGGTCACCGACCCGGAGGAGAAGCGGAAGATCATCGGCCGCGAATTCATCCGCACCTTCGAGAAGGCGGCCGCCGAGCTCGTCCTCGAAGCCAAGGACGAAGGCGAGGAGATCGGCTTCCTCGTCCAGGGCACCCTCTATCCCGACGTCGTCGAGTCCGGCGGCGGTTCGGCAACGGCGAACATCAAGAGCCACCACAACGTCGGCGGCCTGCCCGAGGACATCCAGTTCCAGCTCATCGAGCCTCTGCGCACCCTGTTCAAGGACGAAGTGCGCTCGATCGGCCGCGAACTCGGCGTGCCCGAGGCGATCGTCGCCCGCCAGCCCTTCCCGGGACCGGGCCTGGGCATCCGCATCATCGGCGAGGTCACCGAGGACCGTCTGGCGATCCTCCGCCGTGCCGATGCGATCGCCCGTGAGGAGCTGACGAAGGCCGGCCTGGACAATGAGATCTGGCAGTGCCCCGTCGTCCTCCTCGCCGACGTCCGCTCGGTCGGCGTCCAGGGCGACGGCCGCACCTACGGTCACCCCGTCGTCCTCCGCCCCGTCTCGAGCGAGGATGCGATGACCGCCGACTGGACGCGGATCCCCTACGACACGCTCTCGGTCATCTCGAACCGGATCACCAATGAGGTCGACGACATCAACCGGGTCGTCCTCGACGTCACCTCGAAGCCTCCGGGCACGATCGAATGGGAGTGAGCACCGGTAAGGAGTCCAAGGAGTCGGGCAGCGAACTGTGCCCCGCCGACAACTCCTGAACGGTGTTCAGTTAGGGTGGGGTCAGCCCGGGTGGGACCCGGGCCCGACCCGACCCACGGAGAACTCATGACACACGCATCGTCCACCCCCGCCTCGGCGGCGGCGTCCGCCTCGCTCAAGCCCGCCAGCCGAGCCGGGGACATCGCGCTCATCGCGGTCTTCGCCGCCCTCATCGCCGCGTTCGCGATGCTCCCGCCGATCCCCGTCGGACCGCTCGGGGTGCCGATCACCCTGCAGACGTTCGCGATCGCGCTCACCGGTCTCGTCCTCGGCCCGTGGCGGGCCGCCGCGGCGACCGGCCTCTACGTCGTTCTCGGCCTCATCGGCCTGCCGATCTTCTCCGGCATGCGCGGGGGCATCGCCGTGCTCGCCGGCCCGAGTGCCGGCTACATCCTCGCGTTCACCCTCTACGCGCTCGCCGCCGGATTCGCCGCCCGCTGGGCGCTGCGCCGGTTCAGCGGCGGCCGGCTGTGGGCGGCGATGTTCGCAGGAGCCCTGGCCGCGAGCCTGCTCATCGTCCATCCGCTCGGCATCCTCGGCATGTCGATCAACGGCGACCTCCCGCTCGGCGTCGCCGCCGCAGCCGACCTCATCTACTGGCCCGGCGACATCATCAAGACCGTGCTCTCCGTCTCCGTGGCCCTCCTCATCCACCGCGCGTTCCCCGACATCCTCCGCCGCCGAGGCGCTCGCCCCCAGGCCCCGGACGCACAGTGATCCTGCGGCGGAGTTCGACCACCGGTACCGCCGCGGGCGACCGGGACGCGGCGGATGGCGGGGAGCCGGCGACCGCCTCGGCGGGGGAGTCCTCACGCTCCTCAGCGGGGGACGCCGCGACCGCCTCGGCGGGGGAACCGGTCCGGGAGATCGCGCTGACCGGGGTGTCCGTCGGGGTCATCGACGACACTCCCGCAGGTGATGCCTACCGGTCGATCCTCTCCGACGTCGACCTGCGGCTGAGCGAGCCCTCGGTGGCCGTCATCGGCGCCAACGGCTCGGGCAAGTCGACGCTGCTGCAGCTGGTCCACGGGCTCGTCACCGCGAACGTCGGGCAGGTGCTCGTCGACGGCATCGACCCGGCCAGGCACCCCGCCGAGGTGCGCCGCCGTGTCGGCTTCGTCTTCACCGACCCCGCCGCGCAGCTCGTCATGCCCACTCCGCTCGAGGACATCGAGCTCTCCCTGCGCTCCCGGGTGCCCAGGCGGGAGAGGCGCGCGGCGGCCCTCGCGGTCCTCGACGAACTCGGGATCGCCGACCTCGCCGAGCGCAGCGTCTACGAACTCTCCGGCGGTCAGCGTCAGCTCGTCGCGCTCGCCGCGGTCCTCGCCGTCGACCCGCAGATCCTCGTCCTCGACGAGCCGACGACCCTGCTCGACCTCCGCAATCGGGAGCGACTGCGCGCGCGTCTGGCCGATCTCGTCGCCCGTCGCGGGGTCCGTATCGTCTTCTCGACCCATGACCTCGAGTTCGCCTCGATCGCCGATCGTGCCGTCGTC
This sequence comes from Brevibacterium metallidurans, assembly GCF_037101285.1. Classification (NCBI taxonomy): domain Bacteria; kingdom Bacillati; phylum Actinomycetota; class Actinomycetes; order Micrococcales; family Brevibacteriaceae; genus Brevibacterium; species Brevibacterium metallidurans. The sequence continues at coordinate 167,721 of NZ_BAAAAF010000003.1, forward strand.
GTCGAGGACGGCCGCATCGCGTGGGACTCGACCCCCGCCGAGGCGGTCGCCGCCTACCGCGAGATCATCATGAGCGAATCCCATGAGTGAGCCGGGTCCGAACCGCACCATGCGGACGCTGAGCCGTTCGGCGGGCAGGCGCGCGGGCATCCGGCCGCGGCCCCAGCTCTTCGGGCGGGTCGTGCGCCGGTCGACGTGGCTCCACCGGGTGCCGACGGGGTGGAAGCTCGCGGTCATCGCCGTCATCGGACTCGTCGCTCTGATCTACCGTGACGGCATCGTCAACTGGTCGATCTTCGCAGTCCTCACGGTCCTCGGCTTCAGCGCGCGCCTGCCGCTGCGGCGCTTCCTCATCCCGTGGGCGTATGCGGCGGTCCTCGTCGCCATCGTCATGGGACTCCAATACCTCTTCGGCACGCTCGAGGCTGGGTTGACGGTCGCCGGCACGGTGTTCGCGTGCGTGCAGGCGGCGCTGCTGCTCACCCTGACGACGACGGTCGGCCAGCTCCTCGACGCCTTCGCGGTCATCGTCTCACCGCTGCGCCGCCTCGGCGTCGATCCGGAGATCATCGCACTCACCGCGAGCCTCATGGTCCGTGCGATCTCCCATCTCTCGGGTCTCCTCGCCGAGGCGGACCGCGCCGCCCGCGCCCGTGGACTCGATACGAGCCTCAAGGCCCGCGTGGTCCCGGCGATCCTCCGGTCGGTCAAGTACGCGCAGGACACCGGCCGCGCCCTCGACGCCCGCGGCATCGTCGACTGACGTTCGGGTCGTCTGAGTCCCTCGGCGACTGGGTCTGGGGCTCGGATCGGGCCGACCGCCTCGGCGGATGACGTCGTCCACGGATTCCGCTGTTCGCTCGGGGTTCGCTGCGGCGGAGTATCCTCAGGCGTGCAGGCCGCCTGACCTGCACGAGAGGAGCGAATCATGACCGAGGGCACCGTCCTGCTCGCAATGGATTTTCAGAACGGCATCGCCGGCCGCTTCGCCGAGACGGCGCTGATGGACCGCGTCCGCGAAGCCGTCGCCCACGCCCGGAACACCGGCATCCCGGTCGTCTGGGTGCATGTCGCCCTGCGGCCGGGCTACCCGGAACTGCCCGAGACCTCGCCGTTCATGCGCATCGCCTCCCACGGCGATCTCGATGAGACGAGCGAGTCGACGCAGATCCTCGATGTGCTCGGCCGCCGCGAGGACGAACCGCTCGTGACGAAGCGTCGGGTCGGGGCGTTCTCCGGCAGCGATCTCGCCGCGGTGCTCAGCGGGCTCGGGGCGACGAACCTCGTGCTCGCCGGCGTCGCCACCCGCGGTGTCGTGCTTGCCACGTGGCGGCAGGCCGCCGACCTCGACTTCGGCGTCACGGTGCTCTCGGATGCGTGTGCCGACCCCGACGAGGAGGTCCACCGCGTGCTCACGGAGAAGGTCTTCTCCTGGCAGTCCGACGTCCTCACCGTCGCCGACTGGATCGCCCGCTGACCCGAAGCCCCCATCGAGACCGCCGCTTTGCGACGCGCGTTCATCGAGACCGCCACTTAGCGCCGAGACCGCCGCCTGTGCGCTGCAGTCTCGGCGCAAAGTGGCGGTCTCGGTGGTGTGAGGGTCTCGATGCGCTCGCCGGCGGAGGGGTGTGCGGGCAGAGCGGCGGTCTCGGCGCGAAGTGGCGGTCGCGGTGGTGGGGGCTCTCGCGCTGCTCAGCGGGGAGCGGCGGCGCCCTCCCATGCGAGGACGTTGAAGCTGCGGCCCATCACCTGCGGGGTGGGATTCTCGATCGCCCGCGAGTAGTGGCCCACCAGCTGCGAGCACACACTCTTCCACGACCGGCTGAGCACCTGCTCGCGGCCGGCGATGCCGAAGGCACGGCGTTTGGCATCGTCGCCGAGGAGGTCGACGACGTGCTCGCGCATCGCCGTGAGGTCCTTCGGCGCGTACAGCCACCCGGTGCGCGAGGAGTCGACGAGGTCGAGGGGACCTCCGCGGGCGGGCGCGATGACCGGCACCTGGGAGGCCATCGCCTCCTGGATCGTCTGGCAGAACGTCTCGAGCTCCCCGGGCGCGACCATGAGGTCGAAGCTCGCGACCGCCTGCGCGAGCGCGTCCCCGCCGAGGAAGCCCGCGAAGTGCGCGCCGGGCAAGGTGCGTTCGAGCTTCGAGCGCCACGGACCGTCGCCGACGATGACGAGCTTCGCTCCGGGGATGTCCGAGAGCACCGCGAGGTCCTCGACCTGCTTCTCCGCGGCGAGCCTGCCGACGAAGCCGATGATCCGCTCCCCGTTCGGGGCCACGGTCCGTCGCCACGCCGCGGAGCGGTGACCGGGGTCGAAGCGGGTCGAATCGACCCCACGGGCCCAGTGATCCACCTCGGCGACGCCGAGCCTGCGCAGCTGATCGATCGTGTACGAGGACGGGGCGAGGGTGAGGGAGGCGTGCTGGTGGAGGTTGCGGACATGCGTCCAGAGCATCGCCTCGATGCCGTGCATGCCGTAGCGGGCGGCGTAGGCGGGAACCTCGGTCTGGTAGATCGCCACTGTCGGCAGGCTCAGGCTCTGGGCGGCGAGCACCCCGCGCCAGCCGAGGACGAAGGGGCTGGCCAAGTGGACGACGTCGGGGGCGAAGCGTTCGAGGAGGCGGCGGATGCGGGTGACCCCGCCGGGGGCGACGCGGATGCGACGGTACTTCGGCAGGGCGATCGAGGGGACGCGGACGATCTTCGCGCCGGAGACCTCTTTGGGTCCGTCGCGGCGGGTGCCGGGGGCGATGACGAGGACTTCGTCGCCGCGATCGGCCAGATGGTCGAGGACCCGCAGCAGTGAGTGGGTGACCCCGTTCATGTTGGGGAGGAAGGATTCTGCAATGATCGCTACTCTCACACCACCCAGTGCACGCTCCGATGGTGAAGCGACGACGACTCAGAGGCTACGTGTCGGCGACGAGTTGCCGAAATCAGTTCATGCAGGCAGACGCCCGATGGCCGGTGTCCGACCCGTTCGCGACGGAGGTGAACCCTGCGTAAACTTGAAGGAGCCGCAGGCGGCACCGGACGACCGTGCGCCGGGCGGCTGAGTGCTGCGGGACAGAGACGAGAGGACAGCGCGTGATCTGGACCATCATCGCGGCAGGCGCGGCCTCTGTGCTCATCGTCGCCGCGGTCATGCTCATCATCCTTCGGTTCAATCAGCTGTCGATGGCCCGTTCGCTCTGCGATGAGGCCAAACGCCAGCTCGTCGTCGAACTCCGCGCCCGCCACGGACTCGTCCCCGCGTTCATCGGCACCATCGGGCAGGTGACGACCCGTGATCTCGGCAGCCTCGAACTCGCCCTCGCCTCCGCCGAACGCGCCCCCTTCGGGCCGCGCGGGGCGGCGGCGGAGAATGCGCTGACAGCAGCGATCGACGATGCCGCCCTCCTCCCGGGTCGCCGAGGCGGTGGCCCCGGCACAGCGCCGGCCGACGCGGCGTCCGCGGCGGTGGCCACCACCTCGGCGCAGGCTGGCATGCGCGACGAACTCGACATGACCGTCCACCTCCTCCACGGCCAGCTCACCGTCCTCTCCGAGCGGATCGTCGCGGTGAGCCGGCTCTACAACGCCAACGTCGACCGCTACCACCGGCAGCGCGGACGGCTGCTCTCGCGCATCTTCGGGGGAGTCTTCCGGCCGCGCGACCATTTCACGGAAGCACCGTCCGACACGGTCGAGCCCTCGCCCGGACCCACGGTGGCATCGACGTCGTCGACCGCACAGCCACCAGCCCCCGCACCCTCGACCCCTGAGAATCGGCCTGACCGAACCGACCGGCCGGACCGGTCCGGTCGCGGAGTGGTCGAGGCATGACCCGGTTCCGCATCGACCTCGGCTATCGGGGCACGGACTTCCACGGCTGGGCGAAGCAGCCGGGCCTGCGCACCGTCCAGGGCAAGCTCGAAGACGGCCTTGCCCGCGTCACCGGCACCGAGGTGCCCACGGTCGTCGCCGGCCGCACCGACGCCGGCGTCCACGCGCGCCGCCAGGTCGTCCATGTCGACCTGGGGGAGGAGGCGATCGGCAAGCTCGTCGGGCGCACCAATCGCACCCCGGAGACCGCGCTGCTCTCCCGTCTGCGCGGGGTCCTCACCGTCGACGGCTCCGATGACCTCGTCGTCCACGCCGTCACCGAGGCGCCCGAGGACTTCGACGCCCGCTTCTCCGCCCTGTGGCGCTCCTACCGGTACCGGCTCGCCGACCATCGGTCCTTCCTCGACCCCCTGCTCACCGAGGTGACCCCGCGTCACAAGGGAGAACTCGACGCCGAGGCGATGGCCGAAGCCGCGGCAGAGGCCCGCGGACTCCACGACTTCCTCCCCTTCTGCAAGCCACGGGAGGGGGCGACGACGATCCGCACGCTTCACGACCTCGACGTCGCCCGTGACGACGACGCCGTCATCACCATCGACCTGCGCGCCGATGCGTTCTGCCATCACATGGTCAGGGCGCTCGTCGGCGGCCTCATCCGGGTCGGGTCCGGTGCCTGGCCGGTGACCCGACCGGCGGAGATGCTCGCCGAGGCGGATGCCGGGATCACTGCCGAGACCCCGATGTTCGTCACCCCGGCCCATGGCCTCGTCCTCACCGGAGTCGGCTATCCGCCCCCGGAGGACTACGCTGCCCGGGCCGCCCAGACGATGGCCCGCCGCGACCTCGACTGACGCCGAGCGGCGGCGCGAGATCGCGCGCATGAGGTCACGAGCACGTGCACACGCGCAGGCGGACCAGCGTTCTCGACAATGTGCTGCCGAGCGAACAGTGCGGCTTGCGTTCCTGACCGCCTCCTGGGAGAACGATCCGTGTCGGTGGCCGAGGCCTTGACCGCCCACTGCAGGGGTGGTGGACTTGGTGGCCCGGCACCGGCGAGCCGAGCCTTCCCCGACCGCCACACCCACCCACCGTCACATGCGAAGGAAAGCGCAATGTCGGAAAAGAACATCATCCTCCTCACCTGGGACAACTCGAGCACCGCCTACGAAGCATTCAGCAAATTCCGTGACCTCGACTCCGCGGCGATCACGATCGTCGCCTCGGCCGTCGTCGAACGCACCGAGAACGGCCAGCTGCGCGTCACCGACGGGCAGGACAACGAGATCGGACTCTCCACGCTCGGAGGTGGGGGCATCGGAGCCCTCATCGGCATCCTCGGCGGGCCCTTGGGCATGCTGCTGGGATTCGCCACCGGCGCCCTCATCGGATCGACCGTCGACGCCGAGCGATCCTTCGACGCCGAGGACGCGCTCTCCGTCTTCAGCAGCGCCCTGCCCTCGGGCAGGACCGGTGTCATCGCCGAGGTGGACGAGACCGATCCCGCCGTCCTCGACGATTTCGCCGCCACGACCGGAGCGACCCTGCTGCGCCGCCCCGAGGACGAGGTCCTCGACGAGGTCGCCGCCGCCGAGGATGCCGCCCTGGCCGCCGCCGACGCCGCCCGGGAGAAGGCTCGGGAGGCGAAGAAGGCCGAACGCAAGGAGAAGCGTCAGGAGCGGATCGACAAGATCAAAGCGAAGTTCTGACCGCTGGCAGTCGCTGCGGCGTCCGACTCGGCCCGAGTCGGACGCCGCAGTCGCGTGTGCTCATTCGCACCGCCTGCCTTGCCGTCATTCACGACGAGTTTGTGAGGAATCCTCTTCCCAGATGTGAGAATCCTGTGTAGATTCACGTAAAGGTCACTCGTCGTTCGCTTCCCTGCGACACGATGAGTTCGCTCGATCCTCTTCTCTCTCCGCCCTCGACGCGGCGGACGTCATGACCAAAGGATGCGAATCTATGTCGAAGCTTCTCACCAAGGCGCTGGCAGCCGGTGCGGCCGTGTCGCTGCTGACCCTGCCGGGCATCGCCCCGACCCAGGCGGCCACGCTGGGCAGCACCCCGGAGTCGGGGCCCGTCCAGGAGTCCGAGGTCGGATCCGGAAGCACCGCCCCGGAGACCGCTCCCGCCGAGGCTGAGGCCGGCACACCGGGGGCCGCGGAGTCGACGAGTGAGCCCTCGGCGGCGCCCAGTGCCGACCCCTACGCTGCCCCCGCGGGCACGAAGGTCCAGCTCATGGGCATCACCGACTTCCACGGTCGGATCGTCGAAGCGGGATCGCAGGTCGCCTCGGTCGTCGAAGAGGAGCGGGCGAAGTTCGCCGGTGTCGAGGGTGCGGCCGGCACGGCCTTCCTCTCCGCCGGTGACAGCATCGGCGCCTCGACCTACGTCTCCTCCTCGCAGCAGGACTCGCCGACGATCGACGTCCTCAACGCGATCGGCCTGCAGGGATCGGCGACGGGCAACCACGAATACGACAAAGGCATCGACGATCTCACCGGTCGGGTCGCCTCGGAGGCGGACTTCCCGTACCTCGCCGCGAACGTCTACGACAAGGGCACGACGAACGTTCCCGACGGTCTCGAGGAGTACACGACGATCGATGTCGGCGGCGTGAAGATCGCCGTCATCGGCGTCGTCACGAAGGACACGACCTCCCTCGTCTCACCCGACGGCATCGCCTCGGTCGACTTCGGCGACCCCACGGATGCGGTCAACCGGGTCGCCGACGAGCTCGACGCCCTGCCGGAGGACCAGCAGCCGGACATGACGGTCGTCGAGGCCCACCTCGGCGCCTCATCGACGGAGAGCCTCGCAGCGGCAGAGGCCTCGAACGCGGAGTTCAAGAAGCTCGTCACCGAGGCGGACCCGTCGATCGATGCCCTGCTCACCGGGCACACGCACCTGCCCTCGAACTTCGACGCTCCCGTCCCCGGCGATCCCGACCGCACCCGCCCGGTGATCCAGGCCGGCAACTACGGGTCGGTCGTCGGGCAGCTCCAGCTCGAATCCGACGGTGCCGGCAACTGGACGACGACGAAGTCCGACCTCATCTCGACGAAGGACAAGGACTACGCCTCACCGGTCGTCGACAAGGTCAAGCAGATCGTCGCCGACGCCGACGAGAAGGCCAAGGGACCGGGCTCGGTCGTTGCGGGCACGATCACCGAGGACATCACCCGCGCGACGAAGGACGGGGCCGAGGACCGGGGTGCCGAGTCCACGCTGGGCAACCTCGTCGCCGATGCGCTCAAGTCAGGCGTCGCGGACTCCCAGCTCGCGCCCGCCGACTTCGGCATCACCAACCCGGGCGGTCTGCGCACCGACCTCAAGTGCGATGACATCTACAACACGGAGAAGCGCTGCGAGGTCACGGCCGCCGAACTCAACGCGGTCCTGCCGTTCGCCAACGACCACGGAGTCGTGACGATGAAGGGCTCGGACGTCATCGGGGTCTTCGAGGAGCAGTGGCAGCCTGAGGGTGCGTCCCGTCCGTTCCTCCACCTCGGCATCTCGAAGGAGCTCGACGTCGTCTACGACTCGAGCGCCGAACGAGGCCAGCGCGTGAAGTCGGTCAAGGTCAACGGCAAGGAGATCGACCCGAACAAGGACTACCGGGTGGCGACGTTGAGCTTCCTCGCCGCCGGCGGTGACAACTTCTCCTCGTTCGCGAAGGGCAAGTTCGAACTCTCCGGTCTCACCGACTACGAGACGTGGACGAAATACTTCAACGAGAACTCCCCGGTCGCCCCCGACAAGTCCGAACGTCAGGCCGATGCCGCGAAGGACGTCATCACCACCGGTGACCTGTCCGTCGACTTCACCGCGCCGGAGACTGGGATCGTGGCAGGAGCCTCGGGCGACTTCCTGCTCAAGACGGATGCGAAGACCGAGATCCCCGGACCCGTCGACGTCACCGTCGACCTGCCCGAGGGGTACACGGTCACCGCGCAGTCGGGTGCGGGTCGGTCGAGCGGCGCGCAGTCGGGTGGAGCTGCGTCGAACGGTGCGCCGTCGGCGAAGGTGAAGGCGGCGGCAGCGGGACAGGCGACGATCACGCTGACGTCGATCCCGGCGGGGACGAGCGAGGTTGCGCTCACCGTCACAGCGCCGCAGGATGCCTCGGGTGAGGTCACGGCGAAGGCCACGCTCATCGCCGGTGACGCCCAGTGGTGGGACAACAATCCGCTGCCGCTGCCCCGCTCGTTCGAGGCGACCGCGAAGGTCACCGCCGATGGGGGCGCCGATGCCGGGGGCGGATCATCCGATGCGGGCGGTTCGGCAGACGGCGGTGCCGCTGACGGCGGTGGCTCGGCTGACGGTGGCTCGGCTGACGGCGGTGCTGACGGGGCCGGGTCGAACGGCGGGTCGGATTCGACCGGGTCGTCGGATTCGGCCGGCGGCTCGAACGCCGCGGGCGGTTCGGATTCGTCGGGTGGCTCGGACGGCGGCTCCGAAGGCGCCGGGTCGAAGGACGGCGGGAACCTGCCGCGCACCGGTTTCGAGGCGATGAACCTCGTCGCCGCAGCGCTCGCGCTCATCATCGCAGGTGGTGCGGTCGTCACCGCGATCCGCAGGCGCAAGGCCGACGTCGAGGTCTGACCTCGGCAGAACGAGCCGCACCGCGCAGCGTATGAGGGCCGGGGATTGCTCCCCGGCCCTCTTCCGTGCGCGGACCCGTGTCCTAGGGGAACGCTTTACGCACCTCGGCGGGGCGGACTGGACCTCACACCTCGGCGGGGCGGACTCGATCTCGCACCTCGGCGGGCGGACTGGACCTCGCACCTCGGCGGGCGGACTGGACCTCACACCTCGGCGGGGAGGTCTCGGCCTCCACACCTCGGCAGGGCGGACTCGATCTCACACCTCGGCGGGGAGTGCTCGCCCTCCGTACCTCGGCTGGGCGGACTCGACCTCACACCTCGGCGATGGTCTCAGTGGTCGACGGACGGGAGGGGGTGGCGGTCGGTGGGGCCGCCTCGGCGGGGGAGTCCGGAATGCGGAACGTCTCGAGGTGGGCGAGGACGGGGACGAGGAAGAGGATGCCGACGGCGGGGACAACGATGCCGGAGTCGTTGATGATCGTGCCCACGCCGAGGAGGATCGCGAGGCTGACCATCCCCGCGCGCAGCAGCGGGATGCGCGCGTAGAGGTCGACGAGGCCGCCCAGGGCGAAGCGCTGCGGCATGAGCGCGACCCAGAAGACGGCGATGATGATGAGCGGGAGGATCACGGTCATCCACGACTGGGTGAGGATGTCGATGTTCATGTCGATCTTGCGGGCGAGCACGCCGAGGGCCTCGCCGCTGATGAGCGAGTCGAAGAACCGCCCGAAATGGGTGCGCTGGTCAGCCGGGCGCAGCCAGTCGAGGAAGAGGACGAGGAGCATGACGAAACCGGCGATGCCGACGGTGAGACCGAGCCGTTTGAGCGAGAAGCGGATGCCCGCCGAGGCCAGCGCGAGGTAGGCGACGCCGATGATGAGGGTGGGCACCGACCCGAACTTCGTGCCCAGGCCCGGTGCGGCGAGCAGCACACAGGAGACGAGGACGGGGACGAGGACGATCGCGATGCGCACCAGGGGCCTCGTCGCCATTGAGGCGAACCCGGCGACGGCGAGCAGCAGCGCACAGCAGTAGAGTGCGAGCGCGGAGTTGCCGATCCCGTAGAACCGGGAGGCGATGAGCAGAGGCTCGCCGAGCAGCGTCGACATCTGCAGCTGAGACCCGGTGATGACGTCGTAGGCGAGGACGAGCACGGTGACGACGCTGACGAAGAGCACCGGACCCAGCCGGTGTCTACGCCAGGGCCCGAGCAGTGCGAGCGCCCCGAGGACCAGGGCCCAGCCGACGAGTGCCCCGAGCATCGCGATGTCCGGGTTCGTCGCCCGCTCCCACGGCAGCACGTTGACGAGATAAGTGGAGACCGGCAGCGCCGCGAAGACGATGCCGAGGCGGTAGGCCGTCGAGTGGACGAGCTCGGCGTTCCTGCGCCGCAGGAACCATGCGAGGGCGAGCAGTCCAGCCATGAGTGAGGCGACGACGGGGAAGAACCACGTCGAGATCTCGTTCTGCGTCTTCACCGCCACCTGCCGGTCGAGCACCGACTGGTAGCGCGACTCCCACGACCCTCCGGGATTCGATGACATCGGGGCCCCGGCGACGTTGCCCATCGGCTCCCCGCCGGAGAGCTGGACGAGTGTGGGCGCGATGTCGGGCACCTGGACGAGGCCGGGCTGCCTCGTCGACGAGGAGGTGAGGAGACCGGGATCCTCACCGGGCCTGAGCATCATCGTCGCTTGCATCGAGGAGCCGTCGTGCGTGCCGTCGGCGATCGAGGAGAAGATCACGGGGGTGGTGCCCTCTCCGAGGCCGTCGGAAGCATCCCCGGTCGCCCAGCCTGTTGCGGCGAGGATCGCACCGACCCGGCGGTCGAGGTCGCGCAGGGAATAGCCGTCGGCCTCGGTGTTGCCGAGGTCGACGATCGTGAGGTTCCCGGATGCCGACGCCGAGGCGGCCTGCGGTCCGATGTCGTCGCCGATCGGCGACCAGTCGTCGATGGCGCCGGTGGGGTCGGCGGCCGCGATCGCGGCCCCGGGTCCGAAGGCGGAGATCCGCGGCACCGCCTCGGCGAGCCCGCCGAGCGCGGCATCGTAGTTGTCACCGCGGGCGACCTGCGCGTAGACGTCCCAGTCGGCGACCCAGCCGTCGAGCGGGGGCTGGGGGACCCGGCACTGCCGGCGGGGTTCGTCGGCCGCGCGTCTGCCCGAGCCGACCGCGAGCCATCCGTCGACCGGGCAGCTGACCGACCGGACGCTGCGCGGGGTCATGGTCCCGATCTGCGCGGACTGCATCATCGCCCAGAGGTGCGGCGTCGTCTGCGGATCGAGGTCCTCGAAGGTGAAGCCGGAGCTGCCGATGAGGATGGTTCCCCGTTCCGCGGGGGCGGGCGTGGTGCCCGACTGAGTCGGTGAGGTCGTCGCGGCCGATGCCGGCGCCGAGGTCGTCGTGGCGGCGGCCTGGGCGGGTGCGGCTTGGGCTGGTAGGGAATGTGCGGTGGGCGCGGCCTGGGCCGGTGGGGACTGAGCCGGTGCGGCTTGGGCCGCCTGGGGGAGACCGACGATGACCACGGCGACGGCGAGGCAGAGCATGAGGGCGCGGACGAGCCGCGAATGCAGGAGGCCGGTCATCGTCGCGGCCGCCCGCTCGTGTCAGTGCCGTGCGTCACACTGGCGGCATCGAGGGTGGACCCGGCGGATCCACCAGGGCCGCGGTCGCCACTGACCGTGTCGCCACGGGCCGTGTCGTCGCGGGCGGTGTCGCTGCGATCGTCGCGGTCCTCGGCGCCGGTCTCCTCGAGGCGAGGGTCGGCGCACAGGGAGAGGAGGTAGGGAAGGAGGACCATCGCCCCGGTCGAGGGCACGGCGATGCCCGAGTCGGTGAGGATGAGCCCGACGGTGAGGCCGGTGACGGCGGCGAGGAACCCTGAGTGGAGGTCCTCGTCGGCGAAGAGAGCGGGCAGTCGGCCGCGCCAGTGCCCGAGGACGCGTGCGGTGCGGGTCCGGCCGCGGAAGCGCGGGAAGTGAAGGAGGTAGCGGAGGAAGACCAGGATCGCGATGATCGCGAGCGGCGTGACGATCGCAAGCGCCGGGTTGATCTGGATGATGTGGAGGTTCGCGCTGAGCTTGCGACCCACGACCTGGAGCGCCTCTCCCGTGACGAGCTGATCGAAGAAGTTCCCGAAGTGAGAGCGGCTTCCCGAGGGGCGCAGCCAGTCGAGGAAGGCGATGCCGATGAGCACGGCGAGGGACGCGATGCCGATGAGTCCGAGGCGGACAATCGAGAGACGGATCCGACTGACGAGAGCGAGGAGGACGAGGAGACCGGCCAATGTGGCGATGGTGCCGCCGAACTTCGCACCCCATGAGGGATTGCCCGAGACGAAGACTGCGAGGAGTCCGACGGCGGCAGGGACGAGGACCACCGCACGACGATGACCGCCTGCCCGCAGACGGGAGATGACGAGCCCGAGGAGGATGAAGAGACTGACGATGAAGATCGCCGCGCCCTGATTGCCCAGACCGTAGAACCGCCCACCGACGATCGGGTTGTAGCCGAGCAGCGAGTTCGCCTGCAGCCGCGACCCGGTGGCGAGGTCGACGGCGATGACGACGACGGTCACCAGGCAGAGTGCTGCCACCCGGCCCTGCCACGTCCGACCCCACGGCGGCAGCAGGGCGATGACGAGCATCGCCGCCGCGCCGAGGAGCACGGAGACGGTGAGTCCGAGCTCAGGAAGCGGGAATCGCGCCCACGGCAGGAGCCCGGCGAGGAACGCGCCCATCGGCACGGTCGCGAGCACGAGGCCGATCCACCCGAGCAGTCGGTGGACTCCCATGCCGAGACCACTTCGTCCGCGGTCCGCCCCGGCGACCGGTCCGGCTGTTCCGGTGGCAGGTGCGTTCGCTGCGGCGGCAGGTCCGGCTGTTCCGGCGGCCGATGTTCCGCCTTGCCCGGAACCGGACCGTCCCCGGGAAAGACGCTGAGACACGAGGCGGGTGAGCCTCGGCGCCCACCGGTCGGCGAAGGCCGCGCTGAGCAGGAGCCCGCAGAGGACGAAGAGCACGTAGAAGGCGATGTCGAGGGTGAGTGAGAACGTCGAGAGCTGCTCGTACACCGTCTCGGCCTTCGTCGCCTCGGTCTCGAGGTCGAGGAGCCTGTCCTCGGCCGAGGCCTCCGACTCGTCGACGTCGAAGGCGATCCCGCTGGGGGACTCGATGCCGAGCAGTCCGAGGATCCCGGGTGCGAGGTCGGTGAGCTGGAGGAGACCCGGGCTGCGCGTCGACGCCGAGGACACGGTGCCCGGAGAGAAACCGGGCCCGGCACCGATGAACGCGCGCAGCCGCGGGGAGCCGGAGCTGTCGCCGAGACCCGCGACGATGACCGTCGGGTCGTCGCCGGAGGCGTTGCTCAGCGCATCGAGCTTCGCACCGAGTCGGCGGTCGGCCTCGGCGACAGCGGTCTGCCGGTCGTAGTCGACGGGCACGGTGTAGGAGTAGTTGGGAATCGGATCGTAGAGCCACGACCGGGACCCGATCGCCCCGAGGTCGATGAGCGAGAGCCGACAGCCCGCGGCGATCGCATCGTCGGTGTAGTTCTCCACAACCCCCTCGGCATCGGCGGCCGCATATGCGGCACCCGGCCCTTCGTCTGCCACGCACGCGGGACCGTTCGACCCTGCCGGCGCGGCATCCCGGACGAAGCGAGCGAGCATCCCGTAGTCGACGGTGTACCCGGTGCCCGCGTTCGGCTCCTTGACGGAGGCGAAATCGGGAATGCGCGCGGTCACGGCACGACCGGGCGCCTCGGCGAGATCTTCGTCACCTGCCGACGCACTCGCTGCGGCATCGTCCGCCTCGGCTCCAGAGGCGGAGTCCGCGGCCTGCGCATCCGTCGTCGGGGCCATGAGGGCCGGGCAGCGGGCAGGATTGTCGACGTCGGGCTCATGCTGCGGACCCGCCTCGGCGCGGGCCCCGGAACCGAACGACAGCCAGCCGGAGGCCGGACAGGTCGCAGAACCGATCGTGCGGACGTTGAGGTTGGCCACCGCGCCGCGGGAGGCGAGGGCGAAGAGGTTCGGTGTGCGTTCGGGATCGATGTCGCCGATGGTCAGACCGGGTATGCCGATGACGACGGTGCGCTTCGACGTCCCCTCGCCCGCGACCTTCGCACCGGTTCCGTCGGTCGGCTGCGGTGACTGCTCGGTCGGCTGCGATGACTGCGCGGAGCCCGGGGTGCTCGGTGTCGACGCCGCCGCGGGAGCGGCTGTAGGGGAGACGAAGAGCGCCAGGAGCCCGACGAGGATTCCCAGCACCAGGATTCGGGGAGCGGGAAGGCGAAAGGGCAGGAAGGAGTCAGGCGGCACAGGACAATGGTATCGGGTGCCGCATCTCACCCTGCTGGCATCGCCCTGGACGTTTGCTCCGCGGCCCGGCGGCCATGTATATTTGATTGTCGTTGTGTGCGCTCGTCGTCCTCCCTTGCATAGCCTCTTGCGTTGCAGGCCCGTAGGTGGGGAAGCGAACGACGGACGGACCCGATTGAAGACAGACAGCGCCTGAACGCATCAGCCTCACGACCCGATGAGTCAGCAGGCGCTGGACCCAGAGATACACAGATACGAAAAGAAGGCTACTTTTGCGTACGTACACCCCCAAGCCCGGCGATGTCGAGCGCCAGTGGCACGTCATCGACGCCACTGACGTTGTGCTCGGTCGTCTTGCCACCCAGGTTGCACGCCTGCTGCGCGGCAAGCACAAGACCACCTTCGCTCCGCACATCGATTCCGGTGACTTCGTCATCATCATCAACGCCGACAAGGTCGCGCTGACCGGTGCGAAGCTCGAGCAGAAGCGCGCTTACCACCACTCGGGTTACCCGGGCGGCCTCAAGAGCGTCAACTACGCCGAGCTCCTCGCCTCCAACCCCGAGCGCGCAGTCGAGAAGGCTGTCGCCGGTATGGTTCCGAAGACTCGTCTCGGACGTGCCCAGATGCGGAAACTCAAGGTCTACGCGGGTGGCGAGCACCCGCACGCCTCGCAGAACCCGCAGCCGTACGAACTCAGCCAGGTCGCGCAGTAAGCGCCCCTAGCTCTAGACCTACCGAGGAGAACCGTGGCTGACACCGCCAACGCGACCGAAGTCGAAGAACTGACCGAATACACCTCCGAGACCCCCGCAGAGGCCGGCCTGGGCGACCAGACCGCCGGTGGACGCGGACAGTCCCTCACCGCCCCCGGGAACGGAGTGGGCCGCCGCAAGCAGGCGATCGCCCGCGTCCGCCTCATCCCGGGCTCCGGCGAGTGGACCATCAACGGACGCACTCTCGAGGAGTACTTCCCGAACAAGCTGCACCAGCAGCTCGTCAACGAGCCCTTCCGCCTGCTCGACCTCGAAGGACGTTTCGACGTCGTCGTGCGCATTTCGGGTGGCGGACCCTCCGGACAGGCTGGCGCCGTCCGTCTGGGCATCGCTCGTTCGCTCAACCAGATCGACGCCGAGTCGAACCGCCCCGAGCTGAAGAAGGCAGGCTTCCTGCGCCGCGACGCCCGCGTCAAGGAACGCAAGAAGGCCGGTCTCAAGAAGGCCCGCAAGGCTCCGCAGTTCTCGAAGCGCTGATCCGCTTCGACCGACCGCGCATGGTCTGCCACTGATGCGCGACCGGTTACGCAAGTGCGGCCCCGAACCCGTTCGCCCCCCCACTTCGTGCATTCACCGCCCGCAGCACATCTCGCACCCATGACGCCTTCCCGGGACACGGGAGAGTGCGCATCACCGGGTGAGAGGGACAGCCGCCTCGGCGGGCGATGCCGATGCACTACGATCGAACAGAACTGTGAGAAAGGACCTGCCCATGGCACGACTCTTCGGAACCGACGGGGTGCGCGGCCTCGCCAACCGGGACATCACGGCGAAGCTGGCCCTCCAGCTCTCCGTCGCCGCCTCCCGAGTGCTCACCCGGACCTGGAACGGAGACCGACGTCCCTTCGCCGTCGTCGGCCGCGACACCCGCGTCTCCGGTGAGTTCCTCTCCGCCGCCACCAGCGCCGGGATCGCCTCGGCCGGAGTCGACGTCCTCGACGCCGGCATGCTCCCGACCCCGGGCATCGCCAGCGTCGTCCGCGACACCGGCGCCGCCTTCGGCGTCGTCATCTCCGCCTCCCACAACCCGATGCCCGACAACGGCATCAAGTTCTTCGCCGCCGGCGGCACGAAGCTCGACGACGCCGTCGAGGACGAGATTCTGGCGATCCTCGACCAGGAGTGGGTCCGCCCCACCGGCGCGGACGTCGGACGGATCTCCCGCTACCCGGCCGCAGCCGATGAGTACACGGAGAAGCTCGTGCGCTCGATCGCCCCCGACGGGGTCAGGCCCCTGTCCGGGCTCAAGGTCGTCGTCGACTGCGCCCACGGTGCCGCGTCGATCGTCGGACCCGCGGCCCTGCGTCAGGCCGGCGCCGAGGTGATCGTCTCCGCCGCCGAACCCGATGGTTTCAACATCAACGACGGGGTCGGTTCGACCCACCTCGAACCGCTCCAGCGCCTCGTCGTCGAAACCCAGTCCGACCTCGGCGTGGCCTTCGACGGCGACGCCGACCGCTGCCTCGCGGTGGACTCCCTGGGCCGGGTCGTCAACGGCGACCAGCTCATGGGCATCCTCGCGATCGGACTCAAGGAGCTCGGCGTCCTGGCCGGGAACACCCTGGTCACCACCGTGATGTCGAACCTCGGGCTGCGCCTGGCCATGGACCGCTACGACATCGCGACCGTGCAGACGGCCGTGGGCGACCGGTACGTGCTCGAGAAGATGCTCGCAGACGGCTACTCCCTCGGCGGCGAGCAGTCCGGTCACCTCCTCATGCTCGACCACGGCACGACCGGCGACGGCGTGCAGACGGCCCTGCATCTGATGAAGCGGATGGCTGACGCCAAGCGCACCCTGGCCGACCTCGCCGCAGAGATCCCGCAGCTGCCGCAGGCACTCGTCAACGTCAAGGGCGTCGACAAGCACCGGGTCGACCACCCCCATGTCGCCGCCGAGGTGGCCGCCGTCGAATCCGAACTCGGCGGCACCGGCCGTGTCCTCCTCCGCGCCTCGGGGACCGAACCGCTCATCCGCGTCATGGTCGAGGCCGAGACCGAGGAGATCTCCCGCGCGCAGGCCGAGCGCCTCGCCGCCGTCGTCAAGGAGCACCTCGCGCTCTGAGGCACGCGCTCTGAGACTCCGGTGAACCGCCTCGGCGGGGACGCAGACGGACAACGCAGGCCCGGGACGAATGATCGTCCCGGGCCTGCGCCGTGCCTGCCACTCCTTGAGTGCCTGCGCCGCTCACGCGCTCAGGTGCCTGCGCTCAGAGCGCGAGCTTCTTGCGCACCCCGGCGGAGAAGAGGTCGACGGCGATGATGAGCACGAGCACGATGAGGATGTACGTGAGCATCGAGTCGAACTGGAAGGACTTGATCGACTGGTTGATGAGCAGGCCGATGCCGCCGGCACCGACGAGCCCGAGCACCAGGGATGAGCGCACGTTGACGTCGAAGCGGTAGAGCAGGAGTCCGAAGAGCTGGGGGACGACCTGCGGGAACGTCGCGTTCGCGACGATCTGCGCCCGCTTGGCCCCGGCCGTCGTCAGGGCCTCCGAGGGACCCGGGTCGATCTCCTCGATGGCCTCCGACCACAGCTTGCCCATGACGCCGGTGTTGTGGAAGATCAGCGCGAGCACGCCGGGGAAGGGGCCGAGGCCGACAGCGGTGACGAAGACGAGGGCGAAGACGATGTCGGGCACCGCGCGGAGGAAGGACATGATCGCGCGGGCGACCTGGTAGACGACCGGGTGCGGTGAGGTCGTGCGCGAACCGAGGACGGCCAGCAGCGCCGAGGTGGGGATCGACAGAGTGGTCCCGAGCAGTCCGATCCACAGGGTGATGCCGGTGGCCTGGATGCCCGGCCACACCGTCTCGGTCCAGTCGAGGTTGGGTGGGAACGCCTCGGCGAGGAAGTTCGCCATCCCCTGCCGACCGTCGACGAGGGTGACGAGGGAGAAGTCCGTCTCCCGCAGGGCGACGACGTGGAGGAGGACGATGACGACGATCGCCGTCGCCAGCTGCCAGCCGCCGAAGCGGCGGATCGGCGGCTGCAGCGCCGGCGGCGTGTTCGTCAGCGGCACGGTGCGCAGCGTGGTGCCGCGCGTGTCGGGAATCGTCTTCACTTGCTCTCCGAATTCGTCATGGGGGTGTAGAGGCCGGTGATCTCCTCGGCGGGCACCTCGCTCGCGCGCCCGCGGAGGACGATCTCACCCGAGCGCAGGCCGATGACGGTGTCGGCGAACTCGCGGGCGAGGTCCGGCTGGTGGAGGACCGCGGCGACAGCGAGGCCCTCATCGTGGGCGAGGTCGCGCAGCAGGCCCATGACCGTGCGTGCTGCCTCGGGGTCGAGGGCGGCGACGGGTTCGTCGGCGAGCAGGACCTCCGCACCCTGGCACAGGGCGCGGGCGATCGCGACCCGCTGCTGCTGTCCGCCCGAGAGCGTGCCCGCCCGCAGTGTGGCCTTCTCTGCCAGGCCGACCCGGTCGAGGGCGACCATCGCCTCCCGGCGGATCGCTGCCGGATAGAACCAGGGGTGCAGCGAGGACGCCACCGGCATGCGGGAGAGCGCTCCGGCGCAGACGTTGTCGAGCACAGAACGGCGGGCGACGAGGTGGATCTTCTGGAACACCATCGCCGGACGGCCGTGCTCCCCGCCGATCTCGATCTTCCCGCCCTGATGCGGGGTGAGACCGGCGACGGCACGCAGCGTCGTCGATTTGCCCGAGCCGTTCGCGCCGAGGAAGGCGAGCAGCTCGCCGGGGGAGACGGAGAAGCTGACGTCGTCGAGCACGGTCGTCGACCCGTACGCCACGGCGAGGCCGGAGACCCGCAGCAGCGGGGCCGCGGCAGCCTCGGCCCCTGAGGCGGACCCGGCGGTCGTCGCCGAGCCGGGGGCCGCCTCGGCGGGAGTGGTCTTCGCTGCCATCAGACGTCCTCTTCGGTGAGGTTCATCGTCTTCGCGAGGTCGAACAGCGGCTGGTAGGTGGCCTTGTCGACCTCGATGAGCTGCCCGGCCGGTTCGACGCCGAGGTAGTCTGCGACCTCGGCGATGTCGTCGGCCGGGAGGTTGAGCAGGGCGTCCTTGACGGCCTTCTTGAACTCGGGGTCGGCCGAGGCGGCGACGGTGATCGGGTCGTTCGGGATGGGCTCGGACTTCCAGATCTGGCGGAAGTCCTCCTGCTTGAACGTGCCCTCCTTGATCGCGGTGCCCATGGTCTGGGAGTTGATCTGGGCGGCGTCGACGGTCTTGTTGGTCAGGGCGAGGAGCGCCTACGGGTGGCCGCCGGCGTAGTTGAGGTTGAGCTCGGATTCCTTGATCCCGGCCTGGGCGAGGGCATAGCGGGGCAGGGCGTCGCCCGAGGTGGAGCCGACGCTGCCGAGAGCGAGGTCCTTGCCGCGCAGATCCTCGAGGCTCTGGATGTCGGAGTCCTTGGGCACCCAGATGCCGCCGGTGTACGAGCTCAGCTCGCCCTCGGCGGTGCCGAAGGAGGCCAGCGGTTCGGCGCCGGCGCGCTCGGAGGCGAAGACGTAGCCGAGGGGACCGAACTGGCCGATGTCGAGCTTGCCGTTCTGCATGGCGAGCACCTCGGCGGAGTAGTCCTCGAGGACCTGGACCTCGACGGGGCAGTCGAGCGACGTCGACAGCGATTCGGCGACGGCCTTGTAGGCGGGTTCGAGCTTCTTCGGGTCCTCAAACGGTTCGATGCCGAAGGTGATCTGGCCGTTGGGGCAGGTCGCGGATTCGGCCTGCGCGGAGGTCGAGCAGCCGGAGAGGACGACGGGGGCGAGGATGACGGCGGCGGAGGCGAGGGCGATGTGGACGCGCTTCATGATGTTCCTTCGTGGTGTGAGCGTGGGTGTGTGGATGTGGTCGAGCATGGTCGTGATCGTGCGTGGTCGTGCGGTCGTGGTCGGTGGTGCGGTCAGGCGGGCCCGACCCGGTCAGGGGGACCCGACCCGGTCAGGTGGTCAGGCGGTCAGGCGCAGTGACGGGCGGATGTCGGCGAGTGTGCGCTCGGCGAGACCGAAGGCGATGGTCATGCCGATGCCCGTGGCCACGGTGGCCACGGTCGTGCGCTCGTCGACGGTCTCGATGAGCAGCGGCCGGGTCGGGCTCGAGGCGTAGATGCCCTGCCAGCGCTGCCGGATCGAGAACCCGGTGGGCTGATCGAGGACGGCGGCCGCCTCGGCGAGGAGGACCTCCGTCGTCGACTCCGGAATGAACGGATCGACGCTGCGGCCGTACTCGTGGGAGTCGCCGATGATGATCGTCCCGTCCGGGCGGGGCCCGAACATGACGTTGGCGCCGACGGCGATGAGCTCGGGGGCGCTGCGGGCGACCTCGTCGCGGACCGCCTCGGCGGCGCGCATCGACGCGAACGCGTCGTAGCGCAGCAGGGAGGTGCGGGAGAGGACCGCGGCCTCGGTGCGGATGTGCTCCGGGGTCGCGGCCAGGGTCATCGACAGCGCGCATTCGACGAGTTCGGCCTCGGCGGCGAGCTCAGGGAAGAGCGCGGGCAGTTCGTGGCCGGTGCACACGATGACGTGGTCGGCGGTGAACGCGCCCACCGAGGTCTCGACGGTGCCCTCGCCCACCCGGGTGACGCGGACTCCGGTGCGCAGGTCGACCGCCGAGGTGGCCGCCAGGGTCTGCGCGAGCCGCGGTGCCGCTGTGCGGGGGTCGACGCGGAGGTCCGCGGTCAGGTGGGCGCCGCCCACGGCCCCGCGCAGGCGGGCGTGGGGGTCGCCGGTGACGGCCGCACCGAGGCGATCGGGGGTGAGCAGGTCGATCGCGGCCGCGCCCTTCGCGGCCCGCGCCTGTTCGAGGATCGCCATCTGCGCCTGCGAGGAGGCGACGACGAAAGCGCCGGTCGGCGCGGCCCAGAAGTCGGCTTCGGCGGCGGCGTCGAGCCAGTGCTGGCGCCCGGTCGCGGCGAGCTCGGCGAACTCACCGGTCTGACCGGTGATGCAGGCGTGGCCGAAGTTGCGCACCGAGGCCCCGCGCGGGGCCTGGTCGGCTTCGAGGATCGTCACGCTCAGGCCCCGGCGGGCGGCGGCCCGGGCGTGGGCGAGGCCGATGATTCCGGCCCCGACGACGATGATGTCAGAATGGGTCATGCTTCGAGACTGCCGTGTCCGGGAGGCCGGAGACAAGCGGATTCGGGGCATGTATATATAAGTTGGCGAGCCGTTCATCTCCCAGCATGGAGCTGGGGTGTCTGTTCATCCGGCGTTCAATCGCGGAGGCTGGAAAGCCGCGACAGGTGGGTTAGGGTCGAACCTATGATGACAAGTTCACGTTCACCTCTCGAGCCGCGTGCGGCCCTCCACCGGGTCATCGGCGACGAGCTGCGGGCGCGGATCACCGACGGGCGCCTGCCCATCGGGGCGGCGCTGCCGAGCGAAGCCGAGCTGTGCCGCGAGTTCTCCGTGTCCCGGGGCCCCGTGCGCCAGGCACTCGCCGCCCTGCGGGCCGAGGGCATCATCGCCGGCGGCCAGGGCGCGGTGGCGCATGTCGTCGGCTCCGTGCCGACGCAGTCGATGACGAGCTTCCTCTCATTCTCCGAGTGGGCGCAGTCGACGCAGCGCAGGCCTGGTCAGCGGACGGTCGAACTCGCCAAGCGCGCGGCCACCGAGGAGGTCGCGGCGGCGCTGTCCGTCCCGGTCGGTGAGCTCGTCGTCGAGATCATCCGCCTGCGCCTCCTCGACGAGGTGCCGGTCATGGTCGAACGCACGAGCTTCACGCTCGAGGCGGGCCGTCATCTCTTCGACTTCGACACCGACAGCGGGTCGATCTTCGCCCACCTCAAGGGCAACGGCGTCGAACTCGTCGCCGCCCGCCACACCTTCGACGCCGTCGCAGCCGAGGGCATCGACGCCGAGATGCTCGACGTGCCCTCCGGCTCGCCGCTGCTGCGGGAGCGGCGGATCACCTCGACCGGCGCCGGGGTGCCCGTCGAATACTCCGACGACCGGTACGTGCCCGGACAGGTGACGTTCACGATCAACAACACCGCCGCCTCGGGCAGCTCCGTCGTCCGCCTCGTCCCCGACCAGTGACAGTCCACCGCATTGGCTTTTGCTTCCACCTCTTTGAAGCTTCCACCCCTTTTGAAGGAGACCACTATGACCACGATCGAACTCGCCGTCTTCGATATGGCCGGCACCACCCTCGAGGAGCACGGTGACGTCTACCGGGCTCTGCGGCAGAGCGTCGAGGAGACCGGCACCGAGGTGACCGAGGAGAACCTGCAGACCTGGATGGGCACCGACAAGGTCGAGGCGATCCGCAACCTGCTCCGCCTCGGCGGACACAAGGGCGACGAGGCGACGGTTGCGGCGTGCTTCGACCGCTTCCGCGCCCTCCTCGGCGAGTTCTACGCGGCGACGCCGCCCGAACCGCTGCCCGGTGTTCCCGAGGCACTCGCGGCCCTGCGCGCGAACGGGATCAAGGTGGCCCTGACCACCGGGTTCTCGACCGATGTCGCAGGCCCCCTGCTTAAGGGGCTCGGCTGGGCGACGGGGGAGGACGGCAACCTCGACGCCGTCGTCTGCTCCGACGAGGTGGCCGCCGGCCGGCCGTACCCGTACATGATCCAGCGGGCGATGGAGCGGACCGGGACGAAGGACGTCCGCACCGTGCTCGTCGCCGGTGACACCGTCGTCGACGTCGAAGCAGGTTCCGCGGCTGGGGCCGGGGTCGTCCTCGGCGTCGAGACCGGCAAGCTCACCGCCGACGACTTCTCAGCCCTCGACGGGGCGAAGTCGCTGCCCTCGGTCGCCGAGATCCCGGCCTTCCTCGGCCTTCGCGCCTGAGCACAGGCGAACCCAAGGACAGCCGCACCGCCTCGGCGGCCGTCAGCCGGGGTCGTCGCGTTGCCCGGCGTCCCCGCGCGATCCACGCGCACTCCACGCACACCAGACAGCGTGCGCCCCGACTCGGTCTCCCAGCTCGATCCACGCGCAGCCTGGAATCCGCGTCGCCCGTGACGCGGATTTCCGGCGCGGCGTGGATCGGCGCCAAGCGGCGTCGTGGGAGCGTCGACTTTCGTGCCCAGCGTTGATCGAGCGCCCCGACCTTCCCGCCGAATGGCGTTCGAATCGCCTCGCCGAGGTGGTCGAACGAAAGCTCGAATCGCCGTCGACGGCGCCTGGATTCGTCGGGTCTGTGACCACGAGTGCCGAGTTGTCCACAGGCCTCGACGCCGCTCTTGCCCGGGCTGACCAGCATTGACGAAGCTGTATGTATGTTCGCATGCCTGTCCGTCGCCGAGCTCGAAGCCGCCGGCTTGACGACCTATCAGATCGCGTTGGCAGAGGAATGCTGTCTGCGCAGATCCCGGCGCGGACACTACGTCATCACCAGAGTCTGCGCTGATCCTCGCCATCGATTCATCTCCGCGCTCGCCTCGGCGCAGACCACTCATCTGCCGAAGGAGTCCGCGGGACTGCGCAAACGCAAGGAGGACCTGCGGATCCTCGTACGTTCGTATGCGAGGTCGCTGCCGCCGGAAGCGGTCTTCTCGCACCGGAGCGCCCTCATCGTCCACGGCCTGCCGATCCCCTTCTTCGAGGACGGAGAGACGATCTGTGCGGAGACCGCGCATCCGCGCAACGCCGTGCGGAGACCGACGATGCTCATCAGACGCCGCCAGTTGGAACCCGGTGACACCGTCGAGGTCGGTGGTGTGCCTGTCACCTCCGTGCTGCGCACTCTGTTCGACATCTCCCGGGACTGTCCGCTGGCGTTCGCGGTGGCAGTCGTCGACGATGCCCTGCGGTGCTCGCTCGTGACATTGGACGAATTTCGGGAGTTCTGTGCTCGACATCCTGTGCGCACCCACCAGGCGCGCATCGACGCGGTGCTCGACAACGCCGACGGGCGGAGGGAGACCGTGGCGGAATCGATCTGTGCGATCCGTTTCGTCGAGCATTCGATCCACGGCTTCGAGCCCCAGGTCGTCATCGAAGACGAGCAGGGTGAATTCATCGCACGCACCGACTTCGCCGACGAGGCCGCGAAGGTCATCGCGGAGTTCGACGGTGCGGGCAAGTACTTCCTCGACGGGGCCGATCCGAAGGAATCGTTCGAGCTCGAACGGCGTCGCGAGTACGCACTGCGCAATCTGGGTTACACCGTCTTCAGGATCACCTGGGCCGACCTCTTCGCCGCCGACGTGTTCCTCCGCATCAAAGATGCGATTTCGCGCCGCACCGCGAGCCCTGCAAAGGGTCTCGATTCGCGCGGCGGGTCTCAGCGCTGACCGGCATTATCTGACAGGCCGTTTCGCCCTCGATCCACGCCGCGCTGGAGCGTTCAGCTAGCACGATCAGCGACCGCCTCTCCCTCGATCCACGCGTGGCCGGAAATCCGCGTCACGGGCGACGCGGATTTCCTGCTGCACGTGGATCGGCGCCAAGCGGCGTCGGCGGAGCGTCGATATTCGTGCCTGGCGTGGATCGGCGCACAGGCGGACCCGAAGAGAGTCTCAGCGTTGACCGGCGTTGTCTCACCGACCTGTTCCTCGTCGATCCACGCCGCGCCGGAGCATGCAACTTGCACGATCAGCGACCGCTCCGCCCTCGATCCACGCGTGGCCGGAAATCCGCGTCACGGGCGACGCGGATTTCCTGCTGAGCGTGGATCGGCGCCAAGCGGCGTCGGCGGAGCGTCGATATTCGGGCCAGACGTGGATCGGCGCGCAGGCAGCGTGCGCCCCGGCCCGCCTCAGCTGTCGGAGAACTGCGTCGCGTAGAGCTCGGCGTACCGGCCGCCGCGGGCGATGAGTTCGCTGTGCGAGCCGGATTCGACGATGCGCCCGGCTTCGACGACGAGGATCGTATCGGCCTGCCGGATCGTCGAGAGCCGGTGGGCGATGACGAGCGCCGTGCGCCCGGCCATCGCATGGGCGAGCGCCTGCTGCACGGCCGCCTCGTTCGTCGAATCCAGCGCCGAGGTGGCCTCGTCGAGAACGACGATGTCGGGGGCGGCCAGCAGCATCCTGGCGATCGTCAGCCTTTGCCGCTCACCGCCGGAGAGGCGGTAGCCGCGCTCGCCGACGACGGTGTCGAGGCCGTCGGGCAGGGCCGAGATGACGGAGTGCAGCTGCGCGCGGTCGAGTGCGTCGGCGAGCTCCTCCTCGGTGGCATCCGGCTTCGCGAGCAGCAGGTTCGACCGGATCGACTCGTGGAAGACGTGCCCGTCCTGGGTGACGACGCCGACGGTGCGGCGCAGAGTCTCGGCGGAGAGTTCGCGGACGTCGACCCTGCCGATCGTGATCGCGCCCTCCGTCACGTCGTAGAGCCTGGGCAGCAGTGAGGCGATCGTCGACTTGCCCGCACCCGAGGACCCGACGAGCGCCACCGTGTGCCCGGCCGGGATCGTGAAGCTGAGGTCGTGGAGGACCTCCTGACCGCCGCGGGCGTCGAGGACCGAGACGTCCTCGAGGCTTGCGAGGCTGACCTGTTCGGCGCTCGGGTAGGCGAAGCTCACGTGGTCGAATTCGATGTCGAGTCCGCCCTCGGGCAGCTCCTTGGGCTCCGTCGGCTGCTTGATGAACGGGACGAGGTCGAGGATCTCGAAGACCCGCTGGAAGCTCACGACCGCGCTCATGATGTCCAGGCGCGCATTCGCAAGCATCGTCAGCGGCGTGTAGAGGCGGGTGAGGAGAAGGGCGAGGGTGACGACCTGACCGGCGTTGAGGTGGCCGAGGACCGCCTGCGCGCCGCCGATGCCGTAGACCAGCGCGAGAGCGAGCGCGGAGACGAGGGTGAGGGAGGCGACGAACGTCGACTGGAGCATCGCGACCTTGACGCCGATGTCGCGGACCTGACCGGCACGGTCGGCGAACTCGCGGTTCTCCGTGGACGGATCGCCGAAGAGCTTGATGAGCGTGGCGCCGCCGGCGGAGAAGCGCTCTGTCATCCGCGTCGACATGTCCGCGCTGTTCTCCGCGGCCTCGAACTGGAGGGAGGCGAGCCTGCCGCTGAGCATCCGCGTGGGGATGATGAACAGCGGCAGGAGGAGGAACGACAGGGCCGTGACCTGCCACGAGATCGTCACCATGACGCCGACGGTGAGCGCGAGTGAGACGATGTTCGACACGATGCCCGAGAGCGTGTTCGAGAACGCGCGCTGGGCGCCGATGACGTCGGTGTTGAGCCGGGAGACGAGCGCTCCGGTGCGGGTGCGGCTGAAGAAGGCGATCGGCATCGACTGCACATGCTCGTACACGGCGGTGCGCAGGTCGAAGATCAGGCCCTCGCCGATCTGCGAGGACAGGTACCGGTTCGAGATGCTGATCGCGGCGTCGGCGATCGCGAGCGCGCCGATCGCCACGGCGATCCAGACGACGGTGGCGACGGGACCGCCGCCGGTGATCGCGTTGACGACGTCGCCGGCGAGGACCGGGTTGAGCACGCCGATGACCGCGGAGCCGACGGAGAGGGTGAGGAAGACCGCGAGCTTCCTCTTGTGCCGCTTCGCGAACCCGACGATCCGCCGGTAGGTTCCCGGCTGGATCTTCGTCTCCGGGGTGCGCTTGCTCTTCACCGAGGTGTACATCACCCGATGCGCTGAATTCAGACTCATCCTCGCCTCATCTCCTCGTCTCGCCCGGCGCGCCGCAACGCTGCGACCCGGGCGAAAACGCATCGCCTCCTCGGGCATCCGAACGGTGGGGCGTTCGAATCGTGCACCCTGTGCAACTGCGCTCGCGCGCGTTATATTTCCCCGTGCAGTTCGCTTCCCGCGAACCTGTCGTCCTCCCTCGCCGAGGCGGCTGTTCAGCCCCAGCGTCACCGAAGACCCAGCCCGGCCGGCTCGAGCGGCCGTGACCGGCCGGCTCCAGGCGGCCAGCCCAGCCCTCCTCCGCGGCGCGCGCGTGTTCCGCGGCGCGCGTGCCCTCAGAGCTTGCGCAGCTGGATCTTGCGGATCGTATGGTCGGCGGACTTGTGGAGGACGAGGTCGGCGCGCCCACGGCTGGGCAGGACGTTCTCCCTCAGGTTGGGGAAGTTGATCGAGTCCCAGATCTCCGTGGCCAGGGTGACCGCCTCGTCGTCGCTGAGCTTCGAGTACCGGTGGAAGTACGAGTCGGGGTCCTGGAACGCACCGTGCTTGAGTTTGAGAAACCGCGAGACGTACCACTCGCGGATGTCCCGGGACCGGGCGTCGACGTAGACGGAGAAGTCGAAGTAGTCGCTCGTCGACAGCCCGACCGTGCCGTCCGAGCGGGGCCGGGCCGGCTGGAGGACGTTGAGCCCTTCGACGATGAGGACGTCGGGGGAGCGGACGACCACCTCGGCGCCGGGGACGATGTCGTACGTGTGATGGGAGTACACGGGGGCCCTGACCTCGGGCGCGCCGGACTTCACGGCGGAGAGGAAGCGCAGCAGCCGGCGACGGTCGTAGGACTCGGGGAAGCCCTTGCGGCCGCCGAGGTGACGGCGCTCGAGCTCGGCATTGGGGTAGAGGAACCCGTCGGTGGTGATGAGTTCGACGCGCGGGGTGTCGGGCCAGCGGGCGAGCAGCTCACGCAGCACACGCGCCGTCGTCGACTTGCCCACGGCCACGGAGCCGGCGACGCCGATGACGAACGGTGTGCGCTTGGCGTCCTGCGGCTCGAGCCCCTGATCGTGGAGGGGAGAGAAGAACTCGCGCGTCATCTGGTGCTTCGCCTGCCGGGCGGAGACGTAGAGGTTGAGCAGGCGGGAGAGCGGCAGGTAGACCTGGGCCACCTCGTCCAAGTCGATGCGATCGCCGAGGCCGCGCAGCCGTTCGATGTCCCGCTGCGTCAGCGGCAGCGGCGTCGACTGCGCGAGCGTGCCCCACACGTCCCGGTCGAACTCCCAGAACGGCGAACTCGGCTGGTCGTCGAGTCTCCGGGCAGTGTTGAGTCCGGCGAGGCGGCGCGCACGGTCAAGCTGTGGGTCGACATGAGGCATGGGGACAATTGTGTCATGCGTCATCGGTCCGTCATCCCGCAGTCAGGTGCTCGCGCAGGTGCCCGCTCAGGTGCCCGCGCTCACATGCCTGCGGTGCCCGAGCAGGTGCCCGCGCTCACACCCGGTCAGTGGGGTCCGTCACGGCGGGATCGAACCTGGGTACCCGCCTCCAACCGGGCTTGACTCGGCCCAGTAAAATTCCTCTCATGTGTGGAATCGTAGGTTATGTCTCCAGTGCGCCGGTCGCCGATGTCGACCATACTGCGCTCGACGTTGTGCTCGCCGGTCTCAAACGGCTCGAATACCGAGGATATGACTCCGCTGGAGTCGCCCTCGTCACCCCGGACGGCGAACTCGCCACCGCGAAGAAGGCAGGCAAGCTCTCCAACCTGACCGACGACCTCGAGGCGAACGCGCTGCCGCTCGCGCAGACGGGCATCGGTCACACCCGCTGGGCGACCCACGGCGGTCCGACCGACGTCAACGCCCACCCCCACCTCGCCGACGGCGGGCGCCTCGCGCTCATCCACAACGGCATCATCGAGAACTTCGCGCAGCTCAAGGCCCCGCTCGTCGCCGAGGGCTTCGAGTTCACCTCGGAGACCGACACCGAGGTCGCAGCCGCGCAGCTGGCGAAGAACTACCGCGCCACCGGGGACCTCACGGCTGCGATGCGCGAGACCGCCGCCCAGCTCGAAGGCGCCTTCACGCTGCTGGCCGTCCACGCGGACCTGCCCGGCACCGTCGTCGCCGCACGGCGCAACTCGCCGCTGGTCATCGGCCTCGGCGAGGGGGAGAACTTCCTCGGCTCCGACGTCGCCGCATTCATCGACTACACGCGCACGGCCGTCGAGATCGGCCAGGACGAAGTCGTCACCATCACCCCCGACTCGGTCGTCATCACCGACCTCGCCGGCAAGGTCGTGCCCGGTGAGCAGTTCGAGGTCGACTGGGACACCGCCTCGGCGGAGAAGGGCGGATTCTCCTCGTTCATGGACAAGGAGATCCACGATCAGCCGCAGGCCGTCGGCGACACCCTGCTGGGCCGCTTCGACACCGAGGGCAAGCTCAGCCTCGATGAGATGCACATCGACGAGAACGTGCTCAAGTCCATCGACAAGATCGTCGTCGTCGCGTGCGGCACCGCCGCCTACGCCGGTCAGGTCGCGAAGTACGCGATCGAGCACTGGTGCCGGATCCCCGTCGAGGTCGAACTCGCCCACGAGTTCCGCTACCGCGACCCGGTGGTCAACGAGAAGACCCTCATCGTCGCGATCTCCCAGTCGGGGGAGACGATGGACACGATCATGGCCGTGCGCCACGCCCGCCAGCAGGGCGCGAAGGTCATCGCGATCTGCAACACCTTCGGCTCGACGATCCCGCGCGAATCCGATGCCGTGCTCTACACGCACGCCGGACCGGAGATCGCCGTCGCCTCGACGAAGGCGTTCCTCTCGCAGGTCGTCGCCTGCTACCTGCTCGGCCTCTACCTCGCACAGCTGCGCGGGAACAAGTTCCGCGACGAGATCGCGCTCATCCTCAAGGAGCTGCAGACGATCCCGGAGAAGATCCAGCGCATCCTCGACGAGGGCAAGGATCAGGTGCTCGAGCTCGCCCGTCGCAACGAGGACGTCGGTTCGGTGCTCTTCCTCGGCCGTCACGTCGGCTACCCGGTGGCGATGGAGGGCGCACTCAAGCTCAAGGAGCTCGCCTACATCCATGCCGAGGGCTTCGCCGCGGGCGAGCTCAAGCACGGGCCGATCGCGCTCATCGACGACGGTCAGCTCGTCATCATCGTCGTGCCCTCGAAGCGCGGCCGCGATTCGCTGCACGCGAAGGTGATCTCGAACATCCAGGAAGTGCGCGCCCGTGGGGCGAACACGGTCGTCATCGCCGAGGAGGGTGACGAGGATGTGCGCGAGTTCGCCTCCGAGGTCATCTACGTCCCCGAGACGACGACGCTCATGGCCCCGCTGCTCACGACCGTTCCCCTGCAGATCTTCGCGATGGAGCTCGCGACGGCCAAGGGACTCGACGTCGACCAGCCGCGCAACCTCGCGAAGTCCGTCACCGTCGAGTGATCCCTCCGGTGCTCCCGGTGCGCGGCATCGGGGGCACCGGTCCGGCGGGTCCGTCAGTCGCGGCGGCGGGTCGCCGAGGACCGCAGAGCATCATGGTTCCACACAGCGTCAGAGGAGGCGCAGCATGGCCATTCTGGGAATCGGCACCGACATCGCCGACGTTCCGCGCTTCGCCGAGCACATCGAGCGTGTGCCCGAACTCCTCGACCGCCTGCTCACCCCGGCTGAACAGCTCAAACGCAACGGCAAGCGTCGCACGGACGCGTCCCTGGCGGCCCGGTTCTCCGCCAAGGAGGCCCTGAAGAAGGCGATCGGCTTCCCCGGATGGCTGCCCTGGCAGTCCGCCGAGGTGGTCCCCGCCCGCTCCGGCGCCCCGTCGTTCCGTCTGCGCGGGCTTGTGCTCGAGCACTTCCGGGCCATCGGCGGCACGAACATCCACCTCTCGATCACCCACGATGCGGACGTCACGGTGACGTTCGTCATCGCCGAGGGTGATGGCCCCTCGCTCAGCCCCGGCATCGACTGGGACTGAGCCGCCGCAGCTGCTCGCGCCGACGCGTTGCCGCACACGCGCGCCCTGCGCCCCGCGAGAAGTCTGCCGTCCACGCGCCCGCACTCCGCGCGAATCCTGGACGCTCGGTGTCGAAATCGCGGCGCAGAATCGTCACTGAGCGTCCGGGGAACGCGATCGGCGACGTCCGGAAACCGTGTCTGGCGCGGAGGCATAGACTCAGCTCATGAGCACTCCTGACGCGGCCCCATCGTCCCTGCCTTCCTCCGCCGAGGTTCGCGCCTCCCTGCCCACTTCCGCCGAGGCGGCCGCGGTTGCCGGCGACCTCGCCGCCCTGCGCCGTGTCCTCCACGCCAACCCCGAGGTGGGCCTCGAGCTGCCGGCGACCCAGCAGCTTGTCAAGGACGCGATCGCGGGTCTCGACGTCGAGATCACCGAGGGCACGGCGCTGTCGTCCCTCGTCGTCGTCCTCCGCGGCGGCAGTCGCCGGGAGGACTCCACCGGCGTGGTCCCCGCCGTGCTGCTGCGCGGGGACATGGACGCCCTGCCCGTGACCGAGGCGACCGGCTTCGACTTCGCCGCGACGAACGGGAACATGCACGCGTGCGGCCACGACCTCCACACCGCGGGCCTCGTCGGGGCCCTGCGCCTCCTCCACGACCGGCGGGCAGAGCTCCCCGGGGACGTCGTCTTCATGTTCCAGCCCGGTGAGGAGGGCTACGACGGGGCCGGGAAGATGCTCGACGAGGGCGTCCTCGATGCCGCGGGGCCTCGGGTCAAGGCCGCCTACGGCGTTCACGTGTCCGCTGATCAGGACCTCGGCGTCGGGTCGTCGCGGCGCGGTTCGTACATGGCGGCGTTCGCGAAGATGACGATCACCGTCCACGGCAAGGGCACGCACGCCTCCCGGCCGGCCACCGGCAGAGACCCCATCCAGGTCGGGGCGATGCTCGTCGGCCAGCTCCAGGAGTACGTCACCCGCCGCTTCGACATCTTCGACCCCATCGTCGTCACCGTCGGCCAGTTCACCGCGGGCACCGCCCCCAACGTCATCCCCGACCTCGCGACCCTCGTCGTCGGCGTCCGCACGTTCTCCGAGACCGCGACGACCCGCGCCGAGGCGGAGCTGCCACAGCTCGTCAGCGGGCTCGTCGCCGCCCACGGTCTCGAGGCCGAGGTCGACTATGAGCGGATCCTGCCCCCGACGATCAACGACGACGCCGAGGCGGACTTCTTCCTCGAGACCTTCGCCGACCTCTTCGGCGACGAGCGCACCGTGGTCCGCCGTGACCCGCTGCCGGGGTCAGAGGACTTCTCCCGTGTCCTCGCCGAGGTGCCCGGGGCGTACGGCCACTTCGGCGTGGCCCTGCCCACCCTGCCCGTCGAGGAGCGCGAGGCCAACCACTCTCCGCGCGCCCGACACAGCGACGCGGGACTGCCCGACCATGCCCTCTTCCTCGCCCACCTCGCCGGTCGCAGGCTCCACCAGCTCGCCCGGGAGTGAGGTCGCAGCGCCGACCCGACGAGAACGACGTCGACCCGTCCAGTCAGAGAGGAGGCACCCGTGCCGACCTACGCGTATCCGAGTCGCACCGTGCGCGACGCCGAGGTGCCCCTGCTTGAGGCCGGTGTTCCGCTCATGGCGCATGCCGCGGCCGCCCTCGCCCGCTTCTGCGCCGACCGGCTCCGCGTCGATCGCGGCCAGGTCGCCGGTGCCCGCGTGTGCGTGCTCGCAGGTCCCGGCAACAACGCCGGTGATGCGCTCTTCGCCGCTGCCGCCCTTGCTCGCCGGGGCGCCCGGGTCGGCGTCATCGTACTCTGCGGCACCACGCACGACGCCGGGCTCGCCGCCGCACTCGCCGCCGGCGCCGACCGCATCGACGTCTCCGCCGACGACAGCCCCAGCACCACAGCCGGCAGCCCCAGCACTACAGTCGCCGCCTCGACCGCCTGGGCTGCGGCCCTGACCGATCTCGACCGCGCCGACCTCGTCCTCGACGGCGTCCTCGGCACCGGCGGCCGGCGCGGCCTGCCCCCGCACATCGCCCACCTCATCCGCGACTGGCGGGAGCGCGAATCCGGCGGCACCGTCATCGCCGTCGACCTGCCCTCCGACCTCGACCCCGACCCCGCGGAACCCGCTCACGCACGCATCCACGCCGACGCCACGCTCACCTTCGGCGGCCTCAAAGCCGAACTCGTCGACCCCCGCACCGCAGACTTCACCGGCGACATCCACCTCGTCGACCTCGGCCTGCCCCTCGACGCGGACGCCGCAGTCGCCGAACTCCTCGACCCCAGCGACCTGCGCGCGGAGTTCCCCCGCCCGCGCCCCGAGTCCCACAAGTACTCCCGCGGCGTCCTCGGCATCGTCGCCGGCTCCCGCGACTTCCCGGGCGCAGGCGTCCTCACCGCCGGCGCCGCCGTCAACGCAGCCCCCGGCATGGTCCGCTTCCTCGGTGACCGCGATGTCGGCGACCGCATCCTCGACCGCCACGCCGAGGTGGTGCTCACCCCCGGACGCCTCGACGCCCTCGTCCTCGGCTCCGGCGACCCCGAGACCGGACTCGTCGAGACCGCACTGACCGCGATCGGCGACACCGTGCCCGTCCTCCTCGACGCCGGGGCCCTCGAGATGGTCGGCCACGCCGAGGCGGCACCCCTGTCCGGAGGTGCGCACCGACTGCGCGGACGACCCGTCGTCCTCACCCCGCACGCCGGTGAGCTCTCCCGGCTGCTGAGCCGCCTCCTCGGCGAGATCATCACCGCAGGCCGGGTCACCGCCGACCCTCTTCTCTGGGCTCGGAGGGCGGCAGCCGACACCGGCCACATCGTCCTCCTCAAAGGCTCACGGACCGTCATCGCCTGCTCCGACGGCTTCGTCGTCCTGCCCGCACGCGGCCCTGCGAGCCTCGCGACCGCCGGCTCCGGCGACGTGCTGGCCGGGATCATCGGGACCCTGCTCGCCGCCGCACACGCGGCCCGACGCACCGCCGGCGACGACGGGCCGCTGTCGGACCGGGAGGCAGCGCACGCCGCCGGCCTTGGGGTGCTCCTCCACAACGCCGCCGGTGAGCGCGCGGTCAACGCCGAACAGCTCGTCACCGCGGTGGGGCAGGTGACGCTCGACCTCATCCACGGCGAGGACCCGTCGGACGGTATCCTTGTCCAGTGACTTCCAGCGACACTCCGCCTGCCGGCTCGCTCGTCAGAGCTGAGATCGACGCCGCCGCGCTGCGCGCCAACGCCGCAGCCCTGGCCGCCGACATCGGCCCGGCGCGACTCAAATGCGTCGTCAAGGCCAACGCGTACGGCCACGGCGTCGACCTCGTCGCCCCCATCCTCCACGCCGCCGGGCACCGCGAGTTCTGCGTGGCCACCCTCGACGAGGCGATGAGCCTGCGCAGCCTCCTCGGTGAGGACGCGACGATCATGGCCTGGCTCTACGGACCCCAGACCGACCTCGACGCGCCGCTGACCGCCGGCATCGAACTCGGCGTCTCCACGGCGGGCGCCCTCGACCGGATCCTCGTCGCCGCCGCGCGCACCGGCGTGCCCGCCCGCATCCATCTCAAGATCGACAGCGGCCTGGGCCGCAACGGGCTCGCCCCCGACGACGTCGCGACGGTCCTGGCCACGCTCAAGGAGTGCGCAGGCGAGGAGCGCCCGCGCGTCATCGTCGCCGGCATCATGAGCCACTTCGCCGTCGCCGACGAACCCGAACGCCCCGAGACCGCGCAGCAGCAGGAGGTCTTCGAGACCGCCCGCCGGGAGCTCACCGCGCTCCTCGACTCAGCAGGGGGCCGCCTCGGCGAGGCCGACGACCTCGACGTCCACATCGCGAACTCCCCGGCCGCGCTCACCCTGCGACCGGTCCCGGGCACCTCCGCGCGGGTCGGACTCGCCCTCTACGGACTCTCTCCGCTCACGGATTCTCAGCCCGCCGACCTCGGGCTCGTCCCCGTCATGCGCCTGGTCTCCGAAGTCGTCAACCTCAAGGGCATCCCCGCAGGTCACGGTGCCTCCTACGGGCTGACCTACACCGCCGAGGCGGACACCCGGTTCGCGCTCGTGCCAGGCGGCTACGGCGACGGACTGCCCCGGTCGGCCTCGAACCGCGCCGAGGTGAGCATCCGCGGACAGCGGTTCCCGATCGTCGGGCGGATCGCGATGGACCAGTTCATCGTCGACGTCGGCGACGCCGAGGTCGCGATCGGCGACGAGGTCGTCCTCTTCGGCCCCGCCGGTCCCAGCGCGACCGACTGGGCCGACTGGGCGGAGACGATCAACTACGAGATCGTCACCCGCATCAGCGCCCGCGTCGACCGGATCGCGGTGAATGCCGAGGCCACCGGCACCGGCCAGGGGACCGGGTCCGTGCCGGAGACAGAACAGCCGACGGCGGGGGCGGCATGAGGCTCCGCATCCGCTCCCTGACGGAGATGCGCACCCTCGCCGAGGTGATCGCCGGGTTCCTCCGCGCCGGTGACCTCCTCATCCTCGCCGGCAACCTCGGGGCGGGGAAGACGACGTTCACGCAGTCCCTGGGGGCCGGCCTCGGTGTGGGTGGGCGGATCGCCTCCCCGACGTTCGTCATCGCCCGCGAACACCCCTCCCTGCACGGCGGGCCCGCCCTCGTCCATGTCGACGCGTACCGGCTCGGGGCCGCCGAGGAGCTCTCCGACCTCGACCTCGACTCCGAACTCGAGGAGTCGATCACCGTCGTCGAATGGGGCGAAGGACTCGCCGAGCAGCTCAGCCAGGACTACCTGTCGCTGACGATCACCCACAGCGGGGGCGCCGACGTCGAGGACTTCGACGATGAGGATCCGGCCGACGACGAGTACCTCGTCGACGAGGAGCGCCTCGTCGACCTCACCGGCCACGGCGAGAGGTGGGCCGAACGCCTCGGCGCGCTCACCGCCGCACTCGCCGAACGGCTGCCCGGGGCTGAGGAGTCTGGGGCAGCGGAGTCCGGGCCGGCAGACCTCGCGGCGCCTGAGCCACCGGAGGAGGACGGATGATCATTCTCGGAATCGACACCTCGCAGGCGGCCTCGGTCGCGCTCATCGACAGCGGCACCGGCGAGATCCTCGCGGCCGAGCAGGCCGCCGACCAGCGCCACCACGTCGAATTCATCGGCCCCGCTCTCGCCCGCGTGCTCGCGCGCCCCGAAGCCCCCGAGCTCGTCGTCACCGGCACCGGGCCCGGTCCGTTCACGGGGCTGCGCGTCGGCATCGCCGCGGGCATCGCCGTCGGGCTCGCCCGTGACATCCCCGTGCGAGGGCTGGCCTCGCAGGCCGCGATCGCCGAGGAGTACCGCCGTTCGCGCGACACTGACGTCGCCGTCGGGGCCGGCCTCGTCCTCATCGCCGGGGACGCCCGACGCAAAGAGGTCTACGCCAGCGTCTGGGACTCCGGTGCCGAGACGATGCTCACAGGCCCCCTCGTGGCCAAACCGGCCGACCTCGACACGGAGCTCACCACCCACGACATCAATCCCGCCGAGGTGGGGGAGAGGTTCGGTCGCGGCTTCGCCCTCTACCCCGACATCCTCGGTGAGCCGACCCGACCCGACCTTGTCGATCCGCGTGCCGAGTTCCTCGCCTTCGCCGCCGCCCGAGCCCTCGCCGCCGGTGCCGAGCTCAGCGAACCGGTGCCGGAGTACCTGCGCGAGCCCGACGCCGCGGCGACCCCTGTCCGGCAGAGCCTGCTCAAGTAGGACGCGGGCGATGACAGGGGGCGTGCGCATCGGGGAGCTGCCGTGGTGGGAGCTCGGCGAGGTGGCCGACGCCGACGCCCGGATCTTCGGGCCCACCGCGTGGAGCGTCCAGTACTACTGGGCCGTGGCCGCGCAGCCGGGGACGGCGATGATTCTCGCGCGACTCGTCGACGAGGCCGACGAAGCCGACCCACCAGCACCCAAGGATCCGGGCACATCCGGATCTCTCGCGGGCTGGATCGTCATGTCCGCCGTCGGCACGGAGGCCGATGTCATGACGATCGCCACCACCGAGGCGGCTCGCGGCCGCGGAATCGGGCGCGCCCTCCTCGGCGAAGGGATCGACTGGGCGATCGACCAGGGTGCGTCGACCATCCACCTCGAGGTCGACGAAGGCAATGGTGCCGCGCTCGGACTCTACCGGTCGCTGGGGTTCGAGGAATGGGGGAGGCGACCCGACTACTACCCGGGTGCCGACGCCGTCCTCATGCGCCGCAGCGCCCGCTAGGCAGCGCGTTCCCGGGTGAGCTCGCTGAGCAGCGCCCCATTGACCTCGAAGGCCGCGATCGCCTCATCGAGGACCGCCTGCTCATCCCCACCGGTCGCGGCGATCTCATCGAGGCGGCCGCGGTAGTCGTCCTTGAACGGCTTCGTCTTCCCGAGCTCGGAGAAGTCCCACATCGTCAGGGCCCCAGCGCCGATGCCGTAGTGGCGGGCCATGAGCGTGCCGATCGCCTGACCCCCGGAGAGATCGCCGAGGTAGCGCGTGTAGTGGTGGGCGATCATCGCCTCGGGCGTTGCGATCGCCGACAGCCTCAGCGCATAGTCCCGGGCTGCGGGAACAACCCCGGAATCGACCGCCGACCCAGGTCCGGACCCGACCGCGACTCCACTGGATTTCAGGGCTGCGAGATCGGCGACGATGCGCGCATGGCGGTCGAGCCGGGGGTCATGGAACGCCGCGAAGACCGGATCGTCGGCGAAGGCCCGCGCGCGTTCCTCGAGGGCTGCGTAGATGACCTCGTACTGGGTGAGCAGCGTCGCGTACGCCTCGGCGTCGAGCCTGCCCTCCATGAGATCGACCATGAAATCGGTGTGCTCGACATCGTCGTGGATGGTCGCAGTGCCCTGTCTCAGGCGCGCAGAGAACTTCTCGGTCATGACGGCTCCTCCCTGTGGCCCGGTGCACCGATTCTATCGCCCCGAGTAGGCTGGAGGCATGACACGAGTGCAACTGGCTGACACGAATCTCATGGTCCATCCCCTCCAACTCGGCGGCAACCCGTTCGGGTGGGGTGCCGACCGCGACGAGAGCTTCGCCGTCCTCGACGCCTACGCCGAGGCGGGTGGGAACTTCATCGACACCGCCGACGCCTACTCGGTGTGGGTCGAAGGCAACACGGGCGGGGAGTCGGAGACGATCATCGGCGAATGGATGGCCTCCCGCGGCAACCGCGACGAGATGGTCATCGCGACGAAGGTCGGCATGCATCCGAAGCACAAGGGTCTCGACCCGGTGAACATCCGCGAGGCGCTCGACGCCTCCCTGCGCCGCCTCGGCACCGACCGCATCGACCTCTACTACGCCCACGCCGACGACGAGAAGGTCGACCAGGTCGCCGTGGCCGAGACCTTCGACGCCCTCGTGCGCTCCGGCAAGGTCAGCTACCTCGGCGCCTCGAACTTCAGCCTGGGCCGGCTGAAGTCGGCGATGAAGGTCAGCGAGAAGTACTCCCTGGCCCACTACCGGGTCGTCCAGGACAAGTTCAACCTCGTCTCCCGCGGCGCCGTCGACGCCGAGAAACAGGAGTACCTGCGCTCCCGCGGCATCGCCGAACTGCCCTACCACTCCCTGGCCTCGGGCTTCCTCACCGGCAAGCACACCGGCGGGGACGCGACCGGCAGCGTCCGCGCCGACCGGGTGAGCGAGATGCTCGATGACCAGCAGGCCCTGCGTGCCCTCGAAGTCCTCCACGACATCGCGAGCAGCCACGACGCCTCGATGACGGCGACCGCGATCGCCTGGCAGCTCAGCCACGACTTCATCCCC
Source organism: Brevibacterium metallidurans (assembly GCF_037101285.1). Taxonomy (NCBI): domain Bacteria; kingdom Bacillati; phylum Actinomycetota; class Actinomycetes; order Micrococcales; family Brevibacteriaceae; genus Brevibacterium; species Brevibacterium metallidurans. The sequence goes on from NZ_BAAAAF010000003.1 coordinate 205,503, forward strand.
GCCACGATCGCCTCGGCGCGGGTGCCCGACCAGCTCACCGAACTCCTCGCCGGCACCGAGCTCACGCTCACCGACGACGAGGTCCGTGCCCTGGGCGACTCCTGGACCGAAGCATGACCGTCCCCGCGCCCCGCCTGGTGACCTGGGAGAACGGCACCGACCTCGTTATCGAGATGCCCGTGACCCGCACCCCCGCCGAGGTGTGGGAGGTCCTCATCGACGGCAGCGCGGCAGGTGCCTGGTTCGCTCCCTTCACCGTTGCCGAGGAGACCGTGAGCGTCGACCTCGGCGGGGAATCGGTCATGACCGGGGAGATCCTCAGCTGCGAGGCCGAAGAGCATGTGCTCGTCGAGTTCCCCGACTTCGGGGTCCTCGGTGTCCAGCTCCTGCCCGTCGACGTCGTCCCCGACCTCCCGGCGGATGCGGCCACGGAGATCGCGGCCCTTGCCGCGACCGGTCAGAACCCGGAAGGCACCGTCATCGTCTTCACCCAGTCCGCGCCCGACGAGGTCCGCGCCCGGCAGAACGCCGCGGACTTCGGACCGATGTGGGACACGCACCTGCGGATGCTCGCCCGCACCCTCGGCGTCGACGTCCCCGAGGCCGAGGAGACCGACCTCGACGCCGTCTACTCCGCCCTCGACCTCGAGATCGACGACGCCGAGGAGGACGCCCTCGGCGATGATGACCTCGGCGACGATGACCGCGGCGATGCCGACCGCCTCGGCGGGGGTCCGCGATGAGCGGACCGCTCGTCCTCGGCATCGAATCCTCGTGCGATGAGACGGGGGTGGGGATCGTCCGCGGCCGGCAGCTGCTGACGAACACCGTGTCCTCGTCGATGGACGAACACGTGCGCTTCGGGGGAGTCGTGCCCGAGGTCGCCTCCCGGGCCCATGTCCAGGCGATCGGGCCGGCCATCGTCGCGGCCTGCGACGAAGCCGGAGTGGAGCTGTCCGAGCTCGACGCGATCGCCGTCACCGCAGGCCCCGGGCTCTCCGGGGCGCTCATGGTCGGCGTCGGCGCGGCGAAGGGGCTCGCCGCCGCCCTCGACCTGCCCCTCTACGGGGTCAATCATCTGGCCGCGCACGTCGCCGTCGACCTCGTCGCCGACGACGTCGACGGTCTGACCACGCCGACGATCGCCCTCCTCGTCTCCGGGGGCCACACGGAGATCCTGCGCATCGGCGACATCGTCGACGACATCGAACTCCTCGGTGCGACGATCGACGACGCCGCGGGGGAGGCCTTCGACAAGACCGCGAGGCTGCTGGGTCTGAGCTACCCGGGTGGACCGAATGTCTCGAAGGCCGCCCTCGGCCTCCTCGACGGCACAGGGATCCCCGGGGACCGGCGGGCGGTGCGCTTCCCCCGCGGGCTGGCGAAGAAGAGCGACCTGCGCGATCCCGACCGCCGGTACAGCTTCTCCTTCTCCGGGCTCAAGACCGCGGCCCTGCGCGAGGTGACGAAGGCCGAGACCCTCGGCACCGACCTGCGGGTCGCCGACATCGCCGCCGGCTTCGAAGACGCCGTCGTCGACGTCCTCGTCACGAAGACCCTGCTCGCGACCGCCGACACCGGCATCGACCACGTCGTCCTCGGCGGCGGGGTGGCCGCGAACGCGCACCTGCGGGACGTGCTCGCCACCCGCTGCGCCGAGGCGGGGGTGACCCTGCGGGTGCCGCCGCTTGCCCTGTGCACGGACAACGGCGCCATGGTCGCAGCCCTCGGCGCCGAACTCGTGTCCCGCGGCGCCGCCCCGAGCGACCTCGGACTCGCCGCCGTCTCATCCCTGGATGTCGACCATGTCCTCGTCTGAGAAGGAGACGCCCTCGGCCGAGCCCGTCTCACCGGCGGAGTCGACGCACCTGCCGGAATCTCTGCCGCCTCGGCGCTCCGGGGACGGCTGGACCGTCGGATCCGACGGGGAGAAGCACTGGGGGCTCAACGGGGCGGCCGGGCTCATGCTCATCGACCCCGAGCGCGGGGTTCTCATGCAGCACCGGGCGCTGTGGTCCGTGGCCGGCGGTACCTGGGGCTTCCCGGGAGGGGCCCGCGACATGGGGGAGGCCGCGATCGACGCGGCGATCAGGGAGTCCTTCGAAGAGGCCGGGGTGCCCGACCCGGACGGTGAGGACGTCGACATCCTCGACTGCCACGTCCTCGACCTCGGCACATGGTCGTACACGACGGTCATCGCTGCGGCCCGGCACCGGCTCGACCCGGTGATCAGCGACCCCGAGAGCATCGAACTGCGCTGGGTGCCGCTGGATCAGCTGCGCGACCTCGACCTCCACCCGGGAGTCGCTGCGAGCCTGCCCGAACTCGAGGCACTGCTCGCCCCGCACCTCTAAGGCGATCAGGTCGCACTTTCGGACGCGCCGAACGGCCGCCTCGGCGCGACTACTCGTACGAGGTGCGCAGGTCCCGGATGAGGGAGCGGGTCACCTCGGTGAGCGACCCAGTCGTGTGGAAGACGTCCTCGAGACGCTGGTAGGGCACCCCGCGCTCCATGAGGCCGGTGATCGAGGCGAGTTCGCGCGCGCACCCGAGGCGCTCGGCCACGGGGGCGAGACGGGCGAGCTCATCGGCGATGCACTCGGTGACCAGCCGCTCATCTGCCTCGGCGTTCTCGATGATGATCGCCTCCATCCCGTAGCGGGCGGCCCTCCACTTGTTCTCGTCGTGGAACCAGTCGGGCATCGTCGGCAGGGTCTCCCCGGCATCGAGACGGGCGGAGAAGTCATCGACGAGGCACTGGATGAACGCCGTGATCGCCGTGATCTCCTCGAGCGTCGGCAGGCCGTCGCACACCCGGACCTCGACGGTGCCCCAGTTCGGGGCCGGCCGGATGTCCCAGCGGATCTCGTTGAGATGGTCGATGATGCCGGTCGTGAGCATGTCCGAGACGTACTTCTCATACGCCGGCCACGAATCGAACTGGAACGGCAGGCCCGCGGTCGGCAGCTGCTGGAACATCATCGCCCGATTCGAGGCGTAGCCGGTGTCGGTGCCGCCCCAGAACGGCGAGGAGGCGCTGAGCGCCTGCAGATGCGGGACGTAGGAGAGCAGGGCGTTGATGATCGGCAGCACCTTGTCCCGGGAGTCGATGCCGACGTGGACGTGGACGCCGAAGATGAGCATGTTCCGCCCCCACCACTGGGTGCGGTCGACGAGTTCGAGGTACCGGTCCTTCGCCCGGACCTCCTGCATCTGCCACTGCGCGAACGGGTGGGTGCCCGCCGACATCAGCTCGATGCCGCGCGCCTCGGTGAGTGTGCGCAGCGCCCCCATCGAGGTCGCCAGGTCCTCGGCGATGTCGGAGACCGTGGTCTGGACCCCGGTGACGAGTTCGATCGTGTTCGTGAGCATCTCGCCGACGATCCGCTTCTCGAACTCCGGCGCCCGCTCGGCGACATCGGCGAGCAGGGTCTCCGCGGCGGGGGTGAGATCAAGGCTCTCCCCGTCGAGGAGAGCGAGTTCCCATTCGACACCGAGGGTGGAACGGGGGGAGTGAGCGAAATCGACCATGGACCGATTCTAGTGGTGCCCGCCACCGACTCCGTGCGACGTCTTCGCTGGCGGACTCCCGCCCGCGGATCCGGGGGCGCTCCAGCGCCGGAGACGATCGCCGAGGCGACGGCGGCTAGCATGGGACCATGCCAACTCGCACCCGCATCGCGGCACTGACCACGGCACTCGCCCTCCTCCTCACCGGCTGCTCCGGCGCCGGGGGCGCGGAATCGGATTCGCAGACGCAGGCAGGTCCGACATCCTCGGACGCGGCACCGAGTCCCACCCCGATCACCCCGGCCGACTACGCCGAGGAGGCCGCGACGATCGTCGGCGACTTCACCGAGGACGAACTCGCCGGCTCCCTCATCATCGGCACGTGGGCCGGCACCGAGGCGCAGACCGCGGTGGACATGGTGAACAAGAGCAGCCTCGGCGGGGTCATCGTCATGGCCGACAACCTCACCGAGACCCCCACTCCGAAGGAGGTCACGGCGCTGACGAAGGCTGTTGCCGGGGCGCGGACGAAGGGCCAGCCCGTGTCGATCGGCATCGACCAGGAGGGCGGGCCAGTCTCCCGGCTGAGCACCGCGGCTCTCCCGTTCCCGCCGCTCATGGCGCTCGCGGCCACGGATGATCCGAACCTGCGGACGCAGGCGACGACGGTGCAGGCGCAGAACCTCGCCGACCTCGGCTTCACGATCGACTTCGCCCCGGACTCGGACGTGACGATCGGGCCGAAGGACGTCGCCATCAACGTCCGGTCCGCTGGCGGCGATCCGCAGGCCGTCGCCGAGGTGGTCGCCCAGGCCGTCGACGGCTACCAAGCCGGGGGCGTGGCGAGCTCCGCGAAGCACTTCCCCGGCCACGGCCGCCTCACCGTCGACTCCCACGAGGCGCTGCCCGTGTCGACGAAGTCGATCGACGAACTCGAAGACAGCGACCTCGTGCCGTTCAAGTCCGCGGTCAAGGCCGGAGTGCCCATGGTGATGATGGGCCACATCGGGCTGCCGGACGCGAAGACGACCCCCGCGAGCCTCAATGAGAAGGCGTATTCGGCGCTGCGGGACAAACTCGACTTCGACGGCGTCATCGTCACCGATGCACTGAACATGAAGGCAGTGACACAGAGTGCGAAGGGCTCGGAAACCGTCGCCGCGCTCGCCGCCGGGGCCGATCTCGCGCTCATGCCCCCGGATGCCGCGGCCGCGCAGCAGGCCGTCGTCGCAGCGCTCGGCGACGGGACTTTGAAGAAGGACGACCTCGTGGAGAAGGCGAAGCGCGTCGTCGCGATGCAGCTGGCGACCGCGGCGAAGCAGAAGCAGGACGGGGCGGCGGGGGAGTCAGCCGACCCGGCCCCGGTGCTCACCGAGGTCGCCGAGAAGTCCGTGACCGTGCTCAAAGGCGAATGCGCGTACCCCGGCACGCAGGCGATCTCGATCGTCGGCGGCAGTGAGAAGGAGAAGGCCGCGCTGGCGAAGGCCGCGGAGAAGGCCGGTCTGCGCGTCGGCTCCGGAACCACCGTGAGCCTGAGTCCCGGCACCTCCGCCGAGGTGGCCGTCGGCACCGCCGCCCCGTGGACGATGCGCTCGAGTCCCGCGCAGACCGCGGTCACCGCCTACGACTCCAACCCGTACGCCCTCGAAGCTGTCGCGAAATGGCTCAAGGGCGATCTCACCGCCACCGGAACGCTGCCCGTCGAGTATGAGGGCAGCGACAAGGCCCCCGACTGCGGGTGAGGCCCGCTGCGGGTGGGGCCCACGACTGCGGGTGATCATCCGCGCATGCGCGGGTCCTCGGTGGGGTCGGAGTACTGCGCCGGGCAGCCGGACTCAGCGGCCTCGGGCCGCAGCTCGTAGTGCCACATCTCGTTGCCGTAGATCTGGCACAGCCCGTAGTCGGCGCCGTGCTGGGAGAGCCAGCTCGAGGCGTCGACGGGACCGATGTCGACGGCCTTGCCGCGCACATGCGGGGATGACTCCGGGGAGGCCACCCAGCGTGCGGCTTCCGTCCGCGAACCGTACGTGGCGACCGCATCATCGAGCAGTCCCTTCTGATACGCCGCGGAGCGCCAGCCGCTGTTGACGGTGAAGTCGACCCCGTCCTCGCGGGCATCGGCGGCCGCGGCCTCCACAGCCTTCCGCAGGTTCGCATCGAGCTTCGCGACGCCGGGCAGGTCGCCGTCGTCGATGCGCGCATCGGCGGGCAGTGCACCGTTGTCGAGGTCGAGGCCGGATTCCGTGACACTCACGGTCGCCTCGGCGCGGTCCTCTGTCTGCATGGGGCTGGGACTGCAGCCGGCGGCACTGACGAGTGCGGCCGCGAGGGCAAGGAGGGCAGCAGTCCGCCGGGCGCCGCTGACGGGATTCCGACCGCCGCGGACGGGACTCTGACCGGCGCGGACGGAACCGGGGTGGCCCGGATTCCTGTGGGCGCTGTCGGCGGACGGATGGGCGGGAGCGGGTCGTGTCATCATGCCCTCAGTCAACGCGGGCCCGGGTTGCGGGGGCGTATGCGGAAATCGATACACGGGCGATACGGGCCGGCCGATACGCTGAGCAGATGCGTGTGCTGATCGTCGAGGACGAACCCGATATGGCCGAGGCCGTGCGCAGTGCCCTGCGCCTCGAGGCCATCGCCGCCGACGTCGCCGGGGACGGTGACACGGCGCTCGAACTCCTCGCCGTCAACGACTACGACATCGCCGTCCTCGACCGGGACATCCCCGGCCCGAGCGGCGACGAGGTGGCCGAGCGCATCGTCGCCGCCGGGACCGGGATGCCGATCCTCATGCTCACCGCCGCCGACCGGCTCGACGACCTGGCCACGGGGTTCGCGCTCGGCGCCGACGACTATCTCACGAAGCCCTTCGAGATGCGTGAACTCGTCCTGCGGCTGCGCTCCCTCGACCGGCGTCGCGCTCACCACCGGGCTCCGGTCCTCGAGGCCGCCGGCCTCACCCTCGACCCGTTCCGCCGCGAGGTCTACCGTGACGGCCGCTATGTCGCCCTGACTCGCAAGCAGTTCGCCGTCCTCGAGGTCCTCATGGGCGCCGACGGCGGGGTCGTCAGCGCCGAGGAGCTGCTCGAGAAGGCGTGGGACGAGAACGCCGACCCGTTCACGAACGCCGTGCGCATCACGGTCTCCGCCCTGCGCAAACGCCTCGGACAGCCCTGGCTCATCGTCACCGTCCCCGGTGTCGGCTACCGCATCGAAGGGAGCGGGTCCGGTGCGTGAGGGACTCCCGCCGAGGCGGCCGGGCCTGAGCGTGCGATGGAAGCTCACCCTCAGCTACGCCGGGTTCCTCCTCGCCGCCGGCATCCTCCTCCTTCTCGTCGTGTGGATCTTCCTGCTCCGCTACGTCCCGAACGTCCCCATCAACGCCCCCGACGGTTTCGTGCCCAACCGCACCCACCTGCAGCGCGCGTTCTTCCCGGCCGCGGCCGCCACCCTCGGCTTCCTCCTCGTCGTCGGCCTCCTCGGCGGGTGGATCCTGGCCGGGCGCATGCTCACTCCGCTGCAGCGGATCACCGGGGCGGCCAGGCGCGTCGCCGCGGGGCAGCTCTCGCACCGGATCCGCATGGGCGGGCGCGCCGATGAGATCCGCGAACTCGCCGATGTCTTCGATACGATGCTCGACCGCGTCGAGGACCACGTCGCGGAGCAGCAGAGGTTCGCGGCGAACGCCTCCCACGAACTGCGCACGCCGCTGGCGATCTCGCAGGCGATCCTCGAGGTCGCCCGGACGGACCCGGACCGGGACCTGCGCGGGGACCTTGATCGCCTGTACGCCGTCAACGCCCGATCCATCGCCCTCACCGAGGCGCTGTTGCTCCTCAGCCGAGCCGGCAACGCGCCCGCTCGGACCGAGCGCACCGATCTCTCACTGCTCACCGAGGACGCCGTCGAAACGCTCGTGCCGATCGCCGATGAACGGGGACTGCGGGTCACCGTCGACACCGCGGACGCTCCCGTCCGCGGAGACCCCGTGCTGCTCACGCAGATGGCGTCCAACCTCGTCCACAACGCGATCGTCCATAACCTTCCGGGGCACGGCTCGATCACGGTGTCGACGGCCGCCGGGGGCGGTAGCGCACGGCTGATCGTCGAGAACACGGGCCCGGTGGTCTCGGCCGAGCAGGTCGCCACGCTCACCGAGCCCTTCCAGCGCGGCGGCGAGCGGACCCGGGGCCGCGACACGTCCCGCGGCGGCGATGTGTCCCGGGGCGGCGACGTGTCCCTGGGCAGAGACCATGCGGGCGTCGGTCTGGGGTTGGCGATCGTCTCGACGATCGTGCGTACCCACGGCGGTTCACTCACTCTCACACCCCTGGCCGGGGGCGGGTTGAGAGTCGCCGTGATCTTGCCGTCCGCTCCCTGAGGCGCGCGGTGTCCTGAGCCCGGCGGTGCCCTGAACCGGCTGTTGCCACCTGAGGCAGGCGGTGGCTTCTGGGCCTACCCGCCGGTCGCGACGGTGCGGCTCGGATCGGACGACCAGCCCGACCAGCTCGCCGAATACAGGCTCGAGCCGACGCCGAGGGTCGCGAGCACCATCGCATTGTGGCAGGCCGTGACCCCGGACCCGCAGTAGACGGCGACCGGGTCCTCAAGTGCCCCGAGACCCGCGAAGCGCTCCCGCAGCGCCTCCTCGGAGAGGATGCGGCCGTTCTCGGCGTTCTCGCTCACCGGGGCGTTCGTGGCCCCGGGGATGTGCCCGGCCCGCGAATCGAGGGGCTCGGTCTCCCCGCGGTAGCGTTCGGGGGCGCGTGCGTCGAGGAGCACACCGTCCCAGCGGGCGGCCTCCTCGGCGTCGATGACGGGCATCGACCCGGGGGTGATGACGACCGTGGACGGGTCGACGGGTCGGCTGTCCCCGATCTCGAGGTCCCCGCCGGTGGCCACCCAGGCGTCGATGCCGCCGTCGAGGACGCGGGCGCGCAGTCCCGCCCAGCGCAGCAGCCACCACGCGCGGGCGGCGCCGAGACCCGAATTGTCGTCGTAGACGATGACCTCGGTGTCGGCCTCGATGCCCCACCCGCGCACGGTCGCCTCGAACTGCTCGGGACTCGGCAGCGGATGACGGCCGGCCGTCGGGTCCGACCGGTCGGGTGAGGCGAGATCGGTGTCGAGGTCGACGTAGAGCGCGTGCGGCAGGTGACCGCGGGCGAAGTCGTCCCGGCCGTCGGGTTTGAGCAGGGTCCACCGGACGTCGAGCAGCCTCGGCGGGGTCCGCCGCGAGGTCAGTCCGTAGAGCTCCTCGGCGGTGATGAGGACGTCGGAGCGGGTCATGGGATCTCCTTCGATCGGTTCCCCACCGACTCTACCGGGGCACTCCGTATCGACTCCACCGGTGCGCTGCCCCCGACGGAACGCAGTGCCCTGCCTCCGCCGGAACCCGGGACCGCCGGGTCAGCTCTCGACCTCGACCGGCCGGGTGAGGAGGACGATGTGCCTGTCGCCGAGGCGGGTGAAGACGAGCGTCGCCTTGTCTCCCTTCGGCAGCTTGAGCTGGCGTCGCACCTGGTCGGGGACGATGTCGGCGCCGCGTTTCTTGATGACGACCGAGCCGATGCCGCGCGCCACGAGCTCCTTGCGCAGGCTCGGGACCTTCGCCGGCAGGACGTCGAGGATCTCGTAGGCGCTCACCCCTGCCGCGGCCGGGCCCGTAGGGGCGACGTCGCTGGTGAGGTAGGCGATCGACGGGTGGAGGCGGCGGGCCTGCAGGGGACCGGTGAGGGCGGTGACGAGGCCGGCCCGCACGATCGCCCCGTCGGGTTCGAGGAGGTAGGACCCGAGTTCGCCGAGGCGGTCCTCATCGGTCTCGGGCACATCGTCCTCGTGGACGAGGAGGGTGCGCTCGCCCATGACGAGCGCGCTGCGTCCGGGGCGCTGCCGGGCCGTGCCGAAGTAGAGGCAGACCTCGACGACGTCACCGGAGTGGGAGACCCACTGAGCTTCGACTGACGCTGGAATGAGGTCGTGGTCGAGGGCGGGACCGAGCTTGACCCCGGCCGCGGGAGCCTGCTGCGCCTGTTCGATGACCCAGGTCAGGGACGGGGAGAACTCGTCGGGGTCGGTGATCCGCGACGTCGACCCCCGCGCGTTGCCGCGGCCGATGCGACGCCGGGCCGGATCGAACCACAGGGTGTCGAACCCGCTCGTGTCGACGTCCTCGGCCAGGGCGTTCTCGACGTGGGCGTCGGGCAGGTGGCGGAGGTTGAACGCGGCGATCGCGGCGGTCACCTCGTCGGCGTCGACGGCCTCGACGCTCGCACCGAGGCCCGCGAACGCGAACGCGTCGGCGCCGATCCCGCAGCCGAGGTCGGCGATGCGCACGGTCTCACCGGCACCCGGATCGCGCCCGGCGAGCAGGCGCCGGGCATGGTGGGCGGCGACGGGCAGGCGGGTGGCCTGGGCGAGGCCGTCGCGGGTGAAGAGCATCTCGGCGGCGTAGGGCCCGAACTTGCCGACGGCCTCGTTACGCAGCTGAGCCTGCGTGAGCAGGGCCGCGGTCACCTCGGCGGAGAAGCCCTCCCTGCGCAGTGCCGTCGACCGGGCGAGGTCGCCTGCGGGCAGGTCGTCGATCGTCTCGAGGCGGTCGAGGACGCGCACGTCGAGGAGTTCGGTCAGGGTCGTACGATCCATGGGTGCCAGCCTATCGTCGGCGGGGGTACGGGCAATGACCCGGTCGTGCCCGCACGGTGACCCAGCCGTCCTCGCGGCGCGCGTCCGATGCCCGATGGCCGACCTTGACCTGCGCCGACCTGGTCGGTGTGTTCGACGGAGGCGGGCCGGAATCTGTGCGGTAGGTTGTGGGGTGTGACGTTACTGACCGCACGCGACATCCGCGAACTCGCCGCTGACATCGGTCTGCGCCCGACGAAGCAGAAGGGCCAGAACTTCGTCATCGACCCCAACACCGTGCGCTCGATCGTCACGACCGCCGGCCTCGAGGGGAAGCGCCGCGTCGTCGAGATCGGACCCGGGCTCGGTTCGCTCACCCTCGGCCTGCTCGAAGCCGGCCACGATGTCACCGCCGTCGAGATCGACGACGTCCTCGCCGCCCGCCTGCCGGCGACGATCGCGGACTTCGCCGGCGACGACGCAGAGCGTTTCTCCCTCGTCCACGCCGACGCCCTCAAGGTCACCGAGCTGCCCGCACCCCCTGAGGCGCTCGTGGCGAACCTGCCCTACAACGTCGCCGTGCCCGTCCTCCTGCGCTTCCTCGAACTCTTCCCGAGCCTGACCACCGTCCTCGTCATGGTCCAGCTCGAAGTCGCCGAACGCCTCGCCGCGGCCCCCGGCTCGCGCACCTACGGGGTGCCCAGCGTCAAGGCCCAGTGGTACGGGGAGGTCTCCCTGGCCGGGCGGATCGGGAAGAACGTCTTCTGGCCGGCCCCGAACATCGACTCCGGGCTCGTGCGCATCGACGTCACCCGCACCGAACGCGATCCGGAGGCCCGCACCCGCCTGTTCTCCCTCGTCGACGCCGCATTCGCTCAGCGGCGGAAGACCCTGCGGGCGGCCCTGTCGTCGTGGGCGGGCAGTCCCCAGCGCGCCGAGGAGGTCCTCGTCGCCGCCGGCATCGACCCGAAGACCCGTGGTGAGGCCCTCGGCGTGAGCGATTTCGAACGCCTCGCCGAGGCGGCGGGACACACCCCATGAGCGCCCCGACCCCCGTGCGACCGGGGACCCCGGCCCCGGTGAGCGTGCGCGCGCCCGGGAAGATCAACGTCCACCTCGGCGTGGGCGGGGTCGACGACGACGGCTACCACGCACTCGCCACGGTCTTCCAGGCACTCGGACTCTCAGAGACCCTCACCCTCATCCCCGGCGGGACGGGGTCGATCCTCGTCCAGGGACGCTACGCCGACGATTCCGTGCCGGTGGGGGAGTCGAACCTCGCCAGACGCGCGATCGACCTGCTCATCAGCACCTTTGCGGCTGACCGGGACGTGTCCGTGCTGCAGGGCCTCGACATCGTCATCGACAAGCAGGTGCCCGTGGCCGGCGGCATGGGCGGAGGATCCGCCGATGCCGCGGCGGCCCTGGTCGGCGGCGCGCACCTCATCGGCGGGCTCGACTCCGCTGTTCTCCACGATCTCGCCGTCGAGATCGGCGCCGACGTGCCCTTCCTCCTGCGCGGTGGCACGGCCATCGGCCACGGACGCGGGGAGAGGCTGAGCCCCGTGCTCACCCGCGGTCAGTTCCACTGGGTCATGGCCACCTCGGCGGGGCAGCTGTCCACCCCGGAGGTCTACGGCCGGTTCGACGACCTCACCCCCGACCCCGATCCCGTCGAGGTGCCCGCCGAGGTCCTCAAGGCGCTCGCCGCTGGTGATGTCGACGGACTCGCGGGCGCCGCCGGCAACGACCTCACCGAGGCGGCCCTGTCCCTGCGGCCGGAACTCGCCGAGGTGATGGAGGCCGGCCGTGAGGCCGGTGCGCTGCTGCCCCTGCTCAGCGGTTCGGGTCCGACGATCGGGTTCCTCGCCCGTGACGCTCGGCACGCCCTCGACCTCGCCGTCCTCCTCCAGGCCACGCGCGGGGTCAAAGAGGCGCTGCGGACGACGGGCCCCGCGGCCGGCGCGCACATCGTGCACGAGAGCTGATGAGCGGCGAGGCACACCCGGTCGGGGGCGGGAAGCCGGCGGCCCCGCGCGGACGCGACGGCGAGTCGCGCGGACGCGGTTCGGCATCGCGCGGGGACACGGACGCCGACTCCCGCACTCTCAGGGCGGGGGCGAACCTCCATGAGCGCGTCCTCGACGCGGTCGGGCGCGACATCGTCTCCGGGGCCCTGCCGCCGGGCGTCGTCGTCACGACCGAAGAGCTGCGCAGCCGTTATGAGGTGTCGCTGTCAGTGGTGCGCGAGGTCGTCCGGGTCCTCGAATCCTTGGGGATGGTGCGGCCGGTGCGGCGGCTCGGCCTCGTCATCCTTGCGATGTCGGAGTGGACGATCCTCGACCCCCTCGTCATCCGCTGGCGCATGACGCTGCGCCCCGCACGACTGCTGCGCTCCCTGACCGAGCTGCGGGTCGCGATCGAACCCGAAGCCGCTGCGCTCGCCGCAGCCCACGCAGAGCCGGGCGCGGCCGAGGAGATCATGCTGCTGGCCGCGCGGATGCGCGCGGCCGGACGGACAGGGGACGTCGAGGCGTTCCTCACCGCCGACGCCGCCTTCCACCGGGCCGTGCTGCGGGCCGGAGGCAATGAGCTCTTCGCGTCCTTCGACACCGTCGTCGCCGAGATCCTCGCCGGCCGCACCGCCGAGGGGCTGCAGCCGACCCATCCCCATCCTGAGGCCCTGCAGTGGCACGTCGAGGTCGCCGATGCGATCGGGGCCCAGGACCGGGAGCGGGCGCGCGAGGCGATGGCGAAGATCGTCGCCCGCGCCTTCGACGAGATGGCCCCGGTCTGGGCCGACGTCCCCCGGGACGGGTGAACGGATCCGGCGGACCGCCTCGGCGAGGCCGGGGTCCGAGGACGACAACCCGGCCAGCGACGACCCGGCCGACGATGCCAGAGCCGGCGGAGGTGCAGCCGACAGAGCTGCAGCGAAAGTCGGGACCCGTCAGAGGAGGCCGGCGACGGCGTAGAGGACGAGGCTGAGGGCGAAGCCGACGAGGCCGAGGAGGGTCTGGCCGACCGTCCACGTCTTCAGCGTCGTCTTCGTGTCCATGCCGAAGAAGCGGGAGACGAGCCAGAAGCCGGAGTCGTTGACGTGGCTGGCGACGACGGAGCCCGCGGCGAGTGAGAGCACGATCGCGACGACCTGCAGGCTCGAGAAGTCCGGGCTGCCGACGACGATCGGCTGCATGAGGGCGGCCGCGGTGGTCAGCGCCACCGTCGCCGACCCCTGGGCGACGCGGACGATCGCTGCGATGACGAAGCCTGCGACGATGACGGGCAGGCCGAAGGCGGCGAGCGTGTCGGCGATCGAGTCGCCGATGCCGCTGGCCCGCAGCACCCCGCCGAACATGCCGCCGGCACCGGTGATGAGGACGATCGAGCACACCGGGCCGAGCGCGGAGTCGACGACGGATTCGACGAGGGAACGGCCCTTGCGCTGCCGCCAGCCGAGCAGCCACATCGCCGTGAGCACCGTGATGAGCAGGGCGATCGGCGTCTCACCGAGCATCCGCAGGACCGTCACCGGCGTCGACTCAGGATCGACCCACCCGGCTTCGGCGGCGAAGCCGAGACCGGTGTTGAAGGAGATGAGGACGAGCGGGAGGACGAGGAGCACGATGACGGACCCCAGCCTCGGCGTGGACCGGAAATCGGAGAAGTCGGCGCTCGAACCGGAGGAGAGGATCGTCGGTACGGGCACCTCGATGCGCTTGCCGATGAACAGTCCGTACAGGTAACCGCACAGGTACCACGCGGGGATCGCGATGATGAGCCCGCAGATGAGGACGAGGCCGACGTCGGCGCCGAGCAGCCCCGAGGCCGCGACGGGACCCGGATGCGGGGGAACGAAGATGTGCATGGCCGAGAACGCCATCGCCGCGGGCATCGCGTAGAGGAGCAGCGACCCGCCGAGGCGGCGGGCGACGGTGAAGATGATCGGGAGCATGACGACGAGGCCCGCGTCGAAGAAGATCGGGAACCCGAAGAGCAGCGAGGTGACGCCGAGGGCCAGAGGCGCCCGCTTCTCACCGAAGATGCCGATGAGGCGGTCGGTGAGCACCTCGGCGCCGCCGGAGAGTTCGAGCATGCGCCCGAGCATCGCCCCGAGTCCGACGAGGAGGGCGACGCTGGCCAGGGTCGAGCCGAACCCTTCGTAGAGGACGGTGACGAGATCGGCGGGGCGGATGCCGGAAGCCAGGGCCGTGATGACGCTGACGACGACGAGGGCGACGAAGGCGTGGAGGCGCAGGCGGATGATGAGAATGAGGAGCAGGCCGATCGCGGCGGCGGCGATGCCGAGGAGGGCCGGTGCGGGAAGCGTCCAGGCGAGGTCGAGCTCGGTCATCGGTCCTCTTCTCTCGGGCGGGTGCGGCGGTGGAGGGCGATGCGGGCGAGTTCGACCGGCAGGAGGTCGAGGATCGTCTGCCGCACCGCAGGCAGGCTCTGCTCGATCGAGACGACCATGTGCGCCTCGTCGGGGGTGAGTGCCTCCAGGGTCGCCAGCTGCGAGTCGAGCAGGGTGGGCGACATGAATTCGTGGGCGCGCCTGGCCAGGTGGTCGGCGATGACGGCGCGGGGACCGTCGAGGTGGATGAAGAACGTGCTCGGTGCGTCGATGCGCAGCCGGTCGCGGTACCGGCGCCGCAGTGCCGAACAGGCGATGAGCGGGGCGGGTCGGCGGCTGAGCTCGGTCGCGATCGCGGCCAGCCACGGCATCCGGTCGGCATCGGTGAGCGGAATGCCCGCGGCCATCTTCGCCTTGTTCTCCGGGGTGTGCAGGTCATCGCCGTCGATGAATGCGACCCCGAGAGCCTCGGCGACCTGCCGGCCGACGACGGTCTTGCCCGTCCCCGACACCCCCATGATGACGAGTGGTGGAAGGGTCTGTCCCAGGTCCATACGAATCTCTCGAAAACATCTGATGATATTGATATGCTCTGCAGAATAAATCAGAGTTATTGAACCGTATTTCCTATGGGGAAGACTGTCAACAACACGCCCCTGCAACGAAGAGGACTGCTGATGAACGCCGATGTCGCTGTGATCGGGACCGGAGTGATGGGCTCGAACCTCGCCCGGAACCTCGCCGGACAGGGGGGTCAGCGCGTTGCGCTCTACGACCTCGACGTCGATCGGGCCCGCGGTGTGGCCGAGGCCCACCCGGAGGCGGAGTTCCTCGTCGCGTCCTCTCCCGCCGAGCTCGCCGGCATGCTCAGGACTCCGCGCGTGGCGATCCTCATGGTCAACGCGGGTCCGGCGACGGATGCCGCGATCGGTGCGATCGCCGAGGTGTTCTCGCCCGGCGACATCATCGTCGACGGCGGCAACTCCCTCTTCACCGACACCATCGCCCGTGGTCAGCGCCTGGCCGACACGGGCATCGAGTTCGTCGGCGTCGGGATCTCCGGCGGTGAGGTCGGGGCGCTCGAAGGGCCGTCGATGATGGTCGGCGGCTCCGAGGCGGCCTGGGCGCGTCTGCGTCCCCTCCTCACCCCGATCGCCGCCCGTGCCGAGGTCCCCGGTGCCGCCGAGGCGGTCGCCTGCGTCGCCCACATCGGCACCGACGGTGCCGGGCACTTCGTCAAGATGGTCCACAACGGCATCGAGTACGCGGACATGCAGCTCATCGCCGAGGCGTGCACGATACTGCGCGACGACCTCGGACTGTCCCCGGCCCGCATCGCCGAGGTGCTCAACCAGTGGAACGCCGGGGAACTCGAGTCCTATCTCATCGAGGTCACCGCCGAGGTCCTCGCGCACACCGATGCGCAGACCGGTCTGCCCTTCGTCGACATCGTCGCCGATGAGGCGGGGGCCAAGGGCACCGGGGCGTGGACGGCGAAGGTCGGTCTCGACCTCGGCGTGCCCGTGCCCACGATCGCCGAGGCGGTCTTCGCCCGGTCCCTGTCCCAGTCCCGCGATCTGCGTGCGCAGGGGGAGAGGATCGCAGGACCCGCGGCTGACGGGCAGGCCGGCGCGGGCGCGGGGGAGCACGACCGCCTCGGCGAGCGGATCGAGACGGTCCGGCAGGCGCTGTTCGCGGGCAAGATCCTCGCCTACGTCCAGGGCTTCGATGAGATCGCGGCCGGGGCCAGGGCGTACGGGTGGGACATCGACCTCGGCGAGCTCGCCTCGATCTGGCGGGCCGGGTGCATCATCCGGGCCCGCGTCCTCGATCGGATCGTCGCGGCCTACGCCGCTGCGGGGGACTCCTCGGGGGGAGACTCTACGAACGGGGGCGCTACAGACAGCGAGTCAGCACGCGGACTGAGCTCGCTGCTTGCCGACGACGAACTCCGGACCGATGTCGGGCAGGCACAGGCGGCTCTGCGGCAAGCGGTCGTCGGAGCGACCCTGCGGGGGATCCCGGTTCCCGCGCTGTCCTCGGCGCTGGCCTACCTCGACGGGATCCGCGCGCCGCGCGCGACGGCCGCGATCATCCAGGCGCAGCGGGACTTCTTCGGTTCGCACACCTACGGCCGCGTCGATCGGCCGGGCACCTTCCACACGCTGTGGTCGGGGGACCGCACCGAAGTCGAACTCTGAGACGACCTACGGCCACGATCGGGCCGGCACACGACCGGCCGCGGACGGCGGGCGGGCGGGCGCCGGACGGCGGACGGCGGGGTCGGCGGGCGCCGGAGGGCGCACGGCGGGCGGTGGTCGGCCCACGGTGGACGGTCGACCAGTGTCGGCGGACGGTCGACCAGTGTCGGCGGACGGTCGACCAGTGTCGGCGGACGGTCGACCAGTGTCGGCGGACGGTCGACCAGTGTCGGCGGACGGTCGACCGGTGACGGCGGACGGTCGACCGGTGACGGCGGACGGTCGACCGGTGACGGCGGAACCCGGTGGCCCGATCCGGGCGAACGTGGCACTGTGGGACTATGACTGAGCCCCAGCACCCGACCCTGCCCCACGACGACGTCGACCCCGACGGCCTGCTCGAGTACTCCGTGGTCTTCACCGACCGCTCCCTCAACCACATGTCCGCGCGGTTCGTCTCCGTCATGCAGGACATCAATCGGATCCTCCGCACCGCCTACGATGCCGAGTCCGCTGCCATCGTCCCCGGCGGCGGCAGCTATGCGATGGAGTCCGTGGCCCGTCAGATCGCGACGGGGAAGAAGTGCCTGGTCATCCGCAACGGGCTCTTCTCATTCCGCTGGTCGCAGATCCTCGACGCCGGGTCGATCGCGAGCGAGACCGTCGTCCTTCCCGCCGTGCCCGACTCCGATGACGTGCAGGCGGCATGGTCGCCGGCCCCCATCGCCGAGGTGGTCGCCGCAATCGAACGGGAACGCCCCGCCGTCGTCTTCGCCCCGCACGTCGAGACCGCCTCGGGCATGCTGCTGCCCGATGAGTACATTCGGGTGCTCGCCGATGCCGTCCACGCGGTCGGCGGGGTCTTCGTCCTCGACTGCATCGCCTCGGGCGCGGTGTGGGTGTCGATGACCGAGCTCGGCGTCGACGTCCTCATCAGCGCCCCACAGAAGGGGTGGAGCGGGTCGCCGTGCGCGGGCTACGTCATGCTCAGCGCGAACGGGCGTGCCGCGGTCGAGGCCGGGACGTCGACGAGCTTCGCGATGGATCTGAAGAAGTGGCTGTTCATCGCCGACGAGTACGAGGCCGGACGTGCGCCCTACCATGCGACGATGCCCACGGATGCGCTTGCGCACAACGCCGCGCTCATGGCCGAGACGGAGGCTCGCGGCTTCGACAAGCTCGAGACCGCGCAGTTCGAACTCGGCGAGCGGGTCCGCGCGGTCTTCGCCGCCCGGGACTTCCCGTCGGTCGCCGCGTCCGGCTACCAGGCGCCGAGCGTGGTCGTCGTCCACACGAAGGACCCGCAGCTGAAGTCCGGTGCGGCGTTCAAGGAGATCGGCGTCCAGATCGCCGCGGGCGTTCCCCTGCACACGGGGGAGCCGGAGGAGTTCTCGACGTTCCGCATCGGGCTGTTCGGTCTCGACAAGCTCGGTGACATCGACGGCGCGGTCGCCCGCCTCGAGGCCGCCCTCGACGAGGTCGGCGTCGTCACCCAGTAGCCCTCGCCCGCCGGTCTTCGCGCGTCGGCCCTCGGCCCTCGAGCGCCGACCCCTCGACCGCCGGCCCCTCGACCGCTCCTGGCCACTCGACCACGACTGGTCACTTGCGCCGGCCCTCGACCACCGAGTGGCGACCGGCGCTTCGAGGCGAATCGGTCTACGGCCCACCTCGGTCTCGAGAGCCCAGTTCGCGAACTGAGCTCTCGAGACCGAGGTGTGCTCAAACCAACGGGCGCTGGGAGCACAACCCTGTTCGCGGCCCTCGCGCGCAAACCTGCGACAGGGGCGCCGACCACCGGCTGCTCGACCGCTTGCCACTCGACCGGCGCGCCTCGGCCGCCGCCCCCTCGCCACTCGACCACCGGCTAGCGGCCCTCGACCGTCGCTTCGAGGCGAATCGGGCTTCGGCCCAGTTGAGTCTCGAGAGCCCAGTTCGGGAACTGAGCTCTCGAGACTGAGGTGTGCTCAAACCGAGGGGCACCGAGAGCACAAGCCTGTTCGCGGCTCTCGTGCGCCGACCACCGGCCCTCGACAGCCGACCCGCGCCCGCCCGCGGGCTGGCGCGATCCCCCTATGCGCGGTCGCCGAGGGCGACGACGTTCTCGGCGAGGCGCTCGTTGTCGCCGTACATGAAGTGGTTGCTCATGTTCTCCGAGAAGCGGCTCGCCTCGGTCGTCAGTCCCACGGCCTCGGCGACTTCGCGGATGTGCATGGGTGTGGCCCCGCAGCACACGCCGATGTAGTTGACGCCCAGGTCATGCGCCTCCTTGGCGAACGCGCCGATCTCGTAGCGGTTGGTCTGCAGCGGGTCGAGCGCGGTGGGGAAGGTGCGCCCGTGCGGGGAGGGCACGGCGGCATGCGGATCCGAGAGGTTGAAGAAGGTCGGCTCCTCCTCGGTGGTCCGGTAGGGGATCGGCAGGGCACCGACATGACAGGACACGGCTTCGCGGATCTGCTTGAGCCACGGCATCATCGTCGCGGGCCCTCGGAAGCAGTTGAGGCCGACGACGTCGACGCCGAGCTGTTCGAGCCGCTGGGCGGTCTCGACGATGCCGACCCCGTCGGCCATCTCCTGGAATGCCATCGGCGCGAGGGTGAGGACGACGGGCAGGCCCGAAGCCTTGGCGATCTCGGCGGCGGCGATGGCTTCGCCGGCGAAGTAGAAGGTCTCGCCGATGATGAGATCGGCGCCCTCCTCGACGGCCCAGCCGACCATCTCGGCGAACATCGCGCGGACTTCGTCCTGCTTCGCGGTCTCGGCCGGATCCCAGATGTTCGAGTTCGAGATGTTGCCGGCCATGAAGTTCCCGGGCACCTCGTCGGCGACGCTGCGGGCGATCTGCAGGGCCGAGCGGTTGAGCGGCTCGAGGAGGTCCTCCTTGCCGATGACCCGCATCTTCTCCCGGTGGCCGTTGTACGTGAAGGCTTCGACGATGTCGGAGCCGGCGCGCTGGAAGTCGACGTGGAGGCTGCGCAGGGCGTCGGGGAATTCGAGCGCGACCTCGGGCACGAATTCTCCCGCGGAGAGGTATCCGCGCTTCTCGAGTTCGAAGAGGAAGCCTTCCGCGCAGATCACGGGGCCGGCGTCGAGGCGCTGAGTCAGGGCGTTGGTCTGTGTCATGAGTTCTCCCGGTAGAGCTGAGGTGGGCCCGGCGAGCCCCGCGGCGGTGCGGCCGACTGACCGAGCGCCGTCGCGTTGAGGACTCAGCCAGCACACCACAGTGCCCGCCGTCGCCTGCCGCGGGCCGTCACAGAAGGTCAGAATCGCGCCGCATTCCGTCACAGAAGGTCATGTCGCCGAGGCGACCGCCCCGTTGACGATCAAAGTCGTGCCGTCTCTGCGGCGGCCGGTCCTTCGCCGAGGCGGCCGTTCCGTCCTGGGGCGACCGCCCCGTCCAGCGCCGGCAGCTCCACCCCTCGCTTGCCGATGCGTACCGGGCGACGCCGTCAGCTGCCGCGCTCGTTGCGTCGCTTCGCCGCGAACTCGACGAGGAGGGCGACGCCGAGGAAGAGCACGAGCCAGGCGAACCCGAAGACGAGCGCGAGCAGGGGGATGAAGACGATCCCGTACTGGATCGGCAGCCACGGGCCGACACCCGCGATGAGTGCGAAGCCGAGGACCCCGATCGCTGCGACGAGGCGGAAGGCGAACCCGACCGCAGACGCCGTGCGGGGTCGACGCAGCGTGGAGACGAGGAGGATGACGCCGATGCCCGCGAGCACGAGTGCAGGCATGAACAGGGTGGCGACCGCTGCGCTCATCGTCGGTCCCGCAGTCCTACACGCAGAGCTCGAGCCAGGTGCGCCCGTGCGGCTCTCATCGTCGTGCTCCGCTCGCGCAGGTCACGCACAGAGCCGCGTACGGCCGGGCCTCGAGGCGCGCCTCGGCGATGGGCTGCCCGCACTCGGTGCAGATGCCGAATGTTCCGGCCTCGACCCTGGTCATAGCCGCCTCGATTTCGTCGAGGCGCTCGGTCGCCTGCTTGCGCATCGCCGAGGCCTGGGAGCGTTCGAAGGCGATCGTCGAGCCCTCGGGGTCGTGCTCGTCGTCGCTGTTGTCGCCCTCCCTGGCCGCGGAGAGACCGTCGATCGAGGCGCTGAGTGCGCGGATGAGGGCGCGGGTCTCCGCTTCCTCGTTGTTGAGGCGAACGCGCCAGCGGTCATCGGCCATGCTCGTGACCCTAATCCCGCAGCGCGAAGCGCACCACCCCTGCGCGCTGCCCTCTTCGCGAAGCACCCCGTTCTTCCGCCTTGGGAAAGCTGGCCGACGCCTGCCGCGATGTCGCTTCGCGGGGCAACACTGCGGTCAGGCTTCGAGCGCCTCGGTCGCCTCGAGCCAGCGTTCCTCGAGGGCTGCGTTCTCGTCCTCGAGCTCGCGGACCTGCGCGGTCAGCGCAGCCAGGCCCTCGAAGTCCGACTGATCGTGGGCGGCCATGTCGGCGTGGAGGGCGTCGATCCGGGAGCTGAGCTTCTCCATCTTCCGCTCGATCGCCGAGACCTCCTTCGCCGCCGCCCGGCGCTCGGCCCCACTGAGCTTCGGTGCCGCAGAACCGGAGTCATCCGCCGAGGCGGCCCCCGCCGAAC
Organism: Brevibacterium metallidurans; assembly: GCF_037101285.1. Lineage (NCBI taxonomy): Bacteria > Bacillati > Actinomycetota > Actinomycetes > Micrococcales > Brevibacteriaceae > Brevibacterium > Brevibacterium metallidurans. The sequence goes on from NZ_BAAAAF010000003.1 coordinate 226,778, forward strand.
CCACGCTGCCCGCACCACCAGCCGACCCCGCACCACCCGCCGACCCCGCACCACCCGCCGACCCCGCACCGCCCGAAGCGCTGCCCGCAGCACCCTCGCCTGCCCGCAGCCGCAGGTATTCGTCGACGCCGCCGGGCACATGCCGCAGCCGGTGATCGAGGATCGCGTACTGCTGATCAGTGACGCGCTCGAGCAGGTACCGGTCGTGGGAGACGACGATGAGCGTGCCCGGCCATGAGTCGAGGAGGTCCTCCATGGCCGCGAGCATGTCGGAGTCCACGTCGTTCGTCGGCTCGTCGAGGATGATGACGTTCGGCTCCGACATGAGCAGCATGAGCAGCTGCAGCCTGCGCTTCTGCCCGCCCGAGAGCTCATTGACACGGGCGGACAGGTGCTCACGCGCGAACCCGAGACGCTCGAGCAGCTGGGCGGGGGTGAAGTCCCTGCCTTCGATCGTGAACGTCGTCTTCGCCTCGGCGAGGACCTCCCGCACCCTGCGCCCGCCGATCTCGGCAAGGTCCTTGAACTGCTGATCGAGGACCCCGACCTCGACGGTCTTGCCGCGCTTGACCCGGCCCTCACTCGGCTCGATCGACCCGGCGATGAGACCGAGCAGGGTCGACTTCCCGGCGCCGTTGGGACCGAGGATGCCGGTGCGCTCACCGGGACCGATGCGCCATGTGACATCGTCGAGGACGTCCTTGTCACCGAAGTGCACGGACACGTCGAGGAGGTCGACGACGTCCTTGCCCAGGCGCGCCGTCGCCATCTTCTTCAGCTCGATCGGATTGCGCACCTCGGGGACGTCGGCGATGAGCTGATTGGCCGCCTCGATGCGGAACTTCGGCTTCGAGGTCCGCGCGGGCGCACCCCGGCGCAGCCACGCGAGCTCCTTGCGCATGAGGTTCTGCCGCTTCGCCTCGGTGGCCGCGGCGATCCGGTCGCGTTCGACCCGCTGGAGGACATAGGCGGCGTACCCGCCCTCGAAGGGCTCGACCATGCGGTCGTGCACCTCCCACGTCTTCGTGCACACCTCGTCGAGGAACCACCGGTCGTGGGTGACCAGCAGCAGGGCACCGGAGTTCCGCGGCCACCGGGACTTCAGGTGCGCCGCCAGCCACGCGATGCCGTCGACGTCGAGGTGGTTCGTCGGCTCGTCGAGGATGATGAGGTCCCAGTCCTCCACGAGGAGGGCGGCGAGGGCCACCCGCCGGCGCTGCCCGCCGGAGAGGCTGCCGATGGTCGCCTGCCAGTCGAGGTCGGCGATGAGTCCTGCGATGATGTCGCGGACCTTCGCATCGCCGGCCCATTCGTAGTCGGGGCGGTCCCCGACGACGGAGTGGCCGACGGTCGCCGAATCGTCGAGGTCGTCGCGCTGGGTGAGCATGCCCAATCGCAGACCGCCGCGGTACGTCACACGTCCGGCATCGGGGGTGATCGTGCCCGCGAGCATCCCCAGCAGGGAGGACTTGCCGTCGCCGTTGCGTCCGACGATGCCGATCATGTCCCCGGTGTCGACGCCGAGGGTGACCGAGTCGAAGACGATGCGGGTGGGATATTCGAGGTGCAGGGACTCAGCCCCGAGAAGATGTGCCATAACGTACTCAAGGGTAGAGCACCCCGCCGAGGCGGTCGCCCGGAACCGTGACCGCGGGGGGAGTCCTCGACCCGGCCCCCACCTCGGCGAGCGAGCATGACGGTTGATTGCGTTTTCATATCGGTGTCGGAGATTCGAGTGCTATACGCGCGGGAGACGTGGCTCACGTGCATTAGACTGGCCGAAAACTCACCGAAATGTGACCGATCACCCAGTGGTCTCACATCTTCGCGACGAGTCGGCCGGTGGTCCACCACCGTTGCCGGTGTTGGTTCTTCGAGAAAAGAGTAAACCTTGAAAAAGCTCGCATCTGCGGTCTCGATGGTCGCCGTATCCGCCCTTGTCCTCTCCGCCTGCGGCTCCGGCGGCAGCGGCAGCGACACGAACAGCGAAGACTACCTCGCCTGCATGGTCTCCGACTCCGGCGGCTGGGACGACCAGTCGTTCAACCAGTCCGGTCGTGCCGGTCTCGACGCTGCGACGAAGAACCTCGGCGTGAAGCAGCAGCTCGCAGAGTCGCAGGGTGACGCCGACTTCACCCCGAACGTCGACAACATGGTCCAGCAGGGCTGCAACCTCACCTTCGGCGTCGGCTTCCTCCTCGAGGACGCGATCCAGACCGCCGCCGAGGCGAACCCCGACCTCAACTTCGCCCTCATCGACTCGACGTTCTCCGACGCCGACGGCAAGCCGGTCACTCTGGACAACGCGAAGCCGCTGGTCTTCAACACCGCCGAGGCCGCCTACCTCGCAGGCTACGTCGCAGCGGCGATGTCGAAGTCGGGCAAGGTCGGCACCTTCGGCGGCATCCAGATCCCCTCGGTGACCGTGTTCATGGACGGCTTCTCCGACGGTGTGAAGAAGTTCAACGACGACAACGGCAAGAACGTCGAACTCCTCGGCTGGAACAAGGACAAGCAGGAGGGGTCGTTCTCCGGTGACTTCGAGAACCAGGGCCAGGGCCAGGAGCTGACCAAGCAGCTCATCTCCCAGGGTGCCGACATCGTCATGCCCGTCGCCGGCCCTGTCGGCCTCGGCGCTGCGGCCGCGGCGAAGGAAGCCGGGGACGTCAAGCTCATCTGGGTCGACACCGACGGCTACAACTCCACGGAATACGGCGACATCATCCTCACCTCGGTGGTCAAGGAGATCGCCAACGCCGTCGAGGACACCGTCAAGGAGGGCACCGAGGACAAGTTCACCTCCGAGCCCTACGTCGGCACGCTCGAGAACGAAGGCGTGGGACTCGCCCCGTTCCACGACTTCGACAAGGACGTTCCGCAGGACGTGAAGACGAAGCTCGACGAGCTCAAGAAGCAGATCATCGACGGCACCATCAAGGTGGAGTCGGAGAACTCGCCCAAGTGATCAGCTGAGTTAAACTGCAGGGTCGATACGTTTCGACCCTGCAGTTTTCAAATGTGTGAGGAGTGCTCCGAGCTGTGAAACTCGAGCTTCGCGGGATGACGAAGGTCTTCGGATCGTTCGTCGCCAACGACCACATCGATCTCACCATCGAACCGGGCGAGATCCACGCCCTGCTCGGTGAGAACGGTGCCGGCAAGTCGACGATGATGAACGTCCTCTACGGTCTCTACGACCCCGATGGGGGAGAGATCCTCATCGACGACAAGCCGGTGAGCTTCTCCGGTCCCGGCGACGCCGTGGCCGCCGGCATCGGCATGGTCCACCAGCACTTCATGCTCGTGCCCGTGTTCACCGTCGCCGAATCCGTGGCTCTCGGCTACGAGCCGACGAAGGCGCTCGGACTCATCGACCTCGCCGAGGCGCGGGCGAAGGTCACCGAGATCTCCGCGCGGTTCGGGTTCGACATCGACCCCGACGCGCTCATCGAGGACCTGCCCGTCGGCGCCCAGCAGCGGGTCGAGATCATCAAGGCGCTCTCCCGCGACGCCGAGATCCTCATCCTCGACGAGCCCACCGCCGTGCTCACCCCGCAGGAGACCGACGAGCTCATCTCGATCATGCGCCAGCTCAAGGAGCAGGGCACCTCGATCGTCTTCATCACCCACAAACTGCGCGAGGTCCGCGCGATCGCGGACTCGATCACCGTCATCCGGCGCGGAAAGATCGTCGGCGAGGCCTCCCCGGAATCCACCGAGGCGGAGCTGGCAAGCCAGATGGTCGGCCGCGAGGTGTCCCTGACGACGCAGAAGACGCCCGCCGATCCGGGGGATGCGACCTTCCAGGTGCGCGGACTCACCGTCGTCGACAAGACCGAGAACGTCGTCGTCGACGATGTCAGCTTCGACGTCCGCCGCGGTGAGATCCTCGCGATCGCAGGCGTCCAGGGCAACGGGCAGACCGAGCTCGCCGAGACGATCATCGGGCTGACCGAACCCCGGCTGGGCACGATCACCCTCGACGGGAAGAACCTCGTCGGCTCCACCGTCAAGGACCGGTTGGGCACCGGCATCGGCTTCGTCCCCGAGGACCGCTCGACCGACGGCATCATCGCCGAGTTCGCGATCCGCGACAACATGATCCTCGACGTCTACGACCGGCCCCCGTACGCGAAGGGCCTCAACCTCAAGCCGGGCGTCATCACCGCCGAGGCGAAGAAGAAGGTCGAGGAATTCGACATCCGCCTCGGCAGCGTCGCCGACCCGATCGCCACACTCTCGGGCGGCAACCAGCAGAAGGTCGTCCTCTCCCGCGAACTCGGCCGCGAACTGCGCCTGTTCATCGCCAGCCAGCCCACCCGCGGCCTCGACGTCGGATCGATCGAATTCGTCCACAAACGCGTCATCGCCGAACGCGACACCGGCACCCCGTGCATCATCGTCTCGACCGAACTCGACGAGGTCTACGGCCTCGCCGACCGGATCGCCGTGATGTACTCCGGACGCATCGTCGGCATCGTCGGGCCGGAGACCTCCCGTGAGGCGCTGGGTCTGATGATGGCCGGTGTCCCCGCCGAGGAGGCCCTGGCCACGGCCGCCCCCACCGCGGAATCCGCCGGCCCCGCCGCCACCTCGGCGGGATCGGACCCCGACTCAGCCACCACCTCGGCGGAGGAGAACGAATGACGACTGACATTTCCCCGGCCGCGCCCTCTCCGGCCCCGCCGCCGACCGCCGAAGCGAAGCCGGGCAGGCAGCAGACCCTGCTCCAGGAGATCCTCTCCGGGTCGTGGCTGGTCTCCCTGCTCGCGATCGTCCTCGCCCTCCTCGTCGGCGGTGTCCTCATCGCCGTCGCCAACGCCGAGGTCATCGCCGCGGCGAAGAACTTCTTCTCGGCCCCTGGTGCCTTCTTCTCCACCGCGTTCTCGACCGTCGGCGACGCCTACTCGGCGCTCTTCCGCGGCGCCGTCTTCGACTGGAACGCCCGCACTCCGGAACGCGCGATCCGCCCACTCACGGAGTCCCTGGTCAGCGCCACCCCGCTCATCCTCACCGGCCTCGGCATCGCCCTGGCCTTCCGGTCGGGCCTGTTCAACATCGGCGGTCAGGGTCAGGTCATCCTCGGCGCCACTGTCGCCGGCTTCATCGGCTACGCCCTGCCGCTGCCCCCGGTCGTCCACATGCTCGTCGCAGCGGCAGGCGGCATCATCGGCGGCGCGATCTGGGCGGGCATCGCCGGTGTGCTCAAGGCGAAGACCGGCGCCAACGAGGTGATCGTGACGATCATGCTCAACTCGATCGCCGGCTACCTGCTCGGCTACCTGCTCAAGCAGTCGTGGTTCACGCACACGCAGTCGGCGAACCCGCAGTCGCGGACCATCGACGAATCCGCGCAGATGTTCCTCCTCCTGCCCCCGCCCTTCCGCCTCCACTTCGGGTTCATCCTTGCGATCCTCGCGACGATCTTCGTGTGGTGGCTGCTCGAGCGTTCGACGGTGGGCTTCGAGTTCAAGGCCGTCGGCGCGAACCCGCATGCCGCGCGCACCGCGGGCATCTCGGTGGCGAAGGTGACGGTCCTCGTCATGGTCATCGCCGGTGGTCTCGCCGGACTCGGCGGGGCCGCGCAGGTGCTCGGCACCGAGGACAAGCTCACCGGCGGCATCGCCGGCTCCATCGGCTTCGATGCGATCACCGTGGCACTCCTCGGGCGCTCGAAGCCTTTGGGGACGTTCTTCGCGGGTCTCCTCTTCGGTGCGTTCAAGGCCGGCGGCTACCTCATGCAGTCGCAGACGGGCACGCCCATCGACATCGTCCTCGTCGTCCAGTCGATCATCGTCCTGCTCATCGCAGCCCCGCCGCTGGTGAGGTCGATCTTCCACCTGCCGGCCCCGGTGCTCAAGCGGAAGGAGTCCTGATATGAGCGCACAGACTCTTGAGGCCCCGAGCGGAAACAAGGTGCTCGCCCCGATCGCGTGGAAGTACCCGATCGTCTATTCGATCCTCGCGCTCATCGCACTGGTCTTCTTCGGCATCATCGGCCGGGCCGGGGACACGACGTTCCGGATCGCGACGAGCGGTGACTTCTTCGCGATCCCCGACCTCGTCGTCTCCGCGAAGGCCGCGGGCCTCGTCCTCTCCTTCATCCTCGTCGTCATGGCCGCCGTGGCCGTCTGGTTCGCCGTGCAGCGCCGCGACCTCGAGTCGTGGTTCCCGATGACCTTCGGGATCGTCTTCGTGCTCTCGTTCCTCGCGTGGGCCGGCGGCGGCAGCGGCGGCGTCATCCCGCTGACGACCCTGCTCGCCGGAGCACTGGCACTGTCGGTGCCGCTGATCTTCGGCGCGATGTGCGGTCTCATCGGTGAGCGTTCGGGCATCATCAACATCGCGATCGAAGGCCAGCTGCTCGCCGGCGCCTTCCTCGCCGCGGTCGTCGCCTCGGTTGTGAAGAACCCGTACGCGGGTCTCCTCGCCGCCCCCGTCGCCGGTGCGCTCGTGGCCGTGGTGCTCACGTTCTTCGCCGTGAAGTACTGGGTCAACCAGATCATCATCGGCGTCGTCCTCAACGTCCTCGTCGTCGGCCTCACGAGCTTCCTCTACTCGACGGTGCTCACGGAGAACCCCGAGCTGTGGAACGCCCGACAGAAGCTGCCGAACCTGCCGATCCCGCTGCTCTCGGACATCCCGATCCTCGGGCGGGTGCTCTTCGACCAGAACATCCTCGTCTACCTCATGTACGTCGTCGTCATCGCCCTGCAGATCTTCGTCTTCCGCTCGAAGTGGGGTCTGCGGATGCGGGCCGTCGGCGAGCACCCGAAGGCCGCGGACACCGTGGGCATCAAGGTCAACTTCACCCGGGTGCGCAACACGATCATGGCCGGTGCCATCGCCGGCCTCGGCGGGGCGTTCTTCACGATCGGCTCGGGCCTCGCCTTCGGCAAGGAGATGTCGGCCGGACAGGGCTACATCGCCCTGGCCGCGATGATCCTCGGCAAGTGGAACCCCAAGGGCGCGCTCTTCGCAGCACTGCTCTTCGGGTTCTCCAAGAGCCTCGGCAACACGCTGCAGTCGATCGGCACGCCCGTGCCCAACGAACTGCTGCTCATGCTGCCCTACATCGTCACGATCCTCGCCGTCGCCGGCTTCGTCGGACGGGTCCGCCCGCCCGCGGCCGAAGGCGTGCCGTACGTGAAGTCGTGATGATGCGGGGGCGGCTCGCCGAGGCGGGGCAGGGCAGATCCCGCGCCCGTGCCTGAGGCCCAGAGACCGTCCCCCGCAGTCGCCTGAAGATCGGAGGAAGCGATGACCTCGAGACCGAGAGTCGACGACCCGAACTGGTCCGAACCGGTGCGCGTGCGCCCCGCCGAGGTGACCGAGGAGACCTGGCAGCTTCTGCGCGCCTCCGCGGTCGCCGCGATGGAGAAGGCGTATGCGCCGTATTCGGCGTACCCGGTCGGGGCGGCCGCGCTCGTCGACGACGGGCGGATCGTCAGCGGCTGCAATGTCGAGAACGCCTCGTACGGGGTGACCCTGTGCGCCGAGTGCTCGCTCGTCTCCGACCTGCACATGACCGGCGGGGGTCGCCTCGTCGCCTTCGACTGCGTCGACGGCCAGGGCAACACCCTGGTCCCGTGCGGGCGCTGCCGGCAGCTGCTCTTCGAACACGGCGGAACCGAACTCGTGCTCAACATGCCGGCGGGTCGGGAGACGATGGCCGTCGTCCTGCCCGACGCGTTCGGGCCGAACAACCTCGGCGAGCATGTCGGCCGGCATGCCGACGATGCCGGCGATGGCGGCGGTGACATCGGTCCGGATGCCGACGACGCCGACGACAACCTCGGCGACGGCACTGTCCCGGACACGCACCCGAAGCACTGACCGCGACCACCGAACACCCCGAAACCAGCGACCCCGATGACCGGAGGACCACCGTGACAGTAGAGGCATTCGACGCAGTCGACGTCATCGCCGCCAAGCGCGACGGCAGGACGCTGTCGAAGGACCAGATCGACTGGGTCATCGACGCCTACACGCGCGGGGTCGTCGCCGACGAGCAGATGGCGGCCCTGGCGATGGCGATCTTCCTCAACGACATGGGAGCCGAGGAGATCGCGCATTGGACGCAGGCGATGATCGCCTCGGGGGAGCGGATGGACTTCTCCTCCCTGTCGCGCACGACCTCGGACAAGCATTCGACCGGGGGAGTGGGCGACAAGATCACCCTCCCGCTCGCCCCGCTCGTCGCGGTCTTCGACGTCGCCGTCCCGCAGCTCTCCGGGCGCGGGCTCGGGCACACGGGCGGCACCCTGGACAAGCTCGAGGCGATTCCCGGCTGGCAGGCAGGGTTGAGCAATGAGGAGATCCTCGGCCAGCTCGAGGACATCGGCGCCGTCATCTGCGCGGCCGGGTCCGGTCTGGCACCCGCGGACAAGAAGCTCTACGCGCTGCGGGACACGACGGCCACCGTCGACTGCATTCCGCTCATCGCCTCGTCGATCATGTCGAAGAAGATCGCCGAGGGCACCGCCGGTCTCGTCCTCGACGTCAAGGTCGGCTCCGGGGCGTTCATGAAGGACATCGAGAAGGCGCGCCGGCTGGCCCGTACGATGGTCGACCTCGGGGTGAGAGCCGGAGTGAAGACCTCCGCCCTGCTCACGGACATGTCGACGCCGCTGGGGCTCACCGTCGGCAACGCGCTCGAGGTCCGCGAATCCGTCGAGGTGCTCGCAGGAGGCGGGCCCGCCGACGTCGTCGACCTCACGGTGGCCCTCGCCGAGGAGATGCTCCGCCTGGCGGGAAAGACCGACGTCGACGTGCGGGCGGCCCTGGACGACGGACGGGCCATGGACAAGTGGAACGCGATGATCCGCGCCCAGCACGGCGACCCGGACGCCCCGCTGCCCGTGGCGAAGGACACCGAGGTCGTCTTCGCCCCCGAGGCGGGGGTGCTCACGAAGCTCGACGCGCTCTCCGTCGGGGTCGCCTCGTGGCGTCTCGGCGCGGGACGGGTCCGCAAGGAGGATCCGGTGCAGGCCGTAGCCGGCATCGAACTCCACGCGAAGCCCGGTGACACCGTCGCCGCAGGTGACAAGCTCATGACCTTGCACACCGACACTCCCGAACGCTTCGAACGCGCGCTCGAGGCGCTCGTCGGCGCGTACGAGATCGGCGGCGACGCCGCATCCGTGCCTGCTTCGATCGTCCTCGAGACGATCACGTAGATCCCTCTCCGACAACCCCGACCACACCAGCTCAGATTCCCTTGGAGGACACCATGACCAGCCGCTCCGACGTCGCGAAGATCATCGACCATACTCTGCTCAAGCCCGAAGCGACGACCGCCGACGTCGAGGCCCTCGTCGCCGAGGCGAAGGACCTCGGGGTGCTGGCCGTGTGCGTCTCGCCGTCGATGCTGCCGCTGTCCGATACCGGTGACCTCGTCGTCGCCACCGTCGTCGGGTTCCCTTCAGGCCAGGTCAAGCCGGAGATCAAGGCTGCGGAGACCGAGCGCGCTGTTGCCGATGGGGCCGATGAGGTCGACATGGTCATCAACATCGGTCAGGCGATCGCCGGGGACTACGATGCCGTCGAGGCCGACATCCGCGGCGTCGTCAACGCGAGCGGGGACGCCCTTGTCAAGGTCATCATCGAATCTGCTGCCTTGAGCGATGAGCAGATCGTCGAGGTCTCCCGCCGCGCCGAGGCGGCCGGAGCCGACTTCGTCAAGACCTCGACCGGCTTCCACCCGGCCGGAGGTGCGAGCGCGCACGCGGTGGCCCTCATGCGTGAGACCGTGGGCGACCGTCTCGGCGTCAAGGCCTCCGGCGGCATCCGCACCGTCGAGGCCGCGGAGGAGATGATCGCCGCGGGAGCCTCCCGTCTCGGGCTCTCCGGTTCCGCGGCCATCCTCGCCGGACTCTCGGACTGAGCGAGGCGCCGGCAATCATGTGCATGCAATGTGCATGCACGGGGCGTAGGCTTTCACCATGACTGCCATTCAGATTCGGGACGTTCCGACCGAAGTGCGTGATCAGCTGGCTGCTCTTGCTCGCGCAAGAGGTCAGAGCCTGAGCGCCTACCTGCGCGACGTGATCGTCCGGGAGGCCCGGTTCGCGAAGAATGTTCGCCTGATCGACGAAGTCTCCACCTGGCAGAGCCGCCGAGACTTCACGATCGATGACATTCTCGCGGCACGCGACGCAGATCGGCCGGCCTGAGACCGATGATCGTGCCTGATGCATCGGCCGTTGCCCTCCTGTTCGCCGATCCTCATGCGGAACCGCGTTGTCTATCGGCGATCGAGATTCTTCGGGGTGACCCGGAATGGGTGGTCCCAGAGCATTGGCGCACCGAGATGCTCTCGGTCATCAGGGGGCTGAGGATGGGCGGGAGGATCGACGACTCCAGCGCGGAGAACGCCGTGAAGTGGCTGGCGCAGCTGGTCGTCCTCACCGAGCCCACGGCCCCGCTTCTCCAGCGGATGTGGGAACTGGGAGACAACCTGAGCAGCTACGACGCTGGATATGTGGCGGTGGCAGAGACACTCGATCTGACTCTCGTGACTGCTGACGTGCGCATCGCTCGATCCGGTGTCGCCCGATGCCCGCTCCTCGTCATCTCCTGAGAACCTCGGGCCCTCCGGTTCCGCGGCGATCCTCGCCGGTCTCTCGGACTGAGCAGGGCACCGACACTCACCAGCACGGCGACACCGCACCAGCACGGTGCACGAACCGTGCTGGTGCGGTGTCACCGCGCTGGTGTTCAGTCAGAGGCCGAAGTAGGCCTTGAGCTCCGCGGAGATCGTCGACAGACGCTGAGTGAGCGCCGGACCCAGAGCTGCGAGCTGGGGCGCGCCGACGACCTCGAGATAGCACTTGAGCTTCGGTTCCGTGCCTGAGGGGCGGACGATGACGCGCGAGTTCGACTCCGAGAGCAGGAGGATGCCGTCGGTCGGCGGCAGACCGTCGTACCCGGTCGAGAGGTCGTGGACTTCGGCCACCGGTGACCCGGCGAGGGCCGTCGGCGGGTTCTCCCGCAGCTTCGCCATCGCCGCGGCGATGAGGGAGACGTCGTCGAGGCGGAAGCTCAGCGGAGCCGTGGCGAAGTAGCCGTCGCGGGTGCGGATGCGGTCGAGTTCGGACTCGATCGAGGATCCTTCCGCTTTGAGCCGTGAGGCCAGGGCGGCGAAGGTCACCGCCGCGGAGATGCCGTCCTTGTCACGGACGACGGTGGGATCGACGCAGTAGCCGAGCGCCTCCTCGTAGCCGAAGACGAGTCCGGGCACCCGCGAGATCCACTTGAAGCCGGTGAGAGTCTGCACGGCCGCGAATCCATGTGCCGCGACTGCTGCGGCCAGGCCCCGGGAGGAGACGATCGAGTTCGCGAACACGGGACCCGCCTCGTCGCTGGGATCGTCGGCCCGCCCCTCGGTTCGCGGATCGCCCTGACCCGCCAGCCTGCTCGCGATGTCCTCGCCGAGGAGGAGACCCACCTCGTCGCCGGACAGCTGCCGGTACCCGCTGCCCGCCGACGCATCGGGGATCGCGGCGGAGAAGCGGTCCGCGTCGGGGTCGTTGGCGATGATGAGGTCGGCGTCGATCTCTCGGGCCAGGGCATAGGACTCGTCGAGTGCCCCGGCCTCCTCCGGGTTGGGGAACGACACCGTCGGGAAGTCGGGGTCAGGGGCCTGCTGACTGCTCACAGGGTGGACGTCGGCGAACCCGGTAAGGTCGAGGGCCGCCTCGGCGACACCGGCACCGACCCCGTGCAGGGAGGTGAGGACGATGCGCAGGTCGGCACTCGAGCGCACCCCGAGGTCCGTGACCGAGTCGAGGTAGGCGGCGACGATCGAGTCGTCGAGGTGCTCCCACCCGGTCTCGGCACGGGGGACCGAGGCGACGGAGTCGACCGCGGCGATCTTCTCTGCGATGAGGGCATCGGCCGGCGGCACGATCTGCGCCCCGGCTCCGGCCCGGGCCGCGGTCGGATCGGGTTCGATCGCGAGCAGCGGGCGCTCACCGAGGTAGACCTTGTAGCCGTTGTCAGCCGGCGGGTTGTGGCTGGCAGTGACCATGACGGCGGCATCGGCGCTCAGATGGGTGAGCGCGAACGCGGTGAGCGGGGTCGGCAGCTGTTCGGGCAGCTGGATGGCCACCCCACCGGCGGCGGTGACGACGGCGGCGGTGTCGCGGGCGAAGTCGGCGGATTTGTACCGGGCGTCGCAGCCGATGACGACACGGAAGCCCGAACCCACGGTCTCTGCAAGGAACGCGGAGAGTCCCGCGGCGGCACGGATGACGACGGAGCGGTTCATCCGGTTCGGGCCCGCCGCGATCTCACCGCGCAGCCCCGCGGTGCCGAAGGCGAGGGGACCTGCGAACCGGTCCTCGAGGTCGGCCAGGGCAGCGGCGTCCCCGGATTCCGCCTCGGCGAGGATCGCGGTCAGGGCCGTCGCGGTCTGCTCATCAGGGTCGTCGGCGATCCACGCGCGGACGATCTCGGCATCGAAGCCGGAGGTGAAACGGTCGGCCACTCGGTGCGTCGGTGTGCTCATCGGCCCGGCCTCAGAGCTGTCCGACGATGTCGGCGAGCAGCTGGGAGATCCGGGGGGCCGCGGCGGCACCGGCTTCGATGACCTCGGCGTGGGAGAGCGGGGTCTCCTGGATGCCGGCGGCGAGGTTCGTCACGAGCGAGATGCCCATGAGTTCGAGTCCGGCCTGACGGGCGGCGATGGCCTCGAGCGTCGTCGACATGCCCACGAGGTCGGCGCCGAGGATCCCGGCCATGCGCACCTCGGCGGGGGTTTCGTAGTGGGGTCCGCGGAACTGCGCGTAGACGCCTTCGTCAAGGGTGGGGTCGATCTGCTTGGCGATCGCTCTCATGCGCGGGGAGTAGAGATCGGTGAGGTCGACGAAGTTCGCCCCTTCGATCGGGGAGGTGCCGGTGAGGTTGATGTGGTCGGAGATGAGGACCGGGGTGCCGGGCTTCCAATGGCGGTTGAGCCCGCCGCAGCCGTTGGTGAGCACGAGGCTCTGGCAGCCGGCGGCAGCGGCGGTGCGCACACCGTGGGCGACGGCGCGCACGCCCTTGCCCTCGTAGTAGTGGGTGCGGGAGCCGAGGACGAGCGCGTACTTCCCGGAGGATTCGATCCGCACGGTGCGCAGGGTCGCACCGTGGCCTTCGACGGCGGGAGCGTGGAATCCGGGGACTTCCGCGGCGGGGACTTCGCTGATCGTCTCGCCCAGCAGGTCGGCCGCTCCGCCCCATCCCGATCCGAGGACGAGGGCGATGTCGTGGGACTCGATCCCGGCGGCGGAGTTGATGGTCGTGGCCGCTGCCTGCGCGGCGGCGGTAGGATCGCTTAAGTCAGTCATGACGCCAAGATTATCAACATCTGACATGCCGCTAGGAGCGCTCCCCATGCCGATCAGACCACTTGCCGACGGTGACGATCTGCGACTGAATGAGGTGTTCGCGGATGCTCCGACGCCGGCGGCGCACATGGCGCGATCCCTCTTCCGGCCGTCCGCGGATGCCCCTCTGCTGCGCTCCGTCCTCGCCGAGGTGGTCCCCGGAGTTCCCGTCGGCGCAGCCGCGATCGCGGAGTCCCCTCTGCACCCGTTCCGGGCGTGGGTGAACGTCGAGGTCGCCGCCGAGGAGCGCGGGCACGGGCTCGGTCGTGAGCTCTTCGAGGCGGTCTCCGCCGAGACTGCGGGCACTCCATTGGAGGGCCTCGATCTGCGCGCTCGCGTCGAGGCGGGCAGTGACGGGGAGAAGTTCGCCGAGGCACTCGGGTTCTCTCCTCTGACGACGACCCGGGTCATCAAGGTCCCTGCCGGTGCGCTGCCGCCGAGCGGCGGTGGTCGTGCCGAGGATCTCGAGATCGTCTCGACGGGGTCGGTCAAACTGACGAAGGCGTTCCTTGAGTGGTACATCGCCGTCAACCGCAACGATGCGGTAGCGCCGCTGACGATCGGTCAGGTGAGCCAGGCGTTCCTCTCCGAGGCCGCCGGTGCCCACGGTGCGGCGATGCTCATGAGCGACTCGGCAGCTGCCGGATCCGGCGACGCCGGGTCGGGTTCTGCGGCAGCGAGCGGTCTGAGCGCCTTCGCCGTCTCCTATGCCCGCGAAGCCGACCCGGCCGCGGTAGGCGGTGCCCAGGACGCTTCGGCGAATCTGCCCGGAGAGGGCGAGGAGGAGCCGGCGACCGAGCTCATCCTCGGGTCGATATTCGAGACCCGTGAGGATGTCGCGGGTGCCACGGCCGAGGAGTTCGATGCAGCCGTCTCCGATGCCGAGCTGCTCCTGGCCCGGCTCTCGGTCGACGCCGACGTCGTCATCGAGGTGACGAGCGGGATGCCGGTCGTCTCGGCGCTGGCCGACCGGCTGCTCGCCGCCGGGCAGGCGAGTGAACTCTACCGTTATGAGACTCTCACGGGACCTCCTGCGGACTCGGTCTGAGGCACCGCCGCAGACGGACCCACCGCTGAATGCGATGTCTGGGTCGGGCAGACGGTAGGTGCCTCGGCACGAAACAGTCTGACGGCACGGGCACCCGATTCGGTGACGAACCATCCAGTGCCCGGGTCTCCATCGAGCGGCGGAAGCCGGAGGATGCCCAGGCTGGTCAGGTCCTGACGGCTGTGGGTGCCGAGCACGAGCAGCGGACCCGACGACTGTGCCTTCGTCAAGGGCGAACCGTAGCCCGGGGTGAACCGCAGCGGCATCGTCACCACATGGACTCCGCCGTCGAGAAGATCCGGTGCAGCCTCGGCGAGCAGGTGCGCGTCGTCATGAACGGTGATCGATGGCGTCAGCGACCGCAGCATCCTGGCAGCCTCGGTCTTTCCGCCGCCGGACGATCCGCGCACCGTGAGGACGGGACCGTCGCGAACGGGATCCCACATGACCGGCTCGCCGAACGGGTCGATGCCCACGGGGATCCTGCCATCGCGTCCCATCTTCAGCCCGTCACCGTCACGGGGATCGCTGCCCAGCCCCTGCCACCTCGGCGTGAACGGGATGCGACCGCGCGGAGCATCGACGTCGGGATCGTAGGGCGCGAGTTGGACATCGGCACCGTCGCTGCCGGTGTCAGCGACGCGGGGTCCGAGGAGGACGGCTCGAAGCCGCGGCCAAGTGCCGAGGAACCGCTGTCGGGAGAGCCCGACGCTGAGGCCGTCGGCGCCGCTGCTGGGCGGGAAGACCAGCCGCGAGGAGAACCCGGCAGTCCCGAGCAGTGCTGATCGGCAGCCTGAGAGGAGGAAGGTGAGACCGAGACCGCGGGCGTGAGTGAGGAGCCTCTCGAGCCCTGCCGCGGCATGATGGTCGAGGGAGTCGATGAGTTCGCTCCAGTTGTCACAGACGACAAGGGTTGGAGCATCGGCTGTTGCGTCGGCAGGAACCGCGCCGGCAGGGAACTCGCGGGCGGGAACCGAGCCGGCAGAGACTGTGCCGGCGGAGACCTGCCCGTGGTGAGCGGCGAGGTGATCGACGATGACGTGGAGGCGCCATCCCGCCTTCATGCCGCAGCGGATCTCCGCCCAGTCGATGATCTCGGCGATGCGGCCGAGAGCGACGACGCGATGAGAGCGCGCCGCCGCTGACGCCATCCGGGCCAGAGCCGAGGCGGCATCGGGTCCCGCGTCTCCGAGAAGCACGGTCGACCCGTCGACGAGCGGGTCATAGGTCCACACGGTCTGCCTCTGCGCGGTGGGGATGTCGATGATGCCCGTCACCGGAAGTGGGTTCGCGTCCGAGCCCACCGTTGGTTGCCGACCGTCGTCGAGCTCGGAGTCGAGTCCGATGCCGGGGCCGGCGACGAGTCCGACGCCGAGGCCGACCGTGTTCATGGCGGACGCACAGGCGGCGACATCGTCGGACTCCGGAAGGGGCGGAAGGACGACCCGCCTCGAGGGTGCTGTACGGGCGTCCTGGGCCGCGGCAACGATGTTCGCGGCGGCGATGCCGCGCACGACGCTGGGGCAGTTCTCCGGGGAGTGGTCCGGAGTCCACGGCCGCAGTCGGGGCCGGTGAACCAGGGAAGCGTCGACCGCCTCGGCGAAGGGGACCGCAACCCGGAAGGACAGGGGAGCCGTCCCAGCATCGAGGAGCGCCGAACCGGGCCGACCCGGCGGCAGGTGAGCGGCGTCGGGCACGCCGAGGACATCGAAGGAATCCGCTTCGTCTCGCACGCGCAGGCAGATGCGGATGTTGATGTTCGCCTTCATCTGACCGGTGACGATGCCCAACGGCCGCTGAGTGGCGAGGATGAGGTGGACGCCCAGGGACCGCCCGAGCGCCGTGAGGTGTTCGAGGAGGTCCGCGGCCCGCGGATGGGTCGCCATGAGGGCGTGGAACTCGTCGATGACGACGACGAGTCGCGGCGGAGGAGCCTCCAGCTCATCGATCGAGGCGCAACCATGGTCGGCGAGGAGCTGTTCCCTGTGGGTGATCTCGGCGCGGACGGAGACGAGTGCTCTGAATGCCGCCGCGGAGTCGAAGTCGTCAAGCACGCTGTCGGTGTGGGGAAGGGCCGCGAGCGGGGCGAAGGTGGCGCCGCCTTTGAAGTCGATGAGGACGAATGTCACCCGGTCGGGAGGGTTCTCCAGGGCGAGGGCGAGCAGCCACGTCTGGAGCAGCATCGACTTCCCGCTACCTGTGGTGCCGGCGATGAGAGCGTGCGGCCCGTCGCGGAAGAGGTCGAGGCCGACCTCACCGGCAGGTCCACGTCCGATGAGCGCCGGAGCAGCATCCGCACCGGCCCACCGGCGAGCGATCGCCGTCGGCGAATCGTCGTAGTGGTCGTGCAGGCCGTGCCGCTGATCGGACTCGGGCGGTGAACCGCGGCCGCGGTCCGACAGCAGGGTGAGGAAGCGGCCCGGGGGCATGAGCGATGCGGTGAATGTCCGGCCGGGAACCGGACCGGCCGATGCCGTCGAGGACGTCGTGTGCGCTTGGCCGAGGGTGCCGAGAACCACGGAGACCGTCGCTGACGGTGAGGGTGCGTCGAGCCGGAGGGTGACGGCGGATCCCGTGGTGCTGAGGTCGACGACGATGGACGGAGACGAGCGGGAGTCGGTGGTCGCGTCGTCCTCTGAGACTGCGCCGAGCAGCTCGGGCATCGTTCGAAGGGCAGGCGACGGTCGCCACGGCCAGCGGGTGTCGGCCAGCCAGGCGAGGAGCATTGAGATCAGCTGCTCGCGGGCACCGGTGACGGTCACCGAGGTGCAACGCGGGTCGATGGTGATGGGGCAATCGGCGATGACGGCATGACCGTCGACGTGGTCGACGCGGTCACCGAGATCGGGGGCAAGGGTGATGGCGCTGAGACTCGCCCCGAATCCCAGACACAGTCCGGAGATGTCCGACGAGGAGTTCCGCTCGGCGGCAATGAGACGACCCGCCCGGTCGACGGCCTCGTCCACGGCGTGCGCGGAATCGATGAGGTGCTGCGCGGTGTCGCGAGCGAACCGTCGCTTCTCCATTGCGTGGGCGAGGTATCCCGACAGCGGCGCGGAGAGGCTGAAGAGGAGGAACCACCACATCCCGGTGAGCAGGGCCAGCGCGATGCCGATGCCGATCGGGATGAGGAAGGCCCACCACTGCGGTGGTCGGGCGGGTCTCGGTTCGTCGACGGTGGCGGCAGCGACGCGAACGCCCGCCTGCGCATGCCGCTGCGCCGGCAGTGGTCGTTTGCCGGGGTCGATGACGTCGCCGGGCACGATGACCGAGGAGCCGCGGATCGTGTGGGTCTCGGCTTGCGCGGATCCGAGGTCGAGTCGGGTGGGGGAGCGGGAGAGGCACGGGTCGGCCACGAGCAGGCAGTCGGGCAGGGGGAGTCGGCTCAGCCGGGTCGATCGGGGGTCGATGTGCAGGGTGTAGCCGGAGTCGGGTCCGGCGACGACGGAGACGGTCGTCGGGCCGTGACCGCGGAGGAAGTGGGTGCCTCCGAGCACGGTGACGGGATGGCGGGTTCGCCATTCGCCCCAGGTCATGGTGTTCATGCGGCGCAGATCATCGGCGAGTGCGGTCTCATCCCTCGGATACTGGGAGGTGACCTGCGTCGGATGTTCGGAGGACCGACCCTGGTCGGGGGAGGGGGCCGCGGGATTCGACGCTGCCACCTCGTCGGCGGTGATGGGCGTGCCCAGCACGGTCTCGAGCACGGCGAGCAGCGGCAGGTCCCCGTCGGCTTCGAGGACGTCGGTGCGCACGTGACCGGTGCTCGAGATCTGCTGGAGGATCCCTGTCGTCGTCATCGGATCAGCGTCGCCGAACCGCAGCCTGCTGGCAAGGGCGATTCTCTGCCCTGTGGATACCGGGTCGGCGTCCACAGGTCTGGAGCACACGAGTGAGCGCCGGTTCCACAGGGCGATATGTCGAAGTCGGACGGCAACGTCGGTCTCGGTGTCGAGTGCTGCAGGAGACTACGAGATCCGCAGCGATCCTCGTGCGTAGGCGGTGGCGCTCAGGTCGATGAGGCGGGGTACGAACGGTGAGAGGAATGCCGGCGTGTAGTCGGCACGGAGGCGGATGATGACCGAATGCTCACCGTCGACATCGGCGTCGACGCCGATGTTGCGCAGATCGTCGGGCACAGGCACGGCGGAGACGTAGCGCTGCGCTGCGCGTTCGGCGGCAACCGGGGAGAACACGAGTCCGGGCTCGTCACCAGGGGCGGGTTCGAAGGAATCGGAGGCGGCGAGTGCCGCGGAATCCGCGACCGCCTGCAGTTCGCGGCGGGCCATGTGCAGGTCGGTGAGCGCCGCGATGAGGAGGGCGAGGAGAAGGGCGATGATGACGAAGCCGATTGCCAAGGGAGTGATCGAACCGCGATCGGCGCGCTCGCCTCCCTCAGCTTCCGGGTCCTCGGACGCCATCATCGACTCACCCCTGGACCGTCGTCGCAACGACATCGGAGTGGGTGGCGCGCATCGTGATGTGCGGAGAGTTCGCGGACCCGAAGAGAAGCGGGATCCCCGGCAGGGGAACCTTCGTCTCGACGTTCGCGGTGATGAGCGAGCCTGCCTGTCCACACGGTCCCGAGCACGAGTAGGTGATCGTCACAGGGACGTCGGGGAGTCCGAAGTCAGCGAAGTGCATGGCGGCGACGTCCTCGGCACGCCGCTCCGACGGGTTCGCATCCCGCGCGGCGATCCGTGAGGCCGAGACCGCCGCCGAGGTGGTCGCATAGCTGGCGGCCTGCAGCTGGGAGAGCGCGAGCATGAGGTAGACGACGGGAATGAGGAGGACGATCGCCGCGAAGATGAATTCGATGACCGCGGTTCCCGAATCTGCACGGTCGAGAGCCTCGCTGACACGCGAACGTTCTGGTCCGGTCGACCGCGCAGTCGCGCTCGACACCTCGAACCTGGTCGCATTCTCAGTCACCGTCGATGTCCTCGACGAGGGAGCGTCCGCTCAGTTCCCACACCTCGGCGGGACCCCACAGGCCGACGACGGGAAGCGGCGTGCGGACGCGGACTTCGACGATCTCCACGCCGCCGCGGCTCTCCGATGTCACGGTGATCTCCTCGGCGTAGCGGCCGCCGAGGGCGGCGGTGATGAGTTCGGCGGTGAGCCGGGCGCCGTCTCCGTCGGTCTGATCGGCCAGACCGGCCTGCCGAGCACCGGCGATCGCGGAGTCGATGACGGTGTTGCGGACGTGGATGACCAGGCCGATCTGCAGTGCTCCGGCGAGGACGAGAGCGAGCAGGGAGGCGACGAGGGCGAACTCCGCGATCGCGGAGCCGGCGTCCTTGCCGGTGAGATCGCCCTCCACTCTTCTCTTACAGCACACTGCTCCCGCGTCGTCAGCACGATCCGCACGGTCAGCACGACCCGCACGGTCAGCACGGCCCGCACGGTCAGCGCGTCCCGCGCAGTCGGTCGGGACCTGCACGAGGCCTGCCCGGTCGGTGCCGCGGCGACGCCGGGCCGCCTCGGCGGGCGATCGGCTCACCCGGCACCTCTCACCTTGTTCATCGCGTCCTCGAACATCGTCGTGAACGCTTCACCGGCAAGAGCCCAGAGGGCGACGACGAGTCCCGCGGTCATCAAGGTGATGAGCACCCAACCGGGGACGTCACCGCGGTCGGGTCGGTCGTGCCCAGGTCTGTTGTGCCCGGTTCGCGCAGGGGAAACGCCCGAACCGCGGCCGCCATCCGGGCTGCGTCGCTGTCGTGTCGTCCGTCGGGGGCCCGGCGGATCGTCGTGCGCCCACCCGAGCGTGAGCAGGGTGAGACTCGTCGTGAGGTGATGGAACATCGTGCCTCCTTCTTCGGGGACTGCGGATCGGGGCCTGAGGGTCGGGGATCGTCGGGTTGGTCAGAGGTCGAGGGTCGCGGTGCGGGGACAGGGGCGGTCAGGGGCTGAGGTCGAGGACGGCGAGGGAGGGGAAGACGGCGAAGATCACCGTGACGGGCAGGACGAAGACGACGACGGGTACGAGCATCCCGATCTCCTTGCGTCCGGAGAGTTCGAGGAGTCGGCGTCGGGACTGCTCCCGGACGTCGGCGGCCTGGGAGCGCAGCACCTCGGCGAGCGGGGTGCCGCGGGTCATCGACACGGCGAGTCCGTCGACGAACTGGACGATCTCGGGGATGGCGATGCGGGTCGCCATCTGGTCGAGGGCGTCGACGAGGGGAGTGCCGGTGCGGGTGGCTGCGAGAGCGGTGCGCAGTTCGTCGACGAGGTCGCCTGAGCACGTGCGGCACACCCTCTCCAGTGCTTCGACAATGCCCTCACCTGCGGTGATGGACAGGGCGAGGAGTTCGGCGACGGTGGGGAACTCGGCGAGGATGCGCGATTCGTGGCGGGTGATCGCCTGACTCAGACGCCAGTCGTTGACGATGTGTCCGGCGACTCCGCCGCTGACGACGAGGACGATGACGACGATCGGGGAGAACCCTCGCCCGGCGGCGATGAGACCGGCGAGTCCGCCGCCGACGATCATCCCGGTGAGGATGCTGAGGATCTGATTCGTCCGGAACCGTTCGATCGATGCCCGCCCGCCGAGGCGGCTGATCCGCAGGCTCAGCGTCGCGTCGGTGGTGATGCGGGAGGTCACCCACAGTGTCGTCGTCATCGCCGCCGAGGTGAGGACGCCGAGGAGTCCTTCGCGGCGCGGGGTCGGGGGAGCGTAGACGTCGACGAGCGATTCCTGATCCCGCAGGTACGGTTCGATCCGCGAGGACAGGGTGGGTCGACGCAGGGGCGGCAGGGAGAGGACGAAGAAGCTCAGCGCCAGCCCGTTGACCGTGCCGAGGACGAGGACGGTGAGCGGATCGGTCAGCGCGGTCACGTCGGTTCACCCGCCTCGGCGCCGCGAGGGAAGGGCGAGCGGGTCAGGGACGATCCGGCGATGACACGCGGTTCCTGGGGCAGGCGCCCGATCTTCTTCATCGCCTGGTAGGCGAGCAGCGAGACGACGAAGCCGGCGGCGAGGAGGATGAGTCCGGCCTGGGAGTTGTAGGCGGCGGCGGTCTCCGGACGCGTCGAGAGGAAGGCGAGGACGACCCACGGAGCTGCGACGGCGAGTCGGGCGCCGTTGACGGTCCACTGCTGTCGGGCCGAGAGCTCGTTGCGGGTGCGGGCGTCGTCGCGGACGAACTGGGCGAGGGCTCGCAGCATCGTGCCGAGGTCGCTGCCGCCGACCTGGCGGGTGACGCTGAGTGCCGCGACGATCCGGTCGGCGACGGGGTCGGCGGCGACCTGCCGGAACCGTTCGAGGGCGATCGCGAACGACCCGCTGGCCCGGTACTCCTCGGCGAAGACCTCGAAGAGCGGGCGCAGGGGCTCGGGGCCACGGTGGGCGAGCGAGCTGAGCGCCTCGGGCAGGGACAGGCCCGCCCGCACGCCCGAGTTGAGGTGGTCGAGGGTTTCGGGCCACAGCTCCCGGCGCAGCACCTGCTTGCTGCGGGCGCGGTGCTGGAGAAGCCGATAGGGCAGCCACGAGGCGAAGAGCCCGAAGCACAGGGCGATCGCCCACGACCGGGTGAGCGCGGTGGCGACGACGGTGACGACGATGAACACGGCGACGGTGACGAGGGCGAGCTGGAGCGGGTGGAGGCGCGGGAAGCCCGCCGTGGTGAGCATGTCGTCGACCTCGCGGACCCATCGCCTCTGTGTGCGCGTCTTCGGCCTGCCCTCCCACAGCGACATCCACACGAGCAGCAGTCCGGCACCCAGACAGGCACCGATGAGCAGGCTCATCTGCGAATAGCTCATGTCGATTCCAGGATCGCGTGGAGGTCCTTGCCGATCGTCGCGAAGCGCTCGCCGAGGTGGCCGAACCCCTGCCCGCGCACGAGCGTTCCGTGGGGTGAGTGGAAGATCGTGTCGAGTTCGATGACGTCGCCCTCGACGCCGCCGGGGACGGCGCAGATCTCGCTGACGAGGCGGGCACCGGAGGCGTCGCGCCGGAGATGGACGACGAGGTCGATGCTCACGGCGACTGTGGGCACGACGAAGGAGGAGGAGATGTTCGCGCCGGCGAGCAGCGGCAGGGTGGAGATCTTCGTGATCGCCGCCCGGGCGGAGTTCGCGTGGATCGTGCCCATGCCGGGCAGGCCCGAGTTGAGGGCGATGAGGAGGTCGAGGCTCTCGGCCTCTCGGACTTCGCCGACGATGATGCGCGTGGGGCGCATGCGCAGCGCCTCCTTGACGAGCGCCCGCAGTGTGACCTCTCCCGTGCCTTCGAGGGAGGGCTGTCGGCACTGCATCGGCACCCAGTCCCGGCTGGGCAGGTTGAGTTCGAAGACCTCTTCGCAGCTGATGATGCGTTCACGGGCGGGGATCGAGCCGGCCAGCGCATTGAGCATCGTCGTCTTGCCTGCCTGAGTGGCACCGGAGACCAGGACGTTGGCGCCGCAGGCGACGGCGGCGTCGAGGAAGCGGGCAGCAGACGGGGTGAGGCTGCCTTGGGCGACGAGGCCTGCGAGGTTGCGCGGGCGCTGGATGAATTTGCGGATGTTGACCGCAGGCGAGGTGCGCGTGATGTCGGGGAGGACGACGTGGAGGCGGGATCCGTCGGGGAGCATCGCGTCGACGAAGGGCTGGGAGAGATCGACGCGCCTGCCCGAGGTGCGCAGCATGCGTTCGATGAGGTCGTCGAGTTCGCTCGCGGTCAGCTTCGTCGTCGTCAGCTGGTGGGCGCCGTCGACGGCGATGAAGACCTCGCTGGGGGAGTTGATCCAGATCTCCTCGACGCGGGGATCCTCGAAGTAGTCCTGCAGGGCGCCGAAGCCCGAGAGCTGGTGGTCGATGAAGCGGAACGTCGCCTCCCGGTCCTCGAGCGGCGGAAGATTCGCGGTGAGACTGCGTTCGTCGTATTCGGAGATGACGGTGCGGATGACCTCACGCGACCGCTGCACATCGACCCGAGGATCCACGTCGAGGTCTCTGATCCTCTTGTGGACCTCGCTGGTGATGACCTCGGTGGCTTCCACTGTGAACCCCTGGGCGGCTGTCGGCGAGTCCGCTTATCCGGCAATGCGATTGGCTGTCAATTGGTGTCAATGTAATCGCGAATTTCCCATTTATCCAGACTTTCTGCCAATCTGTGGATAACTTCCGGTGACGTTAGGGAAATGCCATACGTGTAGTTTGGGACGTTTTCATCGGTCACTGTCGCTGGGCTGTCGATGCTCGATCGGGGTCTTCGATGCGCGGTGGGCCGATCGTGACCGCGCCGAGGTGGGACGACCGGGGCCCCGCCCATGGACTAGAATCGAGGCATTATGGCCACTACTGATCACGCTTCCGAAATCGCCAGCCTCCGCCAGACCTACCAGGCGATCCTCGACGTCTCCGACCTGCCGACCCTGCGGGACGAGGTCGCCGAGCTCACGGAGGAAGCGTCGTCGCCGACGTTCTGGGACGATCCGGATTCGGCGCAGAAGACCTCGGCCAAGCTCTCCCACAAGCAGGGCACGCTGGAGAAGCTCGAGAAGTTCGGGGAGCGCATCGACGACGCCGAACTCCTCATCGAGATGTCGGAGGCCGAAGGCGACTCGGATTCGCTCGTCGAAGCCGAACGAGACATCGCCAAGCTCAAGGACCAGCTGAGCGAACTCGAGATCTCCACGCTGCTCTCCGGAGAATACGATGAGCGCTCCGCGGTCGTCACCGTCCGCTCCGGCGCCGGCGGCGACGACGCCACCGACTGGGCGCAGATGCTCATCCGCATGTACATCCGCTGGGCGGAGTCCCGCGGCTACAACGTCCAGGAGCTCGACACCTCCTACGCCGAAGGTGCGGGCATCAAGTCCGCGACGATCCAGGTCAACGCCCCGTACGCGTACGGCACCCTGTCCGTCGAGGCCGGCACCCACCGCCTCGTGCGCATCAGCCCCTTCGACAACCAGGGCCGCCGCCAGACCTCCTTCGCCGCCGTCGAGGTCGTCCCCCTCATCGAATCGACCGACCACATCGAGGTCGACGAGAACGACCTGCGCATCGACGTCTACCGCTCCTCGGGCCCCGGCGGCCAGTCGGTGAACACGACCGACTCCGCCGTGCGCATCACCCACCTGCCCACCGGCGTGGTCGTGAGCATGCAGAACGAGAAGTCCCAGATCCAGAACAAGGAAGCCGCGATGCGCGTCCTCCAGTCCCGCCTCCTCGAGCGCAAACGCCAGGAAGAGGCGGCGCAGAAGAAGGAGCTCGCCGGCGACATCAAGGCCAGCTGGGGCGACCAGATGCGCTCCTACGTCACCCACCCGTACCAGATGGTCAAGGACCTGCGCACGAACTACGAGGTCAACAACCCGCAGGCCGTCTTCGACGGCGACCTCGACGGACTCATCGAGGCCGGCATCCGCTGGCGCAAGCAGCAGGAGAACGCCGAGGAGGACTGAGCCGCCTCGGCGGGCGGGGACACGCTGTCCCGCCTCGGCGCGACTGTGAACTTCATCAGATGCGCAACACACGCCCAGCCGCCTCCCCGAACATCACGGAACTGTTACGTACAGTGGAAGCGGCCGAGCACCCGCTGACTGATTGAAGACCCTCTTGATCACATTCGACTCCGTTTCGAAGTCCTACGACTCCCGCACCCGCAAGGCCCTCGACGACATCTCGTTCACGGCCGACCGCGGGGAATTCGTCTTCCTCGTGGGAGCCTCGGGATCGGGCAAGTCGACGGTCATCCGCCTCATCCTCCGCGAAGAGGTGCCGACGAAGGGCCGCATCGCCGTCGCCGGCAAATCGGTGGTGAAGATGCCGTCGTGGCGCGTGCCCTACCTGCGGCGGGGGATCGGAACGGTGTTCCAGGACTTCCGTCTGCTGCCGAACAAGACCGTCTTCGCCAACGTCTCCTTCGCCCTTCAGGTCATCGGCAAGTCACGCGCGGCGATGTCGACACTCGTGCCCGACGTCCTCGAGACCGTGGGACTGGCCGGCAAGGAGAAGCGCTACCCGCACGAACTCTCCGGCGGTGAGCAGCAGCGTGTGGCCATCGCCCGCGCCGTGGTCAACAAGCCCGGCATCCTGCTCGCCGACGAGCCGACCGGCAACCTCGACCCCGTGACGAGTGCTGACATCATGGCGGTGCTCGAGAAGATCAACCGCAACGGCACCACCGTGCTCATGGCCACCCACGACGGTGAGATCGTCAACCGCATGGCCAAGCGCGTCATCGAACTCTCCGAGGGTCGCATCGTCCGCGACGTCGAGCACGGCACGTACGGAGTCGCCTCATGAGGGCCGGCTTCATCCTCTCCGAGGTCGGCTCCGGCCTGAAGAAGAACTTCTCGATGGTGCTCTCGGTCATCCTCGTCACCTTCGTCTCCCTCCTCTTCGTCGGCGCGGCCATCCTCCTGCAGATGCAGGTGGGGCAGATGAAGGACTACTGGTACGACCGCGTCCAGGTCTCGGTCTTCCTCTGCCCGCCCGACTCCGAGGCGACGAACTGCGTCGACGGCGAGGTCACCGACGCGCAGAAGAAGAACATCGAGGACGCCCTCGCCGGACCCGAGCTCGCCCCCTACGTCGACACCGTCTACTTCGAGGACAAGGCCGAGGCGTACAAGCACTTCCAGGACCAGTTCAAAGGCACGAGCCTCGAAGGCACCGTGCCCGAGTCCGATATGAACGAGTCGTACCGGATCAAACTCAAGGACGCCGAGAAGTACGAGATCATCAAGGAGTACTTCTCCTCGACCCAGGGTGTCGAGGAGGTCGTCGACCAGAACCAGCTCCTCGACCGGCTCTTCGGGGTCCTCAACGTCGCCACCGTCGTCGCCGTCGTCATCGCCGGCATCATGCTGCTGTGCGCGATGCTGCTCATCGCCACGACGATCCGGCTCTCCGCGTTCGCCAGACGCCGGGAGACCGGGATCATGCGCCTCGTCGGCGCCTCGAATTCATTCATCCAACTGCCGTTCCTCCTCGAAGGCGTCATCGCCGCGGCGATCGGTGCGACCCTGGCCGCCGGCACCTTGGGACTCCTCGTCCACTTCGGGGTCAGCGGCTGGCTGCAGGAGCAGGCGACCGGCTTCAACCTCATCTCCGGCGTCGACGTCCTCATCGTCGCCCCGATCCTCATCGCCATCGGCGTCGTCATGGCCGGCGCATCGTCGCTGATCACCCTGAACAAGTACACGAAGGTCTGATATGAAACGCAGGCTTCCCCTTCTGATCACGGCCGCGGTCCTCGCTATCGTCCTGCCCGCCACCTCGGCGACGGCGGATCCGCGCGACGACAAGAGCAAGGTCGATGACCGGGTCAAGGAGCTCCAGCAGGAGTTCGAGGGCCTCGACGAGGAGCTCGCCCGCGTCATCGCCGAACGCGACGAAGCGCAGAAGGCCCTCCCGGACGCCGAGGAGGCCTCCCGGCAGGCCGATGACGCCCTGGCCGAGGCGATCCAGAAGGATGAGGACCTCGCCGCCCGGCTCACCTCGGCGGAGAACGCCCAGACCGACCTCAAGGACCAGATCAAGTCGGGCGCCGAGGAGATCGACAAGCATCGCACCCAGGCGGCGCGCATCGGTCGCCAGGCCTACCAGAACTCCGGCATCACCTCGGACCTCGCGATGCTCCTGCAGATGGCGCAGGGCACGAGCGCCGACGGCGGGATCGGCCGCGTCGACTCCGCGGTGCGCTCCCAGCAGCGCACGATCGATGACCTCTCCGAGCAGCGGGCGCTCAACCAGAACAACGAAGAGCGGCTGTCCGGGGTCACCGACGAGATCTCGGGACTCAAGGACGAAGCCGCCGAGGCGGTCATCGCGAAGGAGGCCGCGCAGGCCGACGCGAAGAAGAAGGCCGACGACCTCAACAACCTCATCTCCACCAAGGACGCGGCGGAGAAGACGATCTCGGACAACAAGGACAAGACCGAGAAGCAGCTCGAGGACGAACGAGCCGAGCAGGACCGGTTGGCGAAGAAGGTCCGCGACTGGGAGAAGGAGCAGGAGAAGAAGGGCAACTTCGTCTACGGCGACGGTGTGCTCGCCAACCCCGCGAAGGGCTTCCCGATCACCTCCCAGTTCGGCTACCGCATCCACCCGATCACCGGCAACCGCAAACTCCACACCGGCACCGACTTCGGCGTGCCCTGCGGCACCCCGATCCGCGCGGCCGGTGACGGCATCGTCGTCTCCGCGGGCTGGGCCGGCGGATACGGCAACCGTGTCGTCATCTCCCACGGCAAGATCAAGGGCAAGTCGATCGCCTCGACGTACAACCACAACACGAGCGTGAAGGTCCGCGACGGTCAGAAGGTCAAGAAGGGCGACGTCATCTCGATCTCGGGCACCACGGGCGCCTCGACCGGCTGCCACCTCCACTTCGAGATCATGGAGAGCGGCGACTACGTCAACGCAATGCCGTTCATCTCGTAAGCCGGCAGGACGGGGTCGCAGCCGCGGTTCCGCAGAGCGCGTGCGTGCGATAGACTTGTCCGTCTGTGTGCGCAGGCGAATGCGCACGTGGGATGCGTCGTCAGCCGTATCCGCTGAGACCTGAGAGGAGGCCGGTCATGCCGAAGGACACCGGGAAGAAAGTCATCGCGAGGAACCGCAAGGCTCGCCACGACTATCACATCGAGGACACGTGGGAGGCCGGTCTCGTCCTCACCGGCACCGAGGTGAAGTCCCTGCGCGAAGGCCGGGCCTCGCTCACCGACGGGTTCGCGCTCATCTTCCAGAACGAAGCGTGGCTCGAGAACGTCTACATCCCCGAATACCTCCAGGGGACGTGGACGAACCATGCCGCGCGCCGGCGCCGCAAGCTGCTGCTCCACCGCGAGGAGATCCTCAAGATCTCCCAGAAGGTCAAGGAGTCCGGGCGCACGCTCATCCCGCTCGAACTCTACTTCGAGGGATCGCGGGTCAAGGTCGAGATCGCCCTGGCCCGAGGCAAACGCGAATGGGACAAGCGCCAGGCGCTGCGCGAATCGCAGGACAAGCGCGAGGCCGAGAGGGCCATGAAGTCCAAGCAGTACCTCTGAGACGTACGCGGACACCTTCCGCCGAGGTGGAGCCCAGGTTCGAGTGGAACCGGAGTCCCCGGCGCGGAAGTCTCCGACACAGTCGGGAATGCGATTGGCCCGGCCGGTGTTGAGAGAGTATGCTGGTGTTCCTGTCGCCGGCAGGATCCTGTCATTGCAGGTGAGAGTGGCGAACAGGATTGGCAACAGAATATGGGGATGATCGGTTTCGACGTTGGACACTGCGTCGGGAGAAGCGGGCCGAGAATGCAGAGTCATCTCGTTAATGTCCTCTGCAAAACAATAGGTGCTAAATCTGAAAACCGCACCGATTTCGCCCTCGCTGCCTGATTGAGCGCGAGCTGCGAATCCGTCAGCCTAGAGTTGCCTCTGCTCTAGTTCCTGGCGTCGCTTAAGAGGCCACTGCTTCAGATGCACGTTGGGGGCATCTGAGGGACTCTTACCCAAATCCGTTCGTTGGTCTACGTGTTCGTGCGATGGCCAGAACCTAAGAAACTGCTTCACGAACTGCGCCCGGAGAAGTCCTGACAATCTGCTGACGGACGCGGGTTCGATTCCCGCCATCTCCACTCAAGGACAAGCCCCGTCCGCCTGGTTCCGACCAGACGGACGGGGCTTCGTCATACCCGCAGACCGTCACGCGTTCACGCGGATGACCTCCTCCTGGTACGGTGCGACGACTGTGCCGGAGATCCGCAGGTCGAGGACGAGGAACCTCCGCTCGTCCACCGGGGTCGACGCCCACTCGGTGACGACGTCGAGATCGGCGAGTTCGCGCACGACCACGCCCTGGCCGCCCGCAGCCGTGGCCAAAGCCGCGAAGTCGATCTCGTCGATGAGCATCGGTTCCTTCGCCAGGCCCTTGAGCCCGTAGAGGTGCACCTCGGCACCGTAGGCGGCGTCGTTGAAGACCACCGCGATGCCGCGCCCGCCGGCCGAACGGATCGCCGTGTCGAGATCCGACAGAGCCATCACCCCGCCGCCGTCCCCGGTGGTGAGCACGACCGTCGAATCCAGGTTCGCCCGTGCCGCCCCCGCCACACTGTGCCAGCCCAACCCGATCGACTGGAAGGCGGTGCCGACCATGGCGATCCGGTCCGGTGCGCTCGGCTCCCAGAACATGTTCGCCCACGCGATGAAATGGCCGCCGTCGGAGACGATGACCCGGTCCTCCGGCAGCAGCTCGCCGAGGCGGGACGCCGCCGCCCGCGGATCGAGCCGACCGTCCGAGCCGAACTCCGACCCCACCGCGTACACACGATCGGCCGCCGTGTCCACCGACTCCCGCCACCCGCTCGGACTCGCACCCGCCTCGGCGAGGCGACGGGTGAGCTCCGCGGTCGCCAGCCGGGCGTCGGCGCGGACGAATCCGCCGACCCGAGCATGCGTGGCGCGCTCATCGGTGTCGATCTGCCACACCGCGGTGGTCGGGGCGAAGAGCTCACCGAAGCGCATCGTGAACTGATTGAGCGAGGCCCCGATGACGACGGCGACATCGGCCTCGCGGACCCTCTCCATCGCCCCTGGTGCCCCGAAGCCGCCCGCCACACCGAGATCGAACTCGGCGGCCGGGAACACCCCGCGGCCCAATGCCGTCGTCACCGTCAGCGCACCGGTCGCCTCGGCGAGCTCGCCGAGCTGCGCCGATGCCCCGGCCAGCCACGCGCCGCGTCCGGCGAGGATGACCGGGCGCTGCGCCTCGGCGAGAGCCTCCGCCAGACGATCGAGAGCGGCCTGCGCGGAGGCGCCGTTCGGGGCCAGGGGTGCACGCGTTCCAGGGCCGGGGACGTCGGGGATCTCACCGATCTCGAGCGTCGCGACATCGTAGGGGATCGCGAGGACCACCGGCACCCGGTAGGTCAGGGCGTGCTCGATCGCCGTCACCGTGGCCGCAGCAGCGTCGACCCGGCCCACTGTGTACGTGCGGACGCCGACCGCCGAGGCCATGGCGATCTGATCGACGTCCCACGGCCGAGGTCCCGAGGTGGGTTCGTCCCCGACGACGAGGACGAGGGGCACCTTCGCCTGTGCCGCCTCGGCGAGGGCCGTGAGCGTGTTCGTGAAGCCCGCACCGTACGTCGTCGTGGCGGCCGCGAGTCGACCCGAGGTGCGGAAATGCGCATCGGCGGCGACGACCGCGCCGGCTTCGTGCCGGACCGGAGTGTAGGTCGCCGAGGTGGTCGTGAGCAGGGCATCGAGGAAGTGGGCGTTGCCGTTGCCCATGAGTCCGAAGACCTCGTCGATGTGACGGGTCAGAGTGTGGGCGACGTGCGCCGAGGTGTGCGCCATGAGGGCGGCCTTTCGCAGCTGAGGGATATGGAGAGTGATCCATATGTGTCTCACGCAACAATGCCGCTTCGCGTTCCTTTTTCGAACGCCGGACCCCCGGCTGCGCGAGCCCGCGCAGCGACAGTCCTGACCGTGTCGAATATAGGGCACCGGCGGTTCCGTGCCAAGTCAGAGGTGCTGTCGACCGAAAAACTGCGGCTGAGAAATGAATCCGGGAAACGGGAAACTATACCCGAATTCATTCAAGTGTCATTTTCCTAACAAAGATTGAAGCATTAACTACTAATGAGTAGATACAATAATGAAGTAGTCATTCAAGGTAATGATGTGATAAATTCAGAATACGGAGGATGTCGGAAGTGCGGTGCGGTCAAACTCCATAGGTGAATTATGAATTCACTTGCTCGTCTGTCCGATGTTTCCGTCTATTCATCATGAATGGCATCGGTAGTGCCGGAAAGCGAAAATATATGAGAATCAATAAGAAGGCCGTCGTTGCAGGTGGAGCCGCTGCTGTGCTCCTCATCGGGGGAGGCCTCACCTTCGCCCGCTGGTACGACGAAGCCTCATTGGGCAACCAGGCTGCAGAGGTCAAATCCGGTGAACTGAGCTTCGCGATCGACAATCTCGCGTGCCAGTGGGCCAACGGCGGCGATAATGTCGCCCCCGGTGACCTCATCGCTCCGGGAGACACCATGCAGTGCACCGGCAGCTCGCAGGTCGTGACGAACATCAAGGGCAAGAACCTCAAGGCCACGCTCTCGGCCGTTCCGACCGGCAAGCTCGCCGAACTCGTCAATGACGATTTCGCCGTGCTCAAGGCGACAGTCAACGGCAGCACGGAACCCGTCGCACTCACCGCGGCCAATGACGGTGACACCTTCGACGTCGGTTTCTCAATCTATTTCAAGGAGTTCAAGGACTCCGTGGACAACTCGCTCAATCGCGACAAGCCCACCACCGACACCGCGCAGTGGTGGGGTGAGGAGAAGCAGAATTCGGACTACTCGTTCAACACCGGAGACATCAAGCTCCAGCTGGTGCAGAACGATCGCTGACGCCGAGACCTCCGGCACGGGATCCCCGTGCCGGAGGACGGTGCGTCCTCAGCCGACCTCGGAGATCCTATGAGAGTGCGAGCGCTTGCGGCAGCCGGTGCCGCCCTGGTCCTCCTCTCGAGCGGTCTGGGCACCGGAGCACGGTGGTACGACGAAGCGAACTTCGATAAGCAGTCGGTCGAGGTGCGCTCCGGAGAGCTCAGGGTCACAGCGGCACCGGTCTCCTACCGCGTGCAGAGCAAGTACACGACCGACGCGCGGTTCGCCGACCTGCAGTCGTGCGACGCCGACCAGGGTTTCACCCGATGCGCCCGACTGAGCAAGGGGCAGGTCGAGGACTTCCGCTTCATGCGCGGCGACCGTCTGACGATCGCATCCCGTTTCGACGTCAGTGCGAAGGGCACGAACCTCCGCTATGCGGCAACCCTGACATCCGACCAGCCCGATCCGCCCCCGGCATGGACTGCGGAGGCGACGGTGAGCCCCGAGGGTCCGCTCGAGGGCGCACAGACGATCACCTCGCGGCGGACCTTCGACTTCACCGGCCAGGTCAGCGCTGACGCCTGGCCCCGGGTCTTCGACGATCTCAGCGTGGCCGGAGTCAGCGTGGCAGTCGTACAGGAGGACCGATGACCGACCGGCAGACCGAACACCGGCAGCGGAGACCCAGGCTCCGGACAGGAGTCATGCCCGTGCTGGCCGGTGCGTGCGTGCTCGCCCTCGTTGCCGCGATCGTCGCGATGGCGATCATGCCCACCGGTTCGACGCTGGCCCGCTTCTACTCCGAGGCCAGCGACGACACTGAGATGACGCTCCAAGCGCAGGGCATCGAGGCCGGAACCGCCGGTGTCGTCACCCCTGACTACGGGTCATGGAACTGGTTCGACCGGCAGATGAACGAGACCTCGCTGACCCTGAAGAACACGTCCCCGACGACAATGGTCGCGAGCATCAGGATCGCGTCCGTGGAACTGGCCGGGACGAACATCTCC
Source organism: Brevibacterium metallidurans (assembly GCF_037101285.1). Lineage (NCBI taxonomy): Bacteria > Bacillati > Actinomycetota > Actinomycetes > Micrococcales > Brevibacteriaceae > Brevibacterium > Brevibacterium metallidurans. The sequence goes on from NZ_BAAAAF010000003.1 coordinate 259,529, forward strand.
GAAGCGTGGGGGAAGGCTGCGGCCTTCATCGTCGACGACGGCGGTGTGAAGCGGGAGATCTCGAACTACGTCACGGCCGACACCTCGACGAAGCAGTTCTCGGAGACCGAACTCCGATGGACCCTGGCTCCCGGTGCCGAGCAGTCCGTACCCGTGCTGGTCGAAGGACGGAACTCGCGACTGCTCTATCAGGATCTCGCTCGAGCCTCCGGGGTCCGCTTCGACTTCCGGTTCGCCGTCGACTGGCGCATCGACGGACTCTCGGACACCGAGACGGCCCAGCTCTATCCCTACGGCGCTCTGGGACCAGAGCCCGGCGACCGCCCGGCCTGCCCGCCCGGGGCAAGTGCCGCGCAGGAGTGCGTCGGGGTGAGCGCCACGGTGAAGAAGCCCGCGATCACCGTCGACACCGGGCAGGACGGCTCCGGCGCCTGCTACGGAGTGTTCAACGTCGACAACTCGCACACGTTCGTCGTCAACACCTCCGAACTGCCCGAATTCGCCCGCATGGCCAAGACCGCCCGGCGTCTCGCCGGCGACCCTGCCGCCTTCGACTCCTACGTCGCGATCCCCGAGGTCGGCTCCGACTTCACCGGCAACGACGTCGAAGTCTCCAAACAGCCCCTCAACTACCTCTTCGGCTACGACGTGACGGTCCGCTTCGTCATCCGCGGCACCGGTGGGGCCGGCGGTCACAACCCGGGACCCAATGGCGATCGGCCCACGCAGTCACCGATCTACGACCTGCAGATGACCCAGGAGGCCTTCTCGTCCGATGTCTCGTGCACCGTGAGCCGGGTGACACTGTGATCGGATTCCTCGTGCCCTCGACCCTGGCCCGCGCCGTCCGCCGCCGGCGGCGGCGCTGCGCGGCTGCTTTCGTCCTCCTCACGGCGGTGACCGTGGCGATCCTGGGAATCGCCGCCCCCGCCTCGGCGAAGGAGTGCCCCACCTCGATCGCCGAGGCGGTCCGGGTCTCCGAGACCGACGGCAGCGGGGAGAGCGCCCCGGACGATCTCCAGCGGGCCTTCCCCGACGTCCCCGAGCTGATGGCGCCCGGGTCGGGCGGAGACGATGAGCTGCGTGTCCGATCGATCGCCGAGGTGCCGGTGACCGCCGTGCTCATCGTCGCCCCGGAGACCGCCGGGGTCGCCGACCCGGCCCATGACCTCCAGGTGTCGATCACCTGGGCGGGACGGACCGTGGCGAAGGACTCGTACCGTAAGGTCGTCGGACAGCGCTTCGCCCTCGGCGAACTGGCACCCGATGCCGATGCGACGCTGCGCGTGAGCGTCGACCTGCCTGCCGTCGGGGAACGGGACAACGACACGCAGACCCGCACGTGGCCGCTGCGGTTCTCGCTGGGGCTGAGCACCGGGGTCGAGTGCGCACCCGGCGGCAGCGACGCGGGAGGCAGCGCGGCCGAAGCGGATGACAGTGGGGGAGGCACCGCCGCCGAGGCGGAGACCAGAGCGGACTCCGACGGCACCTCGGCCGCGGGCTCGAGCTCGGAGGCTTCGAGTTCTGGTTCCTCGGGAATCTCCAACTCGTCGGCGGGAAGCGCCGGCGGCGCCGGGAGCGCCGATGGAGGGTGGGCGCTGCCGAGGACCGGATTCGGCGGGGCCGGACTCATCACCCTCGCGGCGGCAGCGATCGGTCTCGGACTCGCCCTCGTCGCTGTCGCCCGTCGCAGACGTGCAGGCCAGAGGCATGTCGGCACGGAACGTGCCGGCGGGGACGCACGACAAGGAGGCGCGTCATGACCGCAGTGACGAGGCAGAGGACACCAGGCTCGCCCGCGTCGAGTTCGCCTGTACCGGACTCCACCGCACAGGCTCCGGTCGAAGAACCGTCAGGCGACTTGCGGCGGCCCCGGCCACGGCGGCGACTGCGAAGAATCGTCTCGTGGGTCTGCGGGGTCCTCGTGGCGGTCATCGCCGGCGTCCTCATCGCCACGGTGGCGCTGCCCCTGGCGATGGGATGGATTCCGCTCACCGTGACCACCGGTTCGATGGATCCGACGATCCCGCCCGGCTCGCAGGTGATCGTCAAGCCGCTCAAGCCCGCGCAGGCGCAGACCCTGGACAAGGGCCAGGTCGTCACCTACCAGCCCAACTCCGGTCAGCGTGACCTCGTGACGCACCGCATCATCGACGTCGCCAGGGTCCACGGGGAGACCGTCTACCGGACGAAGGGCGACAACAACAACGCCGCCGACCCCGACCCGGTGCGCAGCGTCCAGGTCCGCGGGGTCGTCCGCTACCACGTGCCCTATGTCGGCTACATCGCGCAGCTGACGAACCCCGAGGAGAAGCGGATCGGCATCTGGATCATCGCCGGCGCCCTTGTCGCCTACGCGGTCTGGGAGATCGCGAAGCCGAAGCGGCGAAAGGGCGGGACGAACCGCGGAAAGCACTGAGCCGCCGCAGACCTCAGGGTCCGCGGCGGCTCAGGCCGGTCTGTCCAGGGCAGCGGCTCGGGCCGGCCGACTCAGGCCGCCCGGTTCCAGTCGACCGTTCAGGCCGCCCGGTTTCCGCCGGCCGTGACGCCCGGCGACTACCGGCTCAGGCGTTCCCTCCACTCAGCCATGATCTCCGGCGGCGTCGGCTTCGAGACCAGTGAACCGACGACATAGCCGAGCAGAGAGGCGAGCAGGCCGAGGTAGATCGCCTCGTTCGAGTAGATGCCCAGGGTGATCATGAGCACGATCGTCGTCACCGAACCGAGGATCATGCCGGCCATGACGCCGACGATCGTCCCGCGGCGGAAGATCAGGCCGCCGAGGATCGGGATGAAGAGCCCCGCGACGAGGAGGTTGTAGGCCACCGTGAGCGCTTCGACGACGCTGGGCATGATGAGGGCGAGGGCGAGAGTGACGATGCCGAGGCCGATGAGGTAGATCCGCGAATCGCGCACCTCGTCACCGGTCTCCCGGACGAGCGACTGCGTGAGCGCAGAGGTCGTGCCCCCGCCCGAAGCCGTGCTGCCCGACCCGACGGCAGCCGAACTCACGGCAGCCGAACCCACGCCCGAACCGACGACGCCCGAACCGGCGTCGGTCGAACCGGCGTCGGTCGAACCCAGGCCTCCCACCTCGGCGCCGGCACGCACGGCCGGGACGATGTCCCTGCGGGCGAGGAGAGGCTCGACGATATCCTGCCGGCACACGGTCGAGGCGGCGAGCAGCGACCCCGAGGCCGTCGACATCATCGCAGCGAGAGCCGCGGCAAGGACAAGACCGGCGAGCACGGGCGACATCGCGGCATCGACGACGGCGACGAAGACGTCGTCGGCGACCTCGATGCCCGGCACGATGCGGGCCGCAGCCATGCCGATGAGCGCTCCGGCGACGGCGTAGAGCAGGCAGTAGACGCCGGCCGAGAGCCCGCCCCAACGGGCGACGCCGGGCGAACGCGCGGTGAACACGCGCTGCCAGATGTCCTGGCCGATGAGGAGACCGAGGGTGTAGATGAGGATGTAGCCGAGGATCGCCTGCCAGCCGATGCCCACAGGGGACGTCTGCTCGGCCGGCAGGGCGGAGAACAGTTCGCCCAGGCCACCGGCCTTGTTGAGGACGATCGGGAGCATGAGGAGGAAGATGCCCACGGTCTGGATGAGGAACTGCACGAAGTCGGTCAGCGTGATCGACCACATGCCCCCGAGCATCGAATACGTGATGACGATGCCGCCGCCGATGATCACCGACCAGAACTTGTCGAGGTCGAAGAGCGCATGGAAGACCGTGGCGTAGGCGACCGTCGACGTCGTCGAGATCATCAGACCGTACGCGGTCATGATCGCCCCCGACACGAGCCGCGAGCCCTTGGCGTAGCGCAGTTCGAGCATCTGCGAGACCGTGTAGATCTCGAGCTTCTGGATCTTCGGGGCGAAGAACAGGGAGAGGACGATGATGCCCATGCCGATGCTGAAGACCAGCCACATGCCCGACAGTCCCGAGGTGTAGCCGAGGCCGACCCCGCCGATCGTCGAGGCGCCGCCGAGGACGACGGCCGACATCGTGCCCGTGTAGAGCAGACCGCCCAACCGGCGACCGGCGACGAGGAAGTCGTCCTGGTTCTTCGCCTTGAAGCGACCCCAGATTCCGAATCCCACCATGGCGGCGAGATAGATGATGACAACGAGTGAGTCCACAGTGACTCCTCCTTCGGGTCGGGTCAGTTGCCGACGGTGATGTGGACGATGGTGGGCACGTCGCGGCTCAGCGCCTCGGCGACGACGTCGGGCAGCTCGGCGGTCATCTCCGACTCCCGCATGCTCACCCCGACCCCGCCCATCGAGGCCCCGAGCTGCGCGAAGTCGGGGCGGGCGAGGCGGACGGCGAAGGGCTCCATGTTCCGGTCGACCATCTGCTCCTCGATCTCCGCGTACCCGCCGTTGTCGACGACGACGAAGGGGATGCCGAGTCCGAGTTCGGCAGCGGTCATGATCTCCTGGACGGAGAACATCGCCGCCCCGTCGCCGAGGACGCAGACGACCGGACGCTCCGGTGCGGCGACCTTCGCCCCCAGCGCTGCGGGAATGCCGTAGCCGAGTGTCGCGAAGCCCGGCATGTAGAGCAGCTGGTCAGGGGTGCGGGCGGTGAGCGCGTGGATCGACCCGTCGTAGGTGACCTGCGAGGAGTCGCCGGCGATGACGACCTCGGGTCCGGCGCCCTCGGCGACGAGTCGGGTGACCCGGGCGCCGATCTTGTCGAAGTCGAAGTCCGCATCCCAGCCGGCCCGGATCGCTGCGACCCGGTCCCTCGCCGAGGCGGCCGCCCCGTCGGACGCGACCGTGCCCTCAGCCGTGCGCTCAGAGGCAGCACCGAGCTCGGTGCTCAGGGCCGCGAGGAACTCCCCGGTGTCGGCGCACACGAGGATGTCGCCGTCCAGGTTCTTGCCCAGCTGGTCGGGGTCGATGTCGCAGCGGATGACGGTCTGCTGTGCCGTCTCGTCGCGCACACCCGGCGCGGTCTGCGCGCCGATGACTCCGCCCCACAGGTCGGAGTCGGCGAGTTCGGAGCCCAGGACGATGAGGACATCGGCGGCTGCGGTCTCGGCCTGGACGCTCGGGAACCGGACGTTCGCACCGAGCGAGAGCGGATGGTCCTCTGCCACGATGCCCTTGCCGTTGGCCGTCGTCGCCACGGGAGCATCGATGGACTCGGCGAGGAGAGTCACCTCGGCGGCGGCATCCCGGGCGCCGCCGCCGGCGACGATGACCGGACGCTTCGCGGACCTGATCGCCTCGGCGGCCCGGCTCACGGCGCGGGCGTCGAGGCCTGGTCGCCTGGCCGGGACCGGTGCCGGGACGCTGCCGTGCCAGTCGCCCTCGAGGACGTCGAGGGGCACCTCGATGTGCACGGGACCCGGACGCGAGGACGCGAAGAGGGCGAACGCCTCGGCGACGGCCTGCGCTGCGCCTTCGGCGGTGCGGGTGCGCTGGGAGGACACGAGGAGGTGGGACAGGGCCCCGGAGGAGTCCTTCGTCTCGTGGAGCATGCCGATGTCGGCCCGCTCGAGTCCGGTGGGCACACCGGGGGAGAGGATGAGCATCGGGCGTGACTCCGCATACGCGGTGGCCGCTGCCGTGATGACGTTCGTCAGCCCCGGTCCCGAGGTCGTGATGACGACCCCGGGCTTGCCGGAGAGGAGGAAGTAGCCGTCGGCGCCGTAGCCTGCTCCCTGTTCGTGGCGCGGCGTGATCGCCCGGATGCCGAACTCGGGCAGATGCCGGTAGAACTCGAGGTTGTGCGTGCCCGGGATCCCGAAGATCGTGTCGACGCCGTTGGCGGCGAGCGTCGCGATCACGGCCTTGCCGCCGTTGCGGAAGCGCTCGGTCGTCGTCGACGCGGTCGCCTCGGAGGGCCGGGCTGCTGTGGTCTCAGACACCGAGGGCCTCCCCGCTGGGACCGGACGGGCCGGTGAGGCCGTTCTGCTCGGCCGCCCACAGGGAGAGGATCTCGTAGCCGCAGTGCGCGGCGGCCAGCCCCGTGATCTCCGCATGGTCATAGGCGGGGGCGACCTCGACGATCTCCGCGCCGACGACATTGAGTCCTTGGAGTCCGCGGATCGAGTTGAGCAGTTCGCGACTCGTCATGCCTCCGGCCTCGGGGGTGCCGGTGCCGGGTGCGGCGGCCGGGTCGAGGACGTCGATGTCGATCGAGAGGTAGACCGGGGCATCGCCGAGGCGTTTGCGGATCCGGGCGACGACCTCTTCGACGGAGGTGAACTGGTAGTCGTCGCTGCGGATGATCTGGAAGCCGAGTACCTCGTCGTCCTCGAGGTCCTTCTTCCCGTAGAGGGGACCGCGGATGCCCACGTGCATCGAGGCGGTGAGGTCGATGAGCCCCTCTTCGCTCGCGCGTCGGAACGGGGTGCCGTGCGTGTACGGGGCGCCGAAGTACGTGTCCCAGGTGTCGAGGTGGGCGTCGAAGTGGAGGACGGCGATCTTCCCGTGCGTCTTGTGCAGCGACCGCAGGTTCGGCAGGGCGAGCGTGTGGTCGCCGCCGAGGGTGAGGACCTTCGCACCGTCGGCGCGCAGGGCATCGGCGTTCTCCTCGACCGTGGCGATGGCCTCTTCGATGTCGAAGGGGTTGACGCCCAGGTCACCGCAGTCGGCGACCTGCTGCCACGTGAAGGGGTGGACGTTCGTGGCCTGGTTGTAGGGACGCAGCAGCTTCGAGGACTGACGGATGTGCGCGGGCCCGAAGCGAGCGCCGGGACGGTAGCTGACACCGGCGTCGAAGGGGATGCCGACGATCTTGACGTCGATCTTCTCTCCCGGACGCTGGGACTCGACCTCGTCGAGGCGGGGGAGGAGGCCGAAGGTCGGGGGCCCGGCGAAGCGGGGTGTCTGACTGTAGTCGGCAGGGCCGAGGGGCTGAGACGGCATTGACTCTCCTTGGTCGTGATGGGGTGATCTCGCTGGTGGCGTGCCATCAGCCTAGGACCTGTCATCCCCGTCACAGATATCCAGCGTGGACAGTCAGCCGCATGTGCATAGCCATGCCGGATAGGATGGGCCGCATGGTCACCTTGGGACAGCTGTGGGCGCGGCGTGAACTCGCCCTCGAGATCGCCGTCGATCCGCCGGGAGCACGGGAGCAGGAGGTGACGATCGTCCACTCCTCCGAACTGCCCGAAGTCGACGAATGGCTCGCCGGTGGCGAGGTGCTGCTGACGATCGGCGTCGGCCAGGATCTCACCGCAGACTCGGCCGGTGACTACATTGCGAGACTCAAGCGGGTCGGGGTCCACGCCCTCGGGATCGGCCTCGGCAGCGACCTGCCGTCGGTCCGGCTGCCGGACTCCCTCATCGGCCATGCCCGCGAGCACGGTCTCGCGCTCTTCGGGGTGCCCGAGCCCGTGCCGTTCGTTGCCGTCGTCGACGCGTTCACGCGGATGCGCGAAGAGGAGACGAACCGTGAGGTCACCCGGGCCAGCAGCGCCGGGCGACGGTTCGCCACCGCGCTCGCCCGCACCGGTCCGGCCGCCCTCATCGCCGATCTCTCAGCGACGCTCGGCAGCGAGGTCCAGCTCGTCTCCCCGACCGGTCGGGGTCTCACCGGCGCGAACGCACCCGCGGCCGTGCGCACCGAGCTCATCGGGGAGGCGCTCGGCGCCTCGCTCGCCCCGCGCCTGCTGCGGTCGGGCGGGGGCGGTCTCGAAGCCGTGCCGCTCGGCGACGAGCAGGTGGTCGGGTGGATCCTCACCGCCGCCGAGTCGGCCGTGAGCTCGCGCATCCGCTCCCAGCTGCTCTCGACCGCCGCGGCCCTGCTCGGTCTCGCCGTCTCCGAGGGACCGCCTCGGCGCGGGGAGTCGCGCCTGTTCACGACGACCCTGAGCCCGGCGGAGGCCCGCACCGAGTGGGTGCTGCGCACGGGTTCGCCCGCGGTCTCCCGGGCCGAGTTCACGATCTTCGGCGAGGTGCGCGGGGAGAGTGCCGAACATCTGCTCGCCGACCTCGGCGCCGACACGCTGCTCGCCCGGTCGGGGTCGATGATCGCCGTCGTCCACACCGGCGACAGCCTCGTCGATCGGGTCGCGGCGGTGACCGGGCTGGAGAAGCTCTTCCACAAGCCGCTGCCGCTGACCCAGGTCCATCACACGTGGACGGTGTGGCGGACCCAGCATGAGACGGCGAACTCCGATGTCAGGGCTCTGCTGTCCTCGATCGACGAGGCGGCTGCGGTGCGCTTCGTCGATCGCGTCCTCGGTGACCTGCTCGCGTCGAAGGACGGCCGGGAGCTGCTGCTCACCCTGCGGACGTTCATCGCCGCCGGGGGAGTGCGGGATGCGGTGGCCGCCGAGCTCGGCATCCACCGGCACACGGTCCGTGCCCGACTGCAGCGGATCGAGCGGCTGCTCGGCCGGGACCTCGGGAACCCGGAGACGACGCAGGCCGTGGCGCTCGCCCTCGAACTCGCCGAACTCTAGGCCGGCTTGCGGCGACGGGGACCGCGCTCAGCCGAAATGGGCTGCGCTCAGCCGAAATGGGCTGCGCGGAAGTCCGCGGCGATCTCGAGCACCCGGTCGAGGGCGGCGCGCGGACCGATGCTGATCCGCACTCCGTCGCCGAAGTTGCGCACCGCGATCGCCTGCTCCACACAGGCGTCTTCGAAGGCGTCGGACAGCTCCCCGAGCGGCAGCCACACGAAGTTGCCCTGCGCTTCGGGCACGTCCCAGCCCTGACTGCGCAGGGCTTGGGCGAAGTCGTCGCGGACGCCTGAGATCACGGCGGCGCGGGCCATGACCTCGTCCCAGTGGCGCAGCGATGTCAGGGCAGCGGCCTGGCTGAGGTCGGTGACGCCGAAGGGGATGACGGCCTTGAGCAGGCCGGCGATGACCCGCGGATGTCCGACGCCGTAGCCGACACGCAGGCCCGCAAGCCCGTGGGCCTTGGAGAACGTGCGGAGGAGAACGAGGTTGGGGTGGTCGGCGAGCAGGCCGAGCCCGTCGACGGTGCCGCCCGCGGTCGCGAACTCCCAGTACGCTTCGTCGAGGGCGACGAGGACACGCTCGGGAACGGCCGCGAGGAAGTCCCGGACCTCGGCATCGCGCAGGGCCGGCCCCGTGGGGTTGTTCGGGGAGCAGAGGATGATGAGGCTCGTCGCCTCGGTGACCGCTGCCGCCATCGCCGCGAGGTCGTGGGTGCCGTCAGCGCGCAGGGGCACCTCGATGCGGGTGGCCCCGGCCAACCCGGTGGTCTGCGGGTACATCTCGAACGAGGGCCACGGGTAGACGGCCTCGGTCGTGCCATCCGAGGTGATCTGCGTGAGCGCGACGAGGAGTTCGCTCGCCCCGGTGGTGACGACGAGGTTCTCGATCCCCACGCCGAGGCGCGCGGCGAGTTCCGTGCGCAGCGCGGTGGCGGCGTCGTCGGGGTAATGAGCGGGATTGCCCACATGCTCGGCCATGGTCTCGAGCACCGAGGGAAGCGGCGGGAGGTGGTTCTCGTTCGAAGAGAGCTTGAAGGACTCGAGGCCCGGGACCTCGCGCGGCGGTTTGCCCGGAATGTAGGGCGGGAACGTCTCGAGCGCGGCCCGCAGACGCGGCACCTCTGCAGATCCTTGAGGATCGGCAGATCCCTCAGGCTCGGCGGATCCCGGCGTCGACGCGGATGCGGTGTCGGTCATGGACTCATGATCGCACAGGCCTCGACCCGGCTCACCACGGCTTGTCCGGGGTCGTGCGTCCGCCGTTGCCGCCGGGTCCCTGCTGCTGCTGTTCGCGGTTGGAGTCCTCGCCGCGCTGCTTGAGCTCTTCGCGCTTCTTCTCCTGCTCGGTCTGGCCGGCGCCGTCGTCGGTGTTCTGATCACCGGTGTCGGAGTTGTCGTTCGATCCCTGGTCGTTCGAGCCCTGCGAGTCGTCACCGGACTGCTGATCGTCGTTCTGCGAATCGTCGGAGCCCTGGGAGTCGTCACCCGATCCGCTGTTCTGGGACTGGCCGCCCTGCTTCTTGTTCTCGACGCGCTGCTTCGCCTCGTCGCTCTTCTGCTGCGTCTCGCTCTTGTCGGGGCGGCACTCCTCGGGTGCGTCGTCGAGTGTGGCCAGGGCCTGGTCGTAGAGTTCACCGGACTTCTTCTCGTCCTGGCCGGCGACCTGGTCGGCGAGCTTCTCGTAGACGTAGGAGAGGTTGATCCGCACCGCGCACTCGTCACGGGGCGGGGTGATCTCGAGTGCGGTCTCGAGGTCCTCCTGCGCGGGTTCGAAGTCGCCGACGGCGGCCTTCGCGGTGCCGCGGTTGTAGTAGCCGATGTGCCTCTCGAGCGGACTGAGCGCAAGGAACGTCGTCGCGGCCTTCTGGGCGCCGGGGAAGTCGTTGGAGTCGTAGCGGACCTGCGAGGCCGCCCCGAAGTACACGGTGGTGCCGAGGTAGGCGAAGGCGAGGAGGATCGCGGTGCCGACGACGAGGTTGATCTTCGTCAGCAGCCGCAGGCCCGACCATCGTCTGAGCATCCGTCTCATGGTCGGCCTCCGCTCTGTCCGCTGCCTGCCGTTCCGGACGCGACCAGTCCCCGCGCAGGATGGTTGCCGGCACCCGGACCGGGAGGACCGCCGGATCCGCCGCGACCGCCTCGGCGAGAGGGCATGACCGACCGCAGCCGGAGGAACTCGCGGAAGGCGAAGACCATCTCGACGGCGATCCAGACGAAGACGAGGGTGAGCGGGATCCAGTAGTACTCGTCGACGGTGACGCGGCCGTCCTTCTTCACGAGCTGCTGATCGTACTTGGGGGCGGTGTAGACGGCCGAGACCGGGCTGCTGCCGTCGCGCTGGAAGTAGGGCAGGCCGAGGTCGGAGCCGATCTGCCTGAGATTGCCTTCGTCGATCTTCGAGATCCCGGGGTTGCCCTGGGCGTCGCGGATGTACTGATCCCCGGTGCCCAGACCGTTGCCGTTCTGACCGCCGCCGTTCTGGCCGCCGTGGTCGGTGTCGCCGGGCAGGCCGCCGTAGCCGAAGGGCTGGGACTCCTTCATCTTCCCGCCCTGCGCGGTGCCGTAGCCGAAGACGGCGCCGCTGTCGATGTTCGCGGCGAACGAGGTCCACGAGTCAGGGGATCCCGAGGCCGTCTGCTCGCCGTCGCCGAAGTAGAACACGAGCCGCTTGTTGTCGGGGCGGTCCTCCGCATTGGAGTCCATGCGCGCCTTGAGCTCGTCACCGGCCTCGGTGATCGAGGAGCCGTTGGAGTTGAGCGACATCTCCGGGGTGAGGACGTCGACGGCCGAGGCGAAGGCCGCATGATCGGTCGTCAGCGGCATCGCCGTCGAGGCGGTCGAGGCGAAGGTGATGATGCTCAGGCGCGCACCCGGCAGCTGCTTCGCGAGCTCGAGCATGTCCTTCTTCACACCCTCGATGCGCGGGGTGGTCCCGTCGTAGTCCTCGGCGGCCATCGACGTCGTCGTGTCGACGAGGAAGTAGACGTCGGCGGCCGCCTCGTACTCCTCCGTCGTCGACTTCTGGGCGATGCCGGGACGGGCGAGGGCGAGGGCGAGGACTGCGACGACGCCCATGCGCACGAACCACTTCCACTTCGGCCCCTCACCGCGGATGACGGGGATGAGGCAGAGCGTGAGGAGGACGGCGGTCATGAGGCCGAGGCCGATCCAGCCGAAGAGCGGGTCGAAGATCATGAGCGCACCCTCCAGGCGAGGACGAAGACCCCGATGAGTCCGAACACGGCGATGAGCAGCGGGGCGGCGGGCATGTCGTGGACGATCGTGTACGACCGGCCCGGAGTGTTCTGGGCCTCCTGGCTCTGGATCTCCGAGACGATGCGGTCGATCGTCGTCGCCGAGCCCATGTCGAACTGCTTGCCCCCGGTCCGGTCGGAGACGGACTTGAGCTCCTGGGTCTGCGTGGTCGCCAGGATCGAGGGCGGGGAGAGGCTGTAGACGCGCACCTTGGCATCGACGGCGATGTCGGCGGCCTCGTTGAGTTCGAACAGGGGCTCACCGGCGAGCATGTTGTCGGTGGCGAAGACGATCGAGCGGGACCGGTCCTCGTCCTTGCGGTCGAAGTTGTCGACGCACGAGACGAGGCCGTCGCCGATGAGGGAGGAGCCGCCGATGTTGGGCGGGGACGTCGACCACGAGTAGTCGGTGCCCTGGGAGCCCCACGTCCGGAACCCCTCCTCGGCGTCCTCGAGGTAGTTCTGCACCATGTCGTAGTCGTCGGTGAGCGGGAACGCAGCCACGGCTGTGGCGTTGAATACGGTCAGCCCGATGCGCTCCCCGTCGAACCGGTCGACGAGCTCCTGGTAGGCCGCGAGCAGGTCGGCGTCGTAGCCGAGCATCGACCCGGACACGTCGAGGCAGAGCATGACGTCGCGCAGCTTCTTCTCCGGGTTGACCGTCTCGATCCACGCGGGACGAGCCACACCGGCGAGCGCCCCGAGCCCGGTGAGCGCGATGACGCCGAGGAACGCGATGGTCGTCATCATCTTCCTGCGCATCGCCCGGCGGAAGCCCGGCAGGCTCGTCATGCGGCCGCTGTGGGCCACCGGCAGGGACGACTCGGTGCGCCGAGGCTTACGGAAGATGAAGACGGCGAGGGCGGCGAGGAGGAGCAGGGCCAGGGCCAGCCACCAGAACATCAGGACCATCTGGCCACCAGCTTCCTCGCCTCGGCGATCTGGGGGGCGAGATCCACGGACTCCACCTCGGCGAACTCAGCCGTGTAGAGCCCGCGCAGGGAGTCGGCGAGGTCGTCGAGACCGGCGACCGCGGCATCGCGGTAGGTCAGATGCTCGGCCCGGACACCCCACGCGTCGCGGGCGAACTCGCGCACGATCTTCGCCAGCTGCCGCGCCGACTCGCGGACGTCGGTCTCTCCCGACGCGAGGTTCGCCTCGACGTCGCTGATGCGCGACATGTAGGTGCTGCGCACGGGGATGGGGATCCGCGGCTGGGCCCGGCCGGTGGCGCCGGCGGCGGCGCGCAGGAGCGGGGCGAAGAGGTTGAGGAGGGCCAGGAGGAGGACGAACGCGGCCGCGACGTACCACCAGACCGAGATCTGGAGGGGACCGACGAGCTCAGCGGGACCCACGGCGATGCCTCCAGAGCAGGGAGTGGAGGCTGCCGAGCGCCTGTTCGGGGTCGGCGATCTCCGTGTGGGCGATGCCGAGCTTCGCGAGCAGGTCGCTGCGCTGGGTCCGGCGGGCCGCCTCGGCGACGATGTACTCGGCCTGCACGCGGGGGTCGGCCATGACCGTGGCCGGCAGCCCCACCTCGGCGCGGGAGACGTCGAACGGCGCCGAGGCGGTGGGCAGGTGGGCGAGATCCGCGTCGGTGATCGTCATCCACAGCATCTCGTGCTGGGCGCGCAGCCGCTTGATCGTCGCCTCCTCCGCCGGGCCCAGGGGAGCCTGGTCGGAGATGACGACGATGAGCATGCGGTGGGTGATGTGCCCGGCGATCCACTGCAGCTGGGCGTCGATCGACCCGTCGACCTCGTCACCGGATTCGGCGAGGATCTGCTGGAGGAGGTTCTCCAGGTGGGCTTCGCTGCCCTTGCGGGGCGAGGCGATCGTGCGTTCGGCATTGCCGTGGATGAGCATGACGTCGTCGCCGTGGCGCACCGCGAGGTATCCCGTCATCCCGGCCATGAGGATCGCGAGCTGACGTTTGTCCGCCCCGGCCGAGGTCACGGCGTCGAAGCCGCGGGAGGAGTCGACGACGAGGGCGAGGATGTGCCGGCGGTGGGCGACGTAGCGCTTGACGAGGGGATCGGCGTGCCGGGCGGTGGCCTTCCAGTCGATGTCGCGGATCTCATCGCCGGGGATGTAGTCGCGCAGGTCGTCGAAGTCGAGGCTGTGGCCGTGGAAGACCGAGGAGTAGTCGCCGTCGAGGAGACGGCGGGTGCGCCGGTGGGCGTGAATGGTCATCCGCGCTTTGATCCGGTTGAGCAGGGCAGTCATCTCAGCACCGGGTCACGGGGTGGGCACGGCCATGAGGAGGGCATCGACGACCTGGGCGCTCGTGATGTTCTCCGCGGCGGCTTCGAAGTTGAGCTGGATGCGGTGGGCGAGGACGCGGTGGGCGAGGTCCTTGATGTCCTCGGGGATGACGTAGTTGCGTCCGCGGATCATCGCCAGCGAGCGGCCGGCGTTGGTGAAGGCGATCGAGGCGCGCGGGCTCGCACCGTACTCGATGTAGGGCGAGAGCCGTCCGAGGTACTTCTGCGTGTTCCTCGTCGCGTGGACGAGTTCGACGAGGTAGCGGGTGATCGACGGGTCGATGTAGATGGTGCGCGCGTAGCGCTGCATCGTCATGACGTCCTCGAGCGTGCAGCTGGCCGCGGGCACCGAGTCCTTGTCGAAGACCCCCGAGTCGAGGCGGGAGAGGATCTCGACCTCCTCGTTGGGGCTGGGGTGGGTGAGGAGGTCCTTGATCATGAAGCGGTCGAGCTGGGCCTCGGGCAGCTGGTACGTGCCCTCCTGCTCGATCGGGTTCTGCGTGGCCATGACGAGGAAGGGCTTGGGCAGGTCGAAGCGCTGGCCGCCGATCGTCGTCTGCCGCTCCTGCATCGCCTCGAGCATCGCCGACTGCGTCTTCGCCGAGGAGCGGTTGATCTCGTCGAGGAGGACGATGTTGGCGTGCACGGGTCCGAGCACCGTGTTGAACGATCCCTCGCGGGCGTTGTAGATCTGCGAGCCGATGATGTCGGCCGGCAGCAGGTCCGGGGTGCACTGGATGCGGGAGAACTTGCCGTCGACGGCGTTGGCGAGAGCGGCCGCGGCCGTCGTCTTCGCCAGGCCGGGAACGCTTTCGAGGAGGAGATGTCCGCCGGAGAGCAGACCGATGAGGAGGGACTCCCGCAGTCGCTGCTGACCGACGACGAAATGGTCGAGATAGGATTCGAGCCCGCCGAGGAGGGACTTCGCGTGGGCGATCTCCTGCGTGTTGGCCGGTGCCGTTGCGGTCATGCGTTCTCTGACCCTCTCATCGTCGGTGCCGTGGTCGCAGCCCGCCGGGTGGCCCGGCGTGCTGTCCGTCACCCCCAGCATAGGAGCGGACCCTGACATGCGACTGGGTGTTCTCGTGTCAGTACCGACACATAGTGTGGAAGTCCGGACACAGTCCTCGACACGCCGAGGCGACATGCCCACAGGGGACGAATTTCCCCTGTGGACAGCGGTGGATAACTCGGCCCGGAAACGGGTCGTCGTCGGCCGCCTCGGCGGGAGAGGCCCGTGTCCTCGCAGGTGATCGAACTACACCGATGTCGTTCACACCCTGTGGACGGCTGTGGAGGGCTGAGGACACAGGGTGTGGACGGGTCGAATCACACTGGTGTAACACTGGATATAGGGGTAGGCTCGTACCCGAACACAACATCTAGTGGTCATCGTCGGTCCCCTTCACCGTGATCCCTCCCACGTCGGAGGCCGCGGAGCCGACATGATCGAGCAGCAGTCAACCCATACTCAAGCGCAGAAATCGAGGAGTCGCCATGATCACCGTGTACACCAAGCCCTCTTGTGTCCAGTGCAACGCCACCTACCGTGCGCTCGACGCCAAAGGACTGAAGTACACCACGGTCGACCTCAGCGTCGATGAGAACGCCCTCGACGTCGTCAAGGCCATGGGCTACATGCAGGCGCCGGTCGTCGTCACCGACAGCGACCACTGGTCGGGATTCCGTCCCGACAAGATCGCCGCGCTGGCCGGTCAGCAGACGGCGGCCTCCGTCGTGGCCTGATGCTCGTCGTCTACTACTCCAGCACGTCCGAGTACACCCACCGCTTCGTGGGCAAGCTCGATCATCCCACCCGCCGTCTGCCGCTGCTGACGAAGGATGAGACGTTGCTGGTCGACGAGCCGTTCGTGCTCGTCACCCCCACCTACGGGGCCGGTCCCAACCGCGGGGCCGTGCCCAAGCAGGTGATCAAGTTCCTCAATATCGAATCGAATCGTCGGCACCTCGTCGGCGTGATCGGCGCCGGAAACACCAACTTCGGCGCAGAGTACTGCCGGGCGGCGAAGACCGTCGCCGCGAAGTGCCGTGTACCCCTTCTGTACCGCGTCGAACTCCTCGGCACCCCCGAAGAGGTCGCGGATGTGAACCTAGGATTGGACAAACTGTGCGAGAGCTCGCTGAAGACCGCAATGTAGAGGACATCATCCGCGAAGAGACGGATCTGGACTACCACGCGCTCAATGCCATGCTGAACCTCTACGACATGGACGGGCGGATCCAGTTCGAGAGGGACAAGCAGGCCGCGCGCCAGTACTTCCTCCAGCATGTGAACAACAACACGGTCTTCTTCCACGACCTCAAGGAGAAGCTCGACTACCTCGTCGAGAAGGACTACTACGAGCCCGAGGTCCTCGAGCAGTACTCGTTCGACTTCATCGCCGCCCTGTCGAAGCGCGCCTACTCGCACAAGTTCCGCTTCCAGACCTTCCTCGGCGCGTTCAAGTTCTACACCTCGTACACGCTGAAGACCTTCGACGGCAAGCGCTACCTCGAACGCTTCGAGGACCGCGTCGTCATGGTCGCCCTCTTCCTCGCCCGCGGCGATGAGACCCTCGCGACCCAGCTCGTCGACGAGATCATCACCGGCCGCTTCCAGCCGGCGACCCCGACGTTCCTCAACGCGGGCAAGAAGCAGCGCGGCGAGCTCGTCTCCTGCTTCCTCCTGCGCATCGAGGACAACATGGAGTCGATCGGCCGCTCGATCAACTCCGCCCTGCAGCTGTCCAAGCGCGGCGGCGGCGTGGCGTTCAGCCTGACGAACATCCGCGAGTCCGGTGCCCCGATCAAGAAGATCGAGAACCAGTCCTCCGGCGTCATCCCCGTGATGAAGCTGCTCGAAGACTCCTTCTCCTACGCCAACCAGCTCGGCGCGCGCCAGGGCGCCGGTGCCGTCTACATCCACGCCCACCACCCCGACATCTACTCCTTCCTCGACACGAAGCGGGAGAACGCGGACGAGAAGATCCGCATCAAGACCCTCTCGCTCGGCGTCGTCATCCCCGACATCACGTTCGAGCTGGCCAAGCGCAACGAGGACATGTACCTCTTCAGCCCCTACGACGTCGAGCGCGTCTACGGGATCCCCTTCTCCGACGTCGACGTCACGGAGAAGTACGAGGAGATGGTCGACAACGCCTCGATCCGGAAGAAGAAGATCAACGCCCGCGAGTTCTTCCAGACCCTCGCGGAGATCCAGTTCGAGTCCGGCTACCCGTACATCATGTTCGAGGACACCGTGAACCGGGCGAACCCGATCGACGGCAAGATCATCATGTCCAACCTGTGCTCGGAGATCCTCCAGGTCTCCGAACCGTCGAAGTACGACCAGGATCTGGGCTACGACGTCGTCGGCAAGGACATCTCCTGCAACCTCGGTTCTCTCAACATCGCCCTGACGATGGACTCCGAGGACTTCGGGCGCACCGTGGAGACCGCGATCCGCGGCCTCACCGCCGTCGCCGAGACCTCCGACATCCAGTCGGTGCCCTCGATCGCCCGCGGCAACGACATGTCGCATGCGATCGGTCTGGGTCAGATGAACCTCCACGGCTACCTCGCCCGTGAGCACGTCTACTACGGTTCCGACGAGGGCCTCGACTTCACGAACATGTACTTCTACACCGTCGCCTACCACTGCGTGCGGGCCTCGATGGAGATCGCGAAGGAGCGCGGGCGCACGTTCGCCGGCTTCGAGCGTTCGAAGTACGCGACCGGTGAGTACTTCGACAAGTACATCGATGAGGCGTGGACCCCGCGCACCGACCGGGTGGCGGAGCTCTTCGCCGAGGCGGGGGTGCACATCCCGACCCAGGACGACTGGCGCGAACTCAAGGCTGCGGTGGCCGAGCACGGCATCTACAACCAGAACCTCCAGGCCGTCCCGCCGACCGGGTCGATCTCCTACATCAACAACTCCACCTCGTCGATCCACCCGGTGGCCTCGAAGATCGAGATCCGCAAGGAGGGCAAGATCGGGCGCGTCTACTACCCGGCTCCCTTCATGGACAACGACAACCTCGAGTACTACCAGGATGCGTACGAGATCGGGTACGAGAAGATCATCGACACCTACGCCGAGGCGACGAAGCACGTCGACCAGGGTCTGTCCCTGACGCTGTTCTTCATGGACACGGCGACGACGCGCGACATCAACAAGGCGCAGATCTACGCGTGGCGCAAGGGCATCAAGACGATCTACTACATCCGCCTGCGGCAGCTGGCCCTGCAGGGCACCGAGGTCGACGGCTGCGTCTCGTGCATGCTGTGACGCTAACCGACCGCTGAGACCCGCAGATCGTTCGAACTGGAAGAAGAGAGAAGACCGTCTTGGAGAACCTCACCCTGGCCTCGCACGTCGATGCCATCAACTGGAACCGTGTCGTCGACCCCGTCGACGACGACGTCTGGGACCGCCTCACCGGCAATTTCTGGCTGCCGGAGAAGGTGCCGCTGAGCAACGACGTGCCCTCGTGGGCGACCCTGACCGATGAGGAGAAGACGCTGACGATGCGCGTCTTCACCGGGCTGACCCTGCTCGACACGATCCAGGGCACGGTCGGTGCGATCTCGCTCATCCCCGATGCGGTGACCCCGCACGAGGAAGCCGTGATGACGAACATCGCGTTCATGGAGAGCGTGCACGCGAAGTCGTACTCCTCGATCTTCTCGACCCTGTGCTCGACGAAGGAGATCGACGAGGCGTTCCGCTGGTCGCGGGAGAACACGTATCTGCAGCAGAAGGCCGACATCATCCTCAGCTACTACCGGGGTGATGATCCGCTCAAGCGCAAGGTCGCCTCGACGCTGCTCGAGTCGTTCCTCTTCTACTCGGGCTTCTACCTGCCGATGTACTGGTCCTCGCATGCGAAGCTGACGAACACCGCGGACCTCATCCGCCTCATCATCCGCGATGAGGCTGTCCATGGGTACTACATCGGCTACAAGTACCAGCGCGGGCTGGAGTCGCAGTCCGAGGAGCGTCGTGCCGAGCTCAAGGACTACACGATGAACCTCCTCTTCGAGCTCTACGAGAACGAGGTCTCCTACACCCACGAGCTCTACGATTCGGTGGGTCTGGCCGAGGACTGCAAGAAGTTCCTCCACTACAACGCCAACAAGGCGCTGATGAACCTCGGCTATGAGGCGATGTTCCCCAAGGAGGTCACGGACGTCAACCCGGCGATCCTCGCGGCGCTCTCGCCCAATAGCGACGAGAACCACGACTTCTTCTCCGGCTCCGGTTCGTCCTACGTCATCGGCAAGGCCGAGAACACCCAGGACGAGGACTGGGACTTCTGAGACTCTGAGGCGCTCCCGCAGCTGTGCGGGTGACCAGCGGCCCGGACGAGCGATCGCGCTCGACCGGGCCGCTGTCGCATTCACGAGTTGTCGCGGCCGCTGCCGCCTGACCGCGAACAGGAAGTCCCAGCGCCACGGGCAAGTGCGCGGCGCTGGGACATCTGGAAAGCGGTGAGCCGCGGGGCGTGGACGTCCGGCTGACGCACGGACGTCTGACTCACCGGCTCGGGGGTCCACCGGCCAGAGCGTTCACGGGCTCGAGCGTTCAGCGGGTCAAGCGCTCGCCGACCGAAGTGTCAGATCACGGCCGTGTCCGATCACCGCAGTCGTGGGAAGAGGCGTTCCGCGTTGTCGCGATTGATCGCCGCTTTGAGCCCATCGTCCAGGTCGCTGGTGTCGAGCTGTTCGCTGAACACTCGCGGGGACGGGGCGAACGGGTAGTCGCTGCCGAAGACGATGCGCGTCGGATCGCCGAACGCCGTCAGCGATGGCAGAGAGTAGGGCGTCGACGACAATGCGGTGTCGAAGTAGAACCGTCGCAGATCCTCCATCACCGTCTCGGGAGTGATCCCGTCGTTGAATGCCGCAGCATAGGTGAACCGCTGCGCGGCATACGGGAGGAAGCCTCCAGCGTGGGACAGAATGACCCGCAGACCCGGATGCCGTCGGAGGACGCCGTTGGCGACCATGTGCACGGCAGTGCGGGTCGTGTCGAACGGGAAGTCCAGCAGGGGACTGGGCAAGCCCTCGAGCATCGCCATCGGGGGAGCGTCGGGATGGATGAAGACCGGTGCATCCCGACGCTCGAGCTCCGCCCAGAGCGACTCGAACGATGGATCGCCGAGGTAGCGGCCCCGGACGTTCGACATCAGCACCACCCCGTCCGCTTGCAGCTCGTCCAAGGCATGGGCCGCCTCGGCAACGGCTCCGTCGACATCGGGCAGCGGCAGAGACGCGAAGAATCCGAAGCGGTCAGGGCGGTCCTTGACCAGTTCGGCACCGAATTCGTTGACTTTGCGGGCAAGGGTGCGCGCCTGCTCGTCGTCGCCGAAATGAGTGCCGGGCGAGCTGATCGAGACGATGCCGGTGCTGATCTCTTCGGAGTCCATCAGCGCGATGGCGCCCTCGGGAGTCCAGTCGGGAGTCGACCAGCCGCCGGCCGAGACGTGGTTGGCCTCCATTGCGGTCCGGTAGAAGTCCGGGATGTAGTGCTGGTGTGTATCGATCCGCCTCAGATCGGTCATTCTCTTCCCTTCGTGGTTGATCTTCAGTTCGTCTTCGCGTGCTCGGCACGGAAGTCTGCGGCTCGCTGGACGAACCAGTCGAGAGCTGCGGGATTCGCGAGCGCTCCTCGGTCGGGCGCCGGTGCTCCGTCGCCGACGAAGAGCCTCTTCACAGGCACTTCGACCTTCTTGCCGGTGTGCGTGAGAGGAATCGCCGGCACTGCGATGATCTCGTCGGGCACATGCCGTGCTGAGGCACGGCTGCGAATGGCGTTCCTGATCTCGGCGGTGAGGTCATCGTCGAGTGCACGGGTGCCGTCGAGCACCACGAACAGCGGCATCCAGTAATCGCCGCCGGGCACTTCCACCCCGAGCACCATGGAGTCGTGGATTCCCTCGATGTTGTCGAGAGCGCTGTAGATCTCCGCGGAGCCGAGACGGACGCCGCCCCGATTCAAGGTGGCGTCGGAGCGGCCGAGCACTTCGCAGGTGCCGTCGACGCTCTCGACCGCCCAGTCTCCGTGCGTCCAGACATCGGGGAACTGTGCGAAGTACGCATTGCGGTAGCGGGAGCCGTCGGGATCGTTCCAGAAGGCGACCGGCATGGCCGGCATGGGCTTGGTGATGACGAGTTCACCGACCTGCTCACGGACAGGGCGTCCGTCGTCGCCGTAGATCTCGAGGGCGACCCCGAGCATGGCGCCCTGCATGCGGCCCAGACGCACAGGTTCCAGAGGATTGCCGCCGATGAAGCCAGAGCAGATGTCGGTGCCGCCGCTGGAATCGGCGAGCCGGAACTCCGGCGAGAACTGATCGCACAGCCACAGAGCGGAGGGATCTGCCAGCGTGGACCCGGTGGTGATCCCCAGTCTCACGGAGGACAGATCGCTGTCGGTTCCCGGGTTGAGTCCGGATTCCTGCACTGCTCTCAGGTACGCCGCACCCGCGCCGAACACCGTCACTCCGGTCTGTGCCGAGAGCTGGAACTGCCGATCGACTCGGGGGTAGGTCGGCGATCCGGAGTACGTGACGATCGACGCACCGGTGAGCAGGCTGTCGACGAGGAGGTTCCACACCATCCACGAGGTGTTCGCTGCGACCGAGAACCGGTCCTCTTCGGTGAGTTCGCAGTGCAGTCCGAAGAGCTTGAGCCCTTCGAGCAGCATGCCGCCGTGGCCGTGCACGATTCCCTTGGGTGCTCCGGTCGTGCCGGAGGTGAACAGGACCCAGAGGGGGTGATCGAATCCGACCCGTTCGTATTCAGCGTTCCCGGGGACGGCGAGGAGTCCGTCGAAGCCGTCGGGCCCTACGTCGATGAGCTCACGTACAGTGGGCAGGGCTGCAGCGATCTCGCCGAGGTGGTCCCGCCGATCGAGCCACTTGCCGTTGAATTCGTACCCGGTCGATCCGAAGAGCACCACAGGACCCAGTTGGGAGAGCCGGGAGATGGCAGCCGGGGCCGCGAGCTCGGGGGAGCACACCGACCAGATCGCGCCGATCGATGCCGTCGCGAGCAGGGCGATGATGGTCTCAGGAACATTCGGCAGGACCGCGGCGACGACATCGCCGGGACCGACACCGCGAGCGCGCAGCCCGGCAGCGACGGAGTGGACGGATGCCGCCAGGTCCCGCCACGACAGTTCTCGACGTGTGCCGTCCTCGTCGACGACGACGGCCGTGCGATCAGCCTCCGGTCCGTCGGCTCTGCGCAGCAGGTGTTCGGCGTAGTTGAGCCGAGCCTCGGGAAACCACTTCGCCCCGGGCATCCGCTCGCTTCTCAGAGCCGGGCCCGGCCACTCCCCAGCGACGTCGAAATGTCGCCGAATGGAATCCCAGAACCCTGCGATATCGGTCGTCGACCAGTCCAAAGCCGAACGGTAGTCGGCGAGCGGCACGCCTTCGCGTGCGGCGACCTCGTCGAGAAAGCGCCGCATGGGGCCTGCTGGAGTCTCCGGATCGGGCTCCCACAGGCGTGTGACGCCGTGTGTCCCTTCGCTCATGATGCGACGAACGTGTTGGTGATCGTGCCGACGCCTTCGATGGTGCTCTCCAGGACATCGCCTGGGCGCAGGAAGATTCCGCGCGCGGCACCGACTCCGGCCGGTGTGCCGGTGAAGACGAGGTCGCCGGGGTAGAGCCTGACGATCTGCGAGAGGTCTGCGAGGATGCGTTCGACGGAGAAGATCAGATCAGCGGTCGTGCCGTCCTGCACGGTCCACGAACCACCGTGGGGCTCCGCCGTCGGCCCGGTGATCCGCGCTGTGATGCGGAGGGCATCGGGATCGGCGAGCTCATCGCCTGTGACCACGGCGGGACCGAACGGGGCGAAACCGGGGAAGGACTTCCCGAGGCTGAACTGCGGTGCCGGACCGCGCAGCTGCACGGTCCGTTCGCTGTAGTCCTGTCCGACGGCGTACCCGGCGATCGACGACCGGGCTTCCTCCGGGGTCGCCTTGTGGAGTTCCCGGCCCACGATGACGACGAGTTCGGTCTCGTAGTCGACCGTGTCGCTCGGGAGCGCGACGGTGGCGTTGGGTTCGGCGAGCGAGGAGACGAACTTGGTGAATACGACCAGGTCATCAGGCGGATCGAGCTTCGCCTCGTCGGCATGGTCGCGATAGTTCAGACCGATGGCGAAGATCTGACGCGGATCCGGAATCGGCGCTCCGAGATCGTCGGCGTCGACGGCCCGACCCGGACCGAATTCGGCCTTCGTCGCCCACTGTGCGAACTCGGACCAGTCCTCGAATACGCCTCTGGGGTCAGGGCCGAACCGTCCGCCGCTGGCCTCGGCGATGTCGACTGCCCGCTGCGCTCCCGTGCTGCCGGTGAGGACGACGGCTCTGCCGTCGATGTTTCCGATGCGCACCGCGATCAGCTCCTCTCCACTGGGGGAATGCCGAAGTCCATGGCGTTCGGCGGGACCTGCCCGTCCCATTGGTTCAGCCACCACGGGTCGGTCTCCTCCCAGATGCGGGCGGGACGGTCGTCGTCGAAGATGTGCTCCATGTCGGTGTAGAGCTCGATGATGGCACCGCTCGGCTCCTCATAGTAGACGGCGATGTTGTCGCCTGCTCCGTGGCGCACAGGTCCCCAGAGGAGCCGTGAGCCGCGACGTGCGAGGCGATCGGCGAGCCGGCCCAGGTCGATGAGGCTCTGCGTCTCCCAGGCGTGGTGATGAAGCTTGACGACGGGGGATTTGAGGATCGCGACCGCGTGGTGCTCGTTGTTCGCGCGCAGGAAGAATCCGGCATCGGCGCCGATCTGATCCGAGACCCGCAGATCGAACACGTCGACGAGGAAGTCGCGCATCCCCACTGTGTCGGGTGTCTGGACGTTGATGTGGCCGAAGCGATCGGGTCCGACTTCGCCACGTTTGATGAGCGAATAGTCGGCCTGCTCGGTGTACACCTGCCAGGTGTAGCCGCCCGGGCCGATGAACGCGAAGCCGTTGCCGACCCCGGTCTCGATCGAACCCTCGGACAGGATCGCATAGTTGCCGCGATCGACCTTCTCGCGGATCGCTTCGAGGTCGTCTGTGCTGGCGGCGACCATGCCGATGTGGTCGACCGCGTCCTCGGCGGCCTGCGTGTAGACGATCTCCTGGCTCTTGGCCTGGGCCGACAGGGCGGCCTTCTTGGCCGTGCTCTCGACTTCGCTGATGCCCAGCACTTCGACGGCGTTGCGGATGCTGCCGGCGAGGTCGGTGGTACGCAGCGATAGGTATCCGATCTCTGAGATGGATCCGATGGTCATGGTCCTCACTCCTTGGTTCTCGTGGTGGTTGTCGTGTTCGAGTGCCCGTTACGGCCGGGGATGCTCAGACGGTCTGGGATTCCGGGGCGCGCTGTGCTGTGATCCGGCCGAAGACCTCGCGCAGCTCCTGTGCAGGGTCTGCGACCCCGTCGCTGCTGCGGTAGGCGATGTAGCGGTCCGGTCTGACCACGATCGCACCCGTGCGGCCGATCTCCCGTTGCTTGAGCCACGCAGCCCGGACGTCGATGTAGTCGCCTTCGAGGACGCCGACTGTGATTCCACGAACGGGGACGCCCAGCTCGGAGCCGATGGTCTCGGCGGCGCGGATCCAGTCGTGTCCGTCCTCTCCGGCAATGACCAGGAACTCGCCTGCGACCAGCGATCCCAGCGGCACACGATCTCCTTCTCGCTCGACGAAGGCATGCGGCAACGGGTGTCCCGGTCGTGTGCTCGGCACGTACAGCCGGGTCTCATCGAGAGCCGCCGGTGCGGGGGAGCCGTCGGCCACGATGGCCGTGGATTCGTACGTGTAGCCGAATTCGACGTTGTGATGGCGGAACTCCATCGTCTGCGAATCGATGGCGGCGTTGAGAGCGTGGCGCTTCTCGACCGAATCGGGACGCGACTCCCAGAGGGGCATGAGTGCTTCCCAGTTCTCCTCACCCGACTGGTCGGGCGAGACTCCGAGCGCCTGATCGATGGTGAAATGGTTCATCGCATTGCGCAGAGCGTTGTCGACGTTGTGCTGGTCGACGGGACGACGTTCGGTCTCATAGGTGTCGAGCAGCGCCTCCGACGCCTGTCCGCTGAGCACGGCGGCGAGCTTCCACTGCAGGTTGTAGGCGTCATGCACGGCGGAGTTGAGGCCGAGCCCGCCGGTCGGCGGGTGCCGGTGGGCGGCATCGCCGATGAGGAAGACAGGACCGCGGCGGAACTCATCCGCGATGACCCCCTCCAGGACCCATGAACTGATCTTGTGGACTTCGAATTGGTGGTCGGAGAGCCCGAGTGTAGCGCGCATGCGTTCGAGCACGCGCTCCTCCTGCATCGCGTCGGGGTCGTCGGTGGCGTACTGCATGTGGAAGACCCACTCCTCTGAGCTGCCGCCCCAGTGATCGGGTCCCATGGCAACGAGGACACCGCTCCACGATCCTCCGAAGTCGGGATTGACGAACCAGCGGATGAGGACCTCGTCATCGGGCAGCCAGGGTTTGAGGTCCGCCGTCATGTGGATCGAGATCATCTTCTGCAGGTCGGTGGGCCCGGTCATGCCGATTCCGAGCATGCGTCCCACGGTCCGCCCGCCGTCGGCGGCGATGAGGTACTTCGCCTCGATCGTGTATGCGGAACCGTCGTTGTGATCCGCGATGGTTGCGCTCACCCCGTCCTCGCGCACCTCGAGGGCGGTGAGTTCGTGGTTGAAGCGGACGGAGCCGTCGGAGCCCACCTCCTCGGCGCGAGCGAGCAGCAACGGCTCCAGGCGGATCTGCGGAAGATTGGACGTCGCGCAGGGGCTGGCGGCGATGTAGTCGGGATCGGAGTAGCCGCCGCCCCACGCCTCGAGCTTGCCGAGCTGCCGGCCGAAGTGTTCGCGGTCGCCGTTGAGGCCTGCGTACCAGCCGGTATAGCGCATGTTCTCGGGCGGACAGGTGCGTGCGTAGATCTCCTCGGCCACACCCAACTCGGTGAAGATCTCCATCGTGCGCTGATTGAGCACGTGGGCCTTCGGCAGGACCGAGGTTCCTGGTCGCATATTGATCAGTATCGAGGGAATTCCTCGCAGTGACAGCGCGGTCGACATCGTCAGACCGGCACCGCCGCCGCCGACGATGAGCACCGGCACGCTCTCAGTTCTGTTCTCACTCATGTGCATCCTCCTTGACGCTGGCTGTGTTCTCACCTCATCACGAATCTATCGATGAATCAAGAAAAAATATATAATTGGTGAAATTACCGATGATTCTTCCAGGAGTTGCTACTCTGGATCCATGGCAACGGCATCGACACTCACCGAGCAGGTTCTGGCCGGCCTGCGGACGGATATCCTCGCTGGACGCTTCCAGCCGGGGACGAAGCTCAGAGTCAGCGATCTGAGCGAGCGGTTCCAGGTCAGCGCCTCCGCTGTGCGCGAAGCGCTCAA
Source organism: Brevibacterium metallidurans (assembly GCF_037101285.1). Lineage (NCBI taxonomy): Bacteria > Bacillati > Actinomycetota > Actinomycetes > Micrococcales > Brevibacteriaceae > Brevibacterium > Brevibacterium metallidurans. The sequence continues at coordinate 285,928 of NZ_BAAAAF010000003.1, forward strand.
TCGTCTTTCGGAGCAAGGACTGGCCGAATCCCTGCCGCATCGGGGATTCCGAGTCACCCCACTGTCCATCGATGATCTGCAGGACCTCACTCGCGCTCGCGTGCTCCTCGAATCGATGCTGCTGCGCGAGTCCATGCGCCTCGGAGACCTCAACTGGGAGGCGACCGTCGTTGCTGCTCTGCACAAGCTGCAGGGGCTCGCGATCCTCAGGTCCGACGGCGAAGTCGACGCCGACTGGGTCGATGCTCACAGCCACTTCCACCACGCCCTGATCGCCGGGGCCGGCACGACCAGACTGACCGACGTCGCCATGAACCTCCGCGATCGCGCCGAGCTGTACAGGCACTGGTCACGCATGCTCGCGGGTGACAGCGACCGAGGGGTCGGGGCCGAGCACGCTGAGATCGCGGAGCTCGCTGTAGCCAGGGACGAGGCCGCAGCGGAAGCTCTGTCGGCGCACATCGAGCGCACGACAGATGCGCTCATCGCTGGTCTTCCGGAGCTCACGCCACCATAGAACTCGATCGGAGCCGCAGGACCTGCGCAGCACCACTGCGGCGTCGCCTGACTGTGAACAGGAAGTCCCAGCGTCACGGGCAAGTGCGCGACGCTGGGACATCTGGAAAGTGGGGCGTGGCGGACTCCGGATTTCGGACCGGCATTCGGACCTCTCGCTTGCGAAGACCGCTCACCGAACCGCGCGCATCTCCTGCGCCGGCTCCTTGACATGTGCGACCACGGGGTTACCATCACGAGTACCCGCAGTGCCGCGCTGTCCGCGCCCAACCATGTCTGCACGCCGAGTTCGGTTGGGGGCACGGAGCAGCAAGCGTTCGCCGTCTCTCAAGGAGGAATCGTGAACTCAGCTCAGTCGTTCAGCGAAGTGCCCGAGCCGGACCGGATGGAGCAGAATCAGGACCTCGACGACCCCGAGGGCGTCGTCGCCTCGGAGGTCACCGGCGAAGACGCCGAGCCCACCGGCTCGCTGCCGGCGGTGCTCGAAGCCGATTCCGCCGACGTGGCCGAACAGTCGGTCGAGGTCGGACTCGGCGACGAGGACCATCCCCAGCAGTGATGACGCCGCCGCTCAGGTGCTCGGGTGCACGGCAGTGGTGTCCCGGGCGCTCAGGTCCTCGCGCGCGGGTCCCTGCTGAGACGAGTCTCCGGCACGCGGGTCATTTCGCGGCCTGGGTGGGGCGATCGCTGCGGTAGTCCGTGTACATGTACGGGTTGTCGAGCACCTTCGTCTCCGGGATCTCCGGATTCATTCCGCTGATCCACGTCTCCTCGCCGAGGCGGGAGCGCAGGTGATCGACGGTCGATTCCGCCCGCGTCCGCAGGGCTGCCAGGTCGACGCCGAGCAGCCGATGATCGTGCTTGACCATGCGCCCGTTGACCAGCACCGTGTGGACGTCGCCGCGACCGGCCTGCAGGACCACATGCCCGTAGGGGTTGACGATCGGGAACCACGTCGGGGACTGGTCGTTCTTGAGCAGGACGACATCGGCCTTCTTGCCCACTTCGATGCTGCCGATATGGGAATCGAGGCCCAACGCCCGAGCGCCGCCCATCGTCGCCCAGTTGACGACCTCCTCGGCGCGCAGAGCACTATGCGTGACCGTCTCACCCGCTTCGTGGGCACGCAGATGCTCACGAGAACGGTCGGCGCCGAGCGTGGAGCGCATCGCGGCGAAGTGATCGCCGGAGAACCACACGCTCGTGTCGACCGACAGCGAGACGGGAATGCCGTGCCGACGCAGCTCCCACGAGGGCGGATATCCCTGACCGCAGCTCTGCTCGCTCTCCGTCGACAGGGACACCGACCCGCCCGTCGCGGCGATGCGCTGATACGAGTCCTCGGTGAACGTCGCAGCGTGGACGTAGATCGACTTCTCGTCCATGAACCCGGCTTCATACATGAGGCGCAGGCTCTCATCGGTCGTCGCACCCCAGACGCCCGCATGCGTGTTCACGGTCAGACCGAGCTCGCGGGCCATCTCGAAGGCACCGCGCTCCGGGAAGGCCGGATCACCCGTGACATCGAAGGCGAGCTGGAAGGAGAGCATCGGGTCCCGGCGGTTGCGGCGATTGACGAAGCTGACGAAATCCGCGCCCTTGGACCATTCCCACGGACTCTTGTAGATGTTGCCCGGGGCGAAGACGAACCGACCGGGAGTGTCCTCGAGCGCATCGAGGGCCGCCTCGGCGTGGTCGACGGTCTCGAGGCCATGCGACCAGTCCACGGTCGTCGTCACCCCGGACTCGAGGGCATCCCATGCCGAGAGCAGGTTGCCCACAGCGATGTCCTCGGGGCGGAAGGCCGTGCCGTGCTCGAGGTAGTACCAGACGAAGTACTGCGTCAGCGTCCAGTCCGCACCGTAGCCGCGCATCGCGGTCTGCCACATGTGCCGATGCGTGTCGACCATGCCCGGCATGAGGATCCCGCCCTTGGCATCGATGACGAACGCGCCGGGCGGCACCTCGAGATCGGTGCCGATGGCCGCGATCGAGTCGTCTTTGATGAGGACGTCGGTGTTCTCGAGCGGCGGCTGCCCATCCATGGTGAGCACTGTGGCATTGGTGAAGAGGACTGGCTGATTCACTTTCACTCCTGTGTGGAAGGTCCAAGGGGACCGCATGCTGGACTGCGGTCCTGGTCTCGTCTACGCAACGGTGCTCCTCACCTCGGGGAGTGTCAAGGACGCGCAAGTCTGCCGGGGGAGTGGCTCGAAGCGGTCCGTACACGCCGAGTGCCTCGTCGCAGAAAAGGTCAACGTCCGACTGTCATTGCTGGTCAGAGGCGTGGAAGACGGGCGGCTGCCCGTGGGCGGGGTTGCCGAGCGGCGACCGGTTCACTCGCGGCGCAGGCGAAACCGCCATGGCAATGCTGCTTGTCATCCACACGTGATGAGATCCCGCATTCAGCGCGTCTCACCGCATTCGATTCCCGCTGTCGATCTCGCAGATCCTCTCAGGGCGCTTCTCCCCGTCGCGGCATCCTCGAGACCGACGATGATCCGTCGCATGCTCGTGAGAGGGTGTTGAGTGGACTCCGACGACGGCCGACGGTCAAGTGCGCGTCGAGAACTCCATCGCCGAGGCTGCTGCCGCGCAGCCTCGAATCGTCAGGCAATTGTTATAGAAACTTCAACTTCTTCGCATTGATCGGGAATCCCAGCCCTGTGACACGACTGGCCGTGAATGCGACGACGCCCGGACCGGGCGCCTCTGACAATGAGGTACCTGGTCCGGGCGTCGTGGCCGATTCTCGGAATCGGAGTGAGCGTCACCGCTCACGACGGGAGGTGCGCTCGCACTGCGTCAAACCCGGCAGTGCGAGGCCTCGTCCCGGTCGAATCCGTCGATCGAGATCGCTCTCAGGCGGCCAGCGGCGTGGTCTCACGCAGCGACGAGCCCGTGAACAGGACGGTGCGGCCGGTGGAGTCACTGATTGTGACCTCCCCGTCCTCCGTGCTGATCTGCGGATCGATGAGGCCGGCGTGCCGGACGGCACGCCGGACCCACTGTGGGAACTCAGACATGGGTTCCTCTCCTTTCTGTCAGCGACCAGGGCAGGCATCGACGCCTGCTCCAGGTCGTGTGGTCGTTTCGGCGATGGGTGGTCGCCGGGTCTCAAAGTCGGCGGATGCCGACGGACGCGAACGGTGATGGGTGGTCACCGCGCGACAGCAGGTCTCAGGCGACTGACGTCGTCGCCTTCTCCTGCGAGATTTCACCGTGATGCGGGTCGGTCCCTACGGTGGCGGGATCGCGATGCGAAGAGACACAGTGTCCGTGGCGGATCATCGTGTGAAAAGTGAACCCGGCGGCCGTCATGAGCGGCCTGCCTTCTCCAACGTCGACCGGTCGATGCTCGCCGGTGCGATGGTCCGATGATGCCGGACGCTTCGAACGCAAGTGATCAGCTTAGACCCTCGCGCGGTCACAAGTCAAAACGACGACCGTTTGTCTGCGTCGGCCGCAATTGGCCTGGCGCCGGCAGCAGCCAGCCGGCCGCAGCCAGCCTGCCGCCTGTCCGCGCCGGCTGCAGCCAGCCTGCCGCCGGCCGCAGCCGCCCGCCGCCCACCGCCTCAGCTCAGCGCCCGGCGCCGCTTCCGCAGCCGCACCCAGAGCACGATCGCCGCGACGAGGAGGAGGACGCCCCCGCCGAGGAGGGCGAGCGGCAGGATCCCGATCGCCACGCCCGTCGATGAGCCCTGTGCTGCCTCGGTGGCCGAGACCGCATCGGCGTCGGCCGCCCCACCGGCATCGCCGCCGCTGCCCGAGGCGGTCGGGGTCGGCGCTGCGGCGGCACCGACGGGCACCGTCGTCACGGTCTGCGGAGAGGTCTGCGCGAAGTCCCATTCGAGGAGGTCGACGGCGGCCTGCCGCGAGTTGTTCTCCGCTCCGAGCAGGGCCGAGACGACCGTGCGGCCGTCGCGTTCGGCGACGGCGATATAGGAGCCCTTCGCCGTCGTCGTGTACCCGTTCTTCAGCCCGAGTCCACCGTCGACCCGGCCGACGATCTTCGTGTGGTTCTGGATCTCGTAGCCTTTGAACTTCTTCTTCGTCTCCGGGTTCGTCCCGCCGGGGAACTTGTACGTCTGCGTGCCGATGATCTCCATGAGCCGCGGGTTCTTCGTCACCGCCCACGCGAGCTTCATCATGTCCGCGACCGTCGTGTACTGGTTCGGATCGTCGAGTCCCGAGGTGTTGGCCGCGCGCGTGTTCGTCATCCCCAGCGCCTGCGCCTTCTCGTTCATCAGCGCCACCGCCTTCTCCTGCCCGCCGGCCGCCCGACCCAGGGCGTTGGCGGCATCGTTGGCACTGGACATGAGCATCGCGTGGAAGAGGGTGTCGACCGTGTAGTCGTTCTTCTGCATGAGACCGACCTTCGTCCCGTCGATCTCCATGTCCTCGAACTCGGCCGTGACCTTCTGCTTCGGATCGTCGAGGACGTCGACGAGCGCGAGCGCCGTGAGCAGTTTGATCGTCGAGGCCGGCGCGTGCTTCTTGTCGATGTTCTGCGCCACCTGGAGCTCCCCGGTGTCGAGGTCCCCGACGAGCCAGGACGTGCCCACCGGCTGCGGCGGCTTCGCTCCATCGCCGAGGTTGTCCGGCGTGACGTAGATCTTCTCTCCCTTCTTCGTCTCCTCGGGCTGAGCCTGCGAGGTGCCGGGGGAGAGGACCAGCTGAGAGACGACGAGGAGGAGCGTGAGGACCGCGGCGGCGAAAATGCGCCGTGAGCGGGGCCGAATGGACCGGGAGGCGGCCGGGACGGCTGTCTCGGGAGCGGGGGAGCGGCCGTGGGCCGCGGTGGAAACAGAAGCAGGTGTGACGGTCGGAGAAGCAGAACGCATGCGGACCAGTGTACGGATCACCGGTGTCGCGCATCCTCAGGTTCGGTGCCGAGCACGTGTCCTGCCGCCGAACATCGACTCCGCCGCCGAACATCGACCCTGCCGCCGAGAGCTGCGGCACCCGGGAACGACGAAGGCGGTCGTGCATGGGCACGACCGCCTCGGCGGATCGGATCAGCGGCGGGGGACGACCCCGCCCCGGATCAGAAGGCGCGCTGCAGGATGGCCTGCTTCACCTCGGCGATGGCCTTGGTGATCTCGATGCCGCGCGGGCAGGCATCGGTGCAGTTGAACGTCGTGCGGCAGCGCCACACGCCTTCCTTGTCGTTGAGGATCTCCAGGCGCATGTCGCCGCCCTCGTCGCGCGAGTCGAAGATGAAGCGGTGCGCGTTGACGATCGCGGCCGGACCGAAGTACTGGCCGTCGGTCCAGAACACGGGGCACGACGAGGTGCACGAAGCACAGAGGATGCACTTCGTCGTGTCGTCGAAGGCCTCGCGCTGCTCAGCAGACTGCAGGCGCTCGCGCGTGGGCTCATGACCGGAGGTGATGAGGAACGGCATGATCTCGCGGTACGACTGGAAGAAGGGCTCCATGTCGACGATGAGGTCCTTCTCGAGCGGAAGGCCCTTGATCGCCTCGACGGTGATGACCTTGTTCGTGTCGAGGTCCTTGAGCAGGGTCTTGCAGGCCAGGCGGTTGCGGCCGTTGATGCGCATGGCATCGGACCCGCACACGCCGTGGGCGCACGAGCGGCGGAAGGACAGCGAACCGTCGATCTCCCACTTGATCTTGTGCAGGGCATCGAGCACACGGTCGGTGCCGTACATCGTGACCTTGTACTCCTCCCAGTGCGGTGCTTCGTCCGTCTCGGGATCGAAGCGGGCGATGCGGAAGGTGCAGTCGAAGGACGGGATCTCTCCCTGGTCTCCGCTCACATGCGAGGGGAGGTCGACCTTCGACGCCGGCTCCGGGGTGGTGGTTTCGGTGCTCATCAGTACTTACGCTCCATCGGCTGGTAACGGGTGACGACGACGGGCTTGGTCTCCAGGCGCATGCCCGGGATCCCTTCGGCCTCCGATTCCGGATCGAGGTACGTCATGGTGTGGTGCATGAAGTTCTCGTCGTCACGGTTCGGGAAGTCCTCGCGGAAGTGACCGCCGCGGGACTCCTTGCGGTGGATCGCTGCCACCGTGATGACCTCGGCGAGTTCGAGCAGGAAGCCGAGCTCGACGGCTTCGAGCAGGTCGAGGTTGTAGCGCTTGCCGCGGTCCTGGATGCCGACGTTGTCGTAGCGGGCACGGAGCTTCTCGATCTCCGCGAGCGCCTCGCGCAGCGTCTCGTCGGTGCGGAACACCTGGACGTTGGCGTCCATGATCTCCTGCAGGTCCTTGCGGATCGCGCCGATGCGCTCGGGTCCGTCGGAGGTCCGCAGGCGCTCGAGCACGGCGACCGTGTCGGCCTGAGGGTCCTCGGGCAGTTCGACCATGTCGGCGCCCTTGGCGTATTCGGCGGCGGCGATGCCCGCACGCTTGCCGAAGACGTTGATGTCGAGCAGGGAGTTCGTGCCCAGGCGGTTCGAGCCGTGGACGGACACGCACGCGCACTCGCCGGCGGCGAAGAGGCCGGGGATGACGGTGTCGTTGTCGGCGAGCACCTCGGAGGCGATGTTCGTCGGAATGCCGCCCATCGCGTAGTGCGCGGTCGGGAAGACCGGCACCGGCTCCGTGTAGGGCTCGACACCGAGGTAGGTGCGGGCGAACTCGGTGATGTCGGGCAGCTTCTCGTCGATGTGCGAGGGCTCGAGGTGGGTGAGGTCGAGGAGGACGTAGTCCTTGTTCGGACCGGCGCCGCGGCCTTCGCGGACCTCGTTGGCCATCGACCGGGCGACGATGTCACGCGGAGCGAGGTCCTTGATCGTCGGGGCGTAGCGCTCCATGAAGCGCTCACCCTCGGAGTTGCGCAGGATCGCACCCTCACCGCGGGCGGCCTCGGACAGGAGGATGCCGAGACCGGCGAGACCTGTCGGGTGGAACTGGAAGAACTCCATGTCCTCGAGCGGGATGCCGCGGTTGTAGGTCACGGCCATGCCGTCGCCGGTGAGCGTGTGGGCGTTCGAGGTGGTCTTGAAGACCTTGCCGACGCCGCCGGTGGCGAAGACGACGGACTTGGCCTGGAAGACGTGGATCTCACCGGTCGCGAGTTCGTAGGCGACGACGCCGGCGGGACGACGGACTCCGTCGACCTCGGTCATGACGAGGTCGAGGACGTAGAACTCGTTGTAGAACTCCACCCCGTGCTTGACGCAGTTCTGGTAGAGGGTCTGGAGGATCATGTGGCCGGTGCGGTCGGCGGCGTAGCAGGACCGGCGCACAGGCGCCTTGCCGTGGTCACGGGTGTGACCGCCGAAGCGGCGCTGGTCGATCTTGCCCTCGGGGGTGCGGTTGAACGGCAGCCCCATCTTCTCGAGATCGAGGACGGCGTCGATGGCCTCCTTTGCCATCACCTCGGCGGCATCCTGGTCGACGAGGTAGTCACCGCCCTTGACGGTGTCGAAGGTGTGCCACTCCCAGTTGTCCTCCTCCACGTTCGCCAGGGCCGCGCACATACCGCCCTGGGCGGCGCCGGTGTGGGAACGGGTGGGGTAGAGCTTGGTCAGGACCGCGGTGCGGGCCCGCTGACCCGACTCGATGGCGGCGCGCATGCCAGCGCCACCGGCGCCGACGATGACGACGTCGTAGTGATGTACCTGCATGTTTCTCCTTTAGGCCTGGCAGAACGACGCGAGCAGCGCGGGGTCGGCTCCGGCAGGGCAGGGATCGAAGGTGAAGATGACGAGCGTGCCGAGCACGAGGATGACCGCCGAGGCGATGTAGAGGATGAGCTGGAGGCTCATCCGGGTGCCGGGCTTCTCGGCGTAGTCCATGATGATCGTGCGCAGGCCGTTGGTGCCGTGCAGCATGGCCAGCCACAGCATGAGGAGGTCCCAGATCTGCCAGAACGGGCTGGCCCACTTGCCGGCGACGAAGCCGAAGTCGATCTGCTGGACGCCTTCGCCGGCCCAGAGGTTGACGAAGAGGTGCCCGAAGATGAGGATGACGAGCACGATGCCCGACAGACGCATGAAGAGCCACGCGAACATCTCGAACTTCGAGCGCGTGGACTTGTGGCGGGAGTAACCGGTGCGAGGCGCCGGAATCGATGTTGTGCTCATATCAGCCTCCGAACGTGTGCATCAGCTGGCGGGGCACGAACGCGACCATGACGATGAGCCAGAGGATCATGACCCCCCAGAACAGCTTCTTCTGGTTCTTCGGTCCGCCCTTGGAGAAGTCGATGAGGATGACGCGCAGGCCGTTGAACGCATGGAAGGCGATCGCGGCGACGAGGGCGATCTCCCCGAAGGCCATGATCGGCGTCTTGTACGTCCCGATGACGGCGTTGTACGCCTCGGGGGAAACGCGAACGAGTGCTGTGTCGAGCACGTGGACCAGCAGGAAGAAGAAGATTCCGACGCCTGTGACGCGATGCGCGACCCAGGACCACATTCCTTCTCCACCGCGGTACAGAGTGCTCGTTGACGCTTGGGCCACGGAGCATCCTCCATCTTGGATGAATCGACGATGTACAACATGAAACTACGCCCAACGCCCCGCAGTTGCCAGTCGGTCCGCCGCTGAGCGGGATGGATCACACCCAGACCCTGGCAGTTCCCTCACAGCGACTGATTCCGCGTGCTGGGACGGCGATTTACCACATATTCATGTGCGGTAATTCGCGGCCCGGTGCGCTCGGGATCTCCTCACCCCGACACGGCGGAGAACTTCGCAGAGGCGGTGCCCGGACTCTGAGACACTGAGGGGGTGAACACGCACTTCCACGCCATCATCCCCGCGGGCGGATCCGGAACCCGGCTCTGGCCGCTCTCCCGCAAGGCATCCCCGAAGTTCCTCCACGACGTGCTCGGCACCGGACGCAGCCTTCTCCAGTCGACGTGGGATCGGGTCGCCCCGCTCGTCGGCGATGACAACGTCTGGGTCGTCACCGGTGAGAGCCACCTCGACCAGGTCGCCGAGCAGCTGCCCGAACTGTGCCCGAGCCGCATCGTCGCCGAGCCTTCGCCGAAGGACTCCGCCGCGGCCATCGGACTGGCGACCCTCCTCATCGCGAAGACCGACCCCGAGGCGATCGTCGGCTCGTTCTCCGCCGACCACTCGATCACGAACGTCGACGAATTCCGTTCCGTCATCGAACAGGCCTGCGCAGCCGCGGAGACCGGTGACATCGTCACCGTCGGCATCATGCCCCGGAACCCCGCGACCGCCTACGGCTACATCAAGACCGGCAGTCTGCTCGGCCTCCCCGGCGCTCCCACCGCCCGCCGGGCGCTCGCGTTCGCGGAGAAGCCGGCCGCGAGCACGGCCCGCCGCTACGTCGACTCCGGCCGCTACCGCTGGAACGCCGGAATGTTCATCGCCAAGGCCTCGGCCTTCCTCGAGATCCTCCGGACGGAGGACCCGACCCTCTTCGAGGGCCTGTCGCAGATCGCCGAGGCGTGGGACACGGAATCCCGTGACGCCGTGCTCGCCGAGGTGTGGCCGGGCCTGGAGAAGCGCGCGATCGACTACGTCGTCGCCGAACCCGCCGCCGAGGCCGGTCGCGTCATCGTCATCCCCGGCGACTTCGGCTGGGACGACGTCGGCGACTTCGACTCCGTCGTCCGGCTGCGTCAGCCCGTGCCCGGCGAACCGCGCGGGGTCATCTCGATCGGCGGGTCCTGCGACCTCCTCGAAGTCGACGCCTCGGGCGTCGTCTTCTCCGAGCAGCCGCGCACCGTCGCCATCGTCGGACTCGAGGACCTCGTCGTCGTCGACACCGAGGACGTCCTCCTCATCATCTCCCGCTCACATGCCCAGGACGTCAAGAAGGCGGTGTCCCTGGCCGGCGAGCGCGGCCTCGACGACCTGCTCTGAGCCTCACCGCCTCACTGCGGGCTCTGCGCCCAGAGGTCGGGTCCGAAGACCTCGTAGTGGATGCGCTCGGCCGGCACGCCCTTGTCGATGAGCGCGAGCCTCGTCGCCTGCATGAACGGCAGGGGACCGCACATGAATACCTCTGCCTCGGCGGGCACGGCGATGCCGCTGAGGTCCATGAAGCCGCTGCGCGCGGGGTGGAGGGTCGGAGCCTCGGTCGCGCCCTCCTCGTACCAGTTGAGCGCCTGCGCATCGGTCATCGCGAGGATCTGCCGGCGCAATCCGGCGTAGAGCGCGTGATGGGCGTGTGAGCGGTCCGCGTGGTAGAGGCGCACCGTGCGGTCGGGCTGGCGCCGCGAGAGGTCCTCCATGATCGCGGCGATCGGGGTGATCCCGATGCCCGCGGAGACGAGGACGAGCGGAGCGTCGGACTCGCCGAGGACGACGTCGCCGGCCGGCTGCGAGAGCTTGAGGACGGTGCCCGGCTCGGCATTGTCGAACAGCCAGCCCGAGACGACACCATCCGGTGCCCCGCCGACGCCGCGGACCCGCTTGATCGTCACCCGCAGCGAGTCCCCACGGGGACCCGAGGAGATCGTGTACTGCCGCGGCTGGGTCGAACCGTCGGGGAGCTCGACGAGAATCGCGACGTACTGACCGGTGCGGTGGCTCGGCACCTCGCCGGAGACGGGGGCGAGCAGGAGGGAGAAGACCTCGTCGGATTCGTCGAAGCGCTCGACGACCCGGTAGTCGCGCCACGGGTGCTCGGGATCCGTGCCGCCCTGCGCGTAGAGCCTCGCCTCCTCGGCGATGAGGGCAGTGGCGAAGAGCCAGTACACCTCGTCCCACGCGGCGGCGACCTCGTCGGTGACGGCATCGCCGAGCACGGTCTTCACCGCGCCGAGCAGGTACTTGCCGACGACGAGGTACTCCGAGGCCCTGATCCCGAGCGAGACGTGCTTGTGGGCGATCCGATTGAGCACCGGGGTGAAGTCGGGGGCGTCGGGGTCGATGAGCTGGACGGCGAAGGCGACGACCGAGGCCGCGAGGGCCTTCGGCTGCTCGCCGACGGCCTGATTGGCGGTGTTGAAGATGTTGAGAAGCTCGGGGTGGGCCTCGAACATCGAGGGGTAGAACACCGAGGTGATCTCGTCGGCGTGTGCGGCGACGACGCCGGCCGTGGCCGCCACGATCTCGTGTGACTGCGGGCTGAGCTGCATGGGGATCCTTCGTCAGGGGGCGGTTCGTTGGCTCCAGGGTGGCAGCGGGGCGCGCAGCATGCTCGGGCTTCGACCGTGTTTATTCGGCCGTGACCGTCCGTTCGGCGCTGTGACCACAGCCGTTGTCCCACTTTTCTACGCGGCGTAGAATAGTGGTGCGTTCGACGCCGACGAACAGGATGCCGCCATGCCGCGCAGGACCACCGACTACAGAGGACTCACCGAGCCCAACCGGGTGCGCCTCCTCGGCGCCGTCCAGGAGCACCCCGACCGCTCCCTCAAGGAGCTCGCCGAGGCGGTGGGCCTCCACGTCAACACCGTCCGCGACCACCTCGGCGTCCTCATCGCCGAAGGCCTCGTCAGCTCCCGGCCCCGGCCCTGCGGCACCCGCGGCAGACCCCCGACCGTCTACCGGGCCGTCGACGATGCGCAGATGAACCCGGCGGCGCGGAAGCGCATCGATGAGGCCCGCCGCCTCGGTCCGGTGCTGCGGCGGATCGGCATGTCGTGCCGGCCGCAGCGGGTGCGCGACCTCGGCGAGGACGCGGGAGACCAGTTCGAGACCCTTTTCGAGCACCTCGACGACTCCGGACTCGAGCCCGTCGCCGACGAGACCGAGCTGCGCGTCTCGCTCGCCGCGTGCCCGCACCTCCAGCTCGACGGTGACGAGCGGACCATGGCGTGTGCCGTCCATGCGCGGCTGCTCCGCGACATCCTCGCCCAGGTCCCCGGACCGCTGACGATCGACGAGGTCGAACCGTTCCTCACCCCGGACTCCTGCGAACTCCGCCTCCTCGCCGCCCGCTCGAGCGCGCAGACCGCCTGAGGGGCGCGGCTGGGGAGGGAACGAAGTCACCGAACGTGTCGAATTTGGTCACGAGGGGTCCAAACCCGCGCGCCAGTGTCTAGCATGGCCTCAATGTCACTCAACCCCGATCCCAGCACAGCGATCCACGACGGAGAGCCTCCCAGCGTCGCAGGCACCCGGTCGCGCGCGAATGCCGCTGGCTCCCAGCAGCGCGTCACCGCCGACGCGACGGCTGCCGCCGACGGCGCCGCGGCGGCGACTCCCGCGAGCGTCATCGCCTCCACGATCGCGGAAATCGGCCCCGAGCTCATCGACTTCCGCCGCGACATCCACTCGCATCCGGAGCTCTCCTTCCGGGAGTCCGCGACGACGGACAAGCTCGTCGCCCGCCTCGAGGCCGCGGGGCTGACCCCGGTCCGCCTCGAGGGAACAGGGCTGATCTGCGACATCGGTGAGGGACCCATCGCGCTCGCCCTGCGCGCCGACATCGACGCCCTGCCCATCGACGACCTCATCGCCGAGGAGTTCGCCTCGACCGTGCCCGGGGTCGCCCATGCGTGCGGACACGACGTCCACCTCACCGGCCTCCTCGGCGCCGGCATCGCCCTGCAGCGGGCCCACGAGAGCACTCCGGGCGGCCTCGGGGGACGGGTGCGCCTGATCTTCCAGCCGGGCGAGGAGGTCACTCCGGGCGGGGCGCTGCGCGTTATCTCCCAGGGCGTCCTCGACGACGTCCCCGAGATCTACGCCGTCCACTGCGACCCCAACGTCGACGTCGGCCGGATCGGTTCGCGCATTGGTGCGATCACCGCCGCCGGCGACACCGTCCTCATCCGGCTCACCGGCCATGGCGGCCACACCTCGCGGCCCCACCTCACCGAGGACCTCGTCTACGCGCTCGGCAAACTCGCCACCGACCTGCCCTCGACGCTCGGTCGTCTCATCGACCCCCGTCACGCGATCTCGCTCGTCTGGGGTGAGATCAGCGCCGGCCACGCCGCCAACGTCGTCCCCTCCGAGGGAGTGCTGCGCGGAACCCTGCGGTGCCTCGACGTCGACGGCTGGAACCAGGTCGCCGAGGTGCTGCCCGACCTCGTCGAGCGCATCGCCGGCCCGTACGGGGTCAAGGTCGAACTCGACCACCGCCGCGGCGTCCCCCCGGTCGTCAACACCGAGGACCAGGTCGCGCTCATCGAAGCGGCCGTGCGGGCCGAACTCGGAGAGCACTCCGTGCAGCTGACCCCGCAGTCGATGGGCGGGGAGGACTTCGCGTGGTACCTCACGCACGTTCCCGGGGCGCTCGTGCGCATGGGCACACGCACGCCCGGGGGCACCACCTACGACCTCCATCAGGGCGACCTCCTTATCGACGAGGACAGCGTCGCGATCGCCGCGCGCATCGTCACGGCCACCGCGCTCAGGGTCCTCGACTCGAAGCGGTGAGGCGGGCGGCACTCAGGCCCGCCCGATAACCTGGAGCGATGAGAACGAACCTCGCGACCCGGGCCGCCGGTGCCGGCCTCGGCGTGCTCAGCCTCCTCGGGGTGAGCGCGTGTGCGGTGTCGACGCCCGAGGCGGTCGCGGACCCGACGACCGGATGCATGATCTCGGCCCCCGCCGGCTTCGACGACCACTCCGCCGGAGCCATCACCCTCGCCGAGATCGAGCTCGCGCGGGCCGCGGGACTCTTCACCGCGACCTCGAGTCAGCGGGTCTCGAACTCCTCCGCCACCTCGGCGGCGCTGCAGCGGACGACGGGGGAGGCGTGCACGCTCACGACCGTCGTCGGACCCGGCGGCGCGAGCGAACTCGCCGACTTCGCCCGAGGCAACCCCGACGGCCTCTTCCTCGGCATCGCCAGCGGGCACGAGGACTTCCCCGACAATGTGCTCAGCCTCGACTTCGACCTCGTGCCGCCGGCGTTCATCGCCGGCTACATCGCGGCCACGGCGAGCGAATCGGGTGAGGTCTCCGCGTTCGTCTCCCGCGGATTCCCGCAGGCCGAGCAGATCCTCACCGCCTTCGACGCCGGTGTGGCCCTCTACAACAAGGAGTCCGGCGACGAGGTCGAGGACGTCACCTCGTACCGGGAGTCGCGGATCGCCGGACGCACCGTCGACGACACCGACGGCGGCGGCCGCGACTTCTTCGAGTCCGCGCGCAGAGCCGACGCCGATGTCGTCGTGCCCTTCGGCTCGGCCGCGGCGATGGGGGTGCTCGCCGCCGTCACCGAGGAGCGCACCGCCGCGGCCACTGCCACCCCCGACCCCGAGGGCGAGGGTGAGGAGCCGGTGCTGCCGAAGATCATCTGGTACGGCGCCTCGGGCGACTTCAGCGACGCGATCATCGCGACGATCGAACCGAACATCCGCCGCGGGCTGCGGACGATGTTCCCCGAATGGCCGCAGAGCAAGAATCCCGACGAGGTCGTCGAACCCGGTCCCGAGGACCCCGCCGAGATCAACGGCATCCTCGTCACCGAGCACGAGTACAAGGGGACGATCGACAACGGCGGAGTCGGCATCTCCGCCGAGGACGGGTTCCTCAGCCGCGTCTCCGACGCCGGGCGCAGCATCGCGGATCTGCGCGAGCGGATCAAGAGCGGGGACATCGACCCGACCGCGGGGTAGCGTTCCCATGCTCCTCCCGGCCGGCAGCCGATAGACTTGCCCCGTGCATAGAACTCCCGCCGGCGTCGCCCACGACGACCCGATCCTCCAGCTGCCCAAGGTCTCCCTCCACGACCACCTCGACGGTGGTCTGCGACCGGAGACGATGATCGAACTCGCCGAGGCGGTCGGCCATGAGCTGCCCGCCACGGATCCCGAGGCGCTGGCCCAGTGGTTCGCGGAGTCCGCGAACTCCGGTGACCTCGTCCGCTACCTCGAGACCTTCGCCCACACCACCGCGGTGATGCAGACCCGTGAGGGCCTGATCCGCGTCGCCAAGGAGTGGGTGCTCGATCAGGTCGCCGACGGAGTCTTCTACGCCGAAGCCCGGTGGGCACCCGAACAGCACCTCGCCGGCGGCCTCGACCTCGACGACGTCGTCGACGCCGTCCAGGAGGGCCTCGACGCCGGTGTCGCCGAGGCGTCGGCCGACGGCCGGTTCATCCGCGTCGGTCAGATCATCACTGCGATGCGCCAGGCCGACAACTCGATGGCGATCGCCGAACTCGCCATCCGCCACCGGGAGAAGGGCGCGGACTCCGGCGTCGTCGGCTTCGACATCGCCGGCCCCGAGAAGGGCTTCCCGCCGTCGGCCCACCTCTCGGCCTTCAACGCCCTCCACCAGGCCTATGTGCCGGTGACGATCCACGCCGGTGAGGCCGCCGGGAAGGAGTCCATCCACGAAGCGGTCACGGTCTGCCACACCCAGCGCATCGGCCACGGCGCGCGGATCGTCGAGGACATGGACATCGTCGACGGTGAGGGCCAGCTCGGCAGCCTCGCCGCATGGGTGCTCGACCAGCAGATCCCCCTCGAACTCTGCCCGAGCTCGAACCTCCAGACCGACATCGGCGGCACCATCGCCTCCCACCCGATCACCGGGCTGAAAGACCTCGGGTTCGCTGTGACGATCAACCCGGACAACCGCCTCATGTCGGGCACGTCCGTGACCCGCGAGATGCGCCTGCTCGTCGACGAGGCGGGCTGGACTCAGACCGACCTTGAGTGGGCGACCGTCAACGCGATCACCGCGGCCTTCCTCCCCCTCGACGTGCGCGAGCGCATGCTCGACGAGATCCTCATCCCCGGATTCGCCCGGGTGACCGTGTGAGGCCGGCGGACGCAGGCGGGGCGCCCGGGTCTCCGGATCCGGACGGTCACGGTGTGCCCACCCCGCGGGCGATGCTCCTCGTCGTCATCGTCCTCGGTCTGCAGGCGCTCGTGCTCATCGGCACCGCGATCTCGTTCGTCGTCACCGCGCTGGGCGCCGGGGCGCTCGCGAGCTCACTCATCGGCCTCGCGGTGATGTTCCTCATCTTCGCCGCCGGGCTCCTGGCCGCGGCGCGGGGATCGTGGCGGCTGCATCGGTGGGCGCGGCCCGCGGCGATCGCCTTCGAGCTCCTCGTCATCGTCTTCGGCATCAGCGTCATCGGCGGATCACTGTGGCTCGGCCTCGGATGCCTCATCACCGCGATCGCCGTCATCGTCGGCTACTTCACCCCGCCGGTCGTCGACGCCTACAACCGGGCGCTCGCGTAGCCGAGGTCGACGTCACTGACCCAGGTAGGCTCCGCATGCCTCGGTGAGGTAGTCGCCGGCGACGCCGCCCTCTTCACCGAGGCTCCGCGCGGTCATCTGGATGCCCCACCACACCTGCGGGGATGCACCCCACTGCTGGCGGAACTCCTCGCGCTTCGACGGATCCGCGGAGAGGTCGTCGGCGGCCAGGGAGATCCGGTCCTGGGCGTCGTCGGCCGTGCACCGGGCCTCGTCGTCGGGTCCCTGCGGATCGAGTTCGGGGATGTCGTCGGAGTTCACGGTCGTGAGTGTGTACGCGGACTCGCCGATCTCCTCGACGTCGAAGAGGCCGTGGATGAGGACGAACGGGGCCTTGTCCGTGGTCACGTTGCCCGCATCGAGGGTGACGCTGACGCTGTTGGGGCTGTCGGGGGTGACGGTGACCTCGCCGGAGTCGGGGAGGTCGGGGTTGGCCGTGTGGACCCACGTCTTGAGGTAGGCCGGCTTCTTCTCTGCGGCGGCCTGCGCGAGGCCCTGCCACAGCGGGTCGGACTCCTTCGCTCCGCCGGGGGAGGAGTCGACGACGGAGATCTCCGGCGCATCGTCTGGCGTGGCGATCGGAGTGACCTCCTCGGGACTGACCGAGGGGCGCGGCTGGGGCCGCGTCTCCGTCGAGGTCGGCACGCAGGCGCTCGTGGTGAGGACGGCGGCAGCGGTCAGGAGGGCAAGGGAGCGAAGGCGCATGGTTCCTCGAACGTCGGAGTCGTGTCGGACATCAGCTCCAGCCTATGCCGACGGGCCGTCCGGGCCCGGCGGGACGCGCCGATCTCAGCGCCCTGTGGGCTCTCTGTGTCCTGTGTCGACCCGGCGTCTGTCGGTGCTCAGCGTCCCCGGAGTTCGCGCAGACTGCGCTTCTGCACTCCGGCCTCGTCGAAGTTCGCCGGATCGAGCCATGCGGCGAACCCCTTCCGCAGCTGCGGCCATTCGGAGTCGAGGATCGAGAACCATGCGGTGTCCCGGTTGCGCCCCTTGACGACCATGTGCTGGCGGAAGACCCCTTCGGGAGTGAAGCCGAAGCGCTCCGCCGCCCGTTTCGAGGGGACGTTGGCGTCGTTGCACTTCCATTCGAAGCGGCGATATCCGGAAGTGAAGACCGCGTCGGCGAAGAGGAAGAACGCCTCGGTCGCCCCGCGGGTGCGCGCGAGGTCGGGACCCCAGAGGATGTTGCCGATCTCGATGACCCCGTTGGCCGGATCGACGCGCATGAGCGCCTGGCGTCCCACCGCGCGCCCGGTGGCGCGGTCGACGACGGCGAAGAAGAGGAGATCGGGCGAGGCCGCGACCGTGGTCAGCCAGTCGGTGAACTCACCGCGATCGGTCGGTGGGACCTCGGGCAGATAGGCGAAGCGCTCCTCGGCTCCCTCGGCAATCGAGGCAACGAAGAGGTCATCGCCGTGGCGAGCGGGGTCGAGAGGTTCGAGATCGACGATGGTGCCGTGGATCGTCTCCCGCCGAGGCGGCGCCACCCCGGTCCAGTCGCGCAGGGACCCAGCGGCCACCTCGGCGGGGTGGAGCACCTCGGCGGGATCTGTCGAGTCGGTCATCGTTCAGTCCTCGTCGCCGTCGAAGCCGGTGGAGAGCTCGCGCAGGAGTGCGGCGAGCTTGCGCCGTCCCGCGGGGGTGAGGCCGGCGAGGATGTCGCGCTCCTTGACGAGGAGGTCGGCGAGTGCCGAGTCGACGGTCGCGCGTCCGGTCTCGGTCAGGCGCACGAGCACCCCGCGGCGATCGGCAGGATCGGGGAGGCGTTCGACCCAGCCGGCGGTGACGAGGCGGTCGATGCGGTTCGTCATCGTCCCCGAGGTCACGAGCGTCTCCTGGAGGAGCGTGGAGGGGGAGAGCTGGTAGGGCTCGCCGGAGCGGCGCAGGGCGGAGAGCACGTCGAAGGCCCAGCCCTCGATGCCGTACTCGGCGAAGCTCGACTTCCGTGCCCGGTCGAGCTGACGGGAGAGCCGAGTCACCCGGGAGAGGATCTCCATGGGGGAGACATCGAGGTCAGGACGCTCGTGTCGCCACGCAGCGACGATCCTGTCGACCTCATCCATGATCCGATTTTACGTCCAGATCAAGAATCTTGACGACCAAGATTCTTTTTCGCGAGACATTCCTTACGTACCGGGCCTGCGAATTTGGTTGCTCGAGTGCGGTTGGGAATAAAGTGGTCTGTGGTTGTTGCATCCGTCAACGCTCTTGCGGGGCCAAAAGACCCCGCACGAATGCTGGGTGAGAACGCCCTGCAGACGAAACGAAGGAAGACACGTGGATCTTTTCGAGTATCAAGCACGTGACCTGTTCGAGAAGCACGGGGTGCCCGTGCTCAAGGCTCAGGTCGCCACGACACCAGAAGAAGCGAAGAAGGCAGCCGAAGACCTGGGCGGCGGCGTGGTCGTCGTCAAGTCGCAGGTGAAGATCGGCGGCCGCGGCAAGGCCGGCGGCGTCAAGGTCGCGAAGAATCCTGACGAGGCGGAAGCGCGTGCCAAGGAGATCCTCGGTCTCGACATCAAGGGACACATCACGAAGAAGGTGATGATCGCCGAAGGTGCGGACATCGCCGAAGAGTACTACTTCTCCGTCCTCCTCGACCGCTCCAACCGCACCTACCTCGCGATGTGCTCGAAGGAAGGCGGCATGGAGATCGAGCAGCTCGCGGTCGAGCGCCCCGAAGCGCTTGCGAAGATCCCCGTCAGTGCCATTGACGGGATCGACGAGGCCAAGGCCAAGGAGATCGCCGAGGCGGCTGGCTTCGATGCCGAGACCGCTGCGAAGGTCGCCCCCGTGCTCGTGTCCCTGTGGACCGTCTTCGAGAAGGAGGACGCCACCCTCGTCGAGGTCAACCCGCTGGTCAAGACCGGTGCCGGTGACATCATCGCCCTCGACGGCAAGGTCTCGCTCGACGAGAACGCCGACTTCCGCCACCCCGACCACGAAGAGCTGCGCGACATCGACGCCGAGGACCCCCTCGAGCTCAAGGCCAAGGAACTCGACCTCAACTACGTCAAGCTCGACGGCGAGGTCGGAATCATCGGCAACGGTGCGGGCCTCGTGATGTCGACCCTCGACGTCGTCGCCTACGCAGGCGAGAAGCACGATGACGTCAAGCCGGCGAACTTCCTCGACATCGGCGGCGGCGCCTCGGCGGAGGTCATGGCCAACGGACTCGACGTCATCCTCGGCGATGACCAGGTCAAGGCCGTCTTCGTCAACGTCTTCGGCGGCATCACCGCGTGCGACGAGGTCGCCCGCGGCATCGTCAAGGCTCTCGAGATCCTCGGCGACCAGGCGACCAAGCCCCTCGTCGTCCGCCTCGACGGCAACAACGTCGAAGAGGGCCGCGCGATCCTCGCCGAGGCCGCTCACCCGCTCGTCACCCAGGTCGACACCATGGACGGTGGAGCCGACAAGGCCGCCGAACTGGCTGCTGCGAAGTAAGGAAAGGTCTCCATACCCATGTCAATCTTCCTGAATTCCGATTCGAAGATCATCGTCCAGGGCATCACCGGCGGCGAGGGCACCAAGCACACCGCCCGCATGCTCGCGGCTGGTTCGAACGTGGTCGGCGGCGTCAACGCCCGCAAGGCCGGCACCACTGTCAAGCACGTCGACAAGAACGGCGATGACATCGAGCTTCCCGTCTTCGCGACCGTCGCCGAGGCGATGGAGGCCACCGGTGCCGACGTGTCCGTCGCCTTCGTCCCGCCCGCGTTCTCGAAGGACGCGGCGATCGAGGCGATCGACGCCGGCATCGGCCTGCTCGTCATCATCACCGAGGGCATCCCGGTCCAGGATTCGGCCGAGGTCTGGGCGCGTGCCCAGGCGGCCGGCAACAAGACCCGGATCATCGGCCCCAACTGCCCGGGCATCATCTCGCCCGAGCAGTCGCTGGCCGGCATCATCCCCGCGAACATCACGAAGAAGGGCAAGCTCGGGCTCGTCTCGAAGTCGGGCACGCTCACCTACCAGATGATGTACGAACTCCGTGACCTCGGCTTCTCGACTGCGATCGGCATCGGCGGTGACCCGGTCATCGGCACCACGCACATCGACGCCCTCGAGGCGTTCGAGGCCGACCCGGAGACCGAGGCGATCGTCATGATCGGCGAGATCGGCGGAGACGCCGAGGAGCGGGCCGCCGCCTACATCAAGGAGAACGTGTCGAAGCCGGTCGTCGGCTACGTCGCAGGCTTCACCGCTCCCGAGGGCAAGACCATGGGCCACGCCGGCGCCATCGTCTCCGGCTCCTCGGGCACCGCCCAGGCGAAGAAGGAGGCCCTCGAGGCCGCCGGCGTCAAGGTCGGCAAGACCCCGACCGAGACCGCCGAACTCATGCGTGAGCTCCTCGCCGGCAAGTGAGCCGCTGACACCCGGCCGCTGAGACCGGGTCGCCGCGGTCAGCACTGCGAAGCCCGCCTCCGATCATCGGAGGCGGGCTTCGTGCCGTCTGCACTCGCCTCAGCCCCTTCATCCCGCACCCGCAGCGCCACGTCATCCCCGGAGCGTCACGTCATCCCCGGAGCGTCACATCATCCCGGCAGTTCTCCACCCCGCACCCGCAGCGCTGAAAACACCCGGTGCACGGGTAGTTCTTGGTGCTCCAAGTGCGGAATCCGCAGCTGCACACCCTCATCACCGCCGGCAGCACCCCTCATCTCTGAGAGCCGACTGGGCAGAATTCGTGTGCAAGTTGTGATCATCGTGTCCAACTTGTAATGTTTCGCTTTGAGTCCCCACTCAGCACCGATCTCCGGTCCCCTCCCGGATAGTCGACGGTGCTGTCCAACATACAAAGGAATCCCCATGACGCACGTACTTCCACGCGTCGGGGCGGCCATCCTCGCGATGTTCGCCCTGCTCGCAACGGTACTGGTCGCAATCCCCGCGAATGCTGCGCCGCCGTACCAGACCAACGCCTCGATCGACTCCCTCGAATTCCAGCAGGACGAGATCAAGAGCGGCTCCGTAGCCCGCATCGACGGCACCTGGAGTCTCCCCGACAACCCGACGACGCCCGCGGGCTTCGTCGTCGACCTGCCTGCCGAACTGCAGGGCCGTGTCGACGCGTTCGACCTCCTCGATCCCGAGGGCGTCGCAATGGGCGAGTGCACCGTGACCGAGACGCAGATCTTCTGCGACTTCGACTCGCAGTACCTCGCCGACAACCCGCTCAACCTCAAGGGCACGTTCTACTTCTGGGTCTCCGTGCAGACGGAGACGACCGAGACCAAGGAAGTCACCTACGACTTCGGTGAGGTCTCCGACACCGTCACCGTCACTCCGCCCGACGGACCCTGCGAGGGCGAATGCGAGTGGAAGGGCCAGGACTCCTACAAGTGGGGCAGCTACGACCGCGAGAACGACATCATCCAGTGGCACGTCAACATCGCCTCGCCCGCCGGCGGGATGAAGGGCGACCAGAAGGTCACGGTGACCGACCTCGGCGGGGAGAACATCGAACTCATCCCCGGTGAGACCCGTCTGGCCGGCACGAACCAGTTCAACGAGAACGGGCAGCCGGTGGGCTGGGGGCCGAAGCCCGAGGACTTCTACACCGTCTCCGAGGACGGCTCGACCGTGAGCTTCACCTCGGAAGAGGGCTGGGTCTACGCCGTCATCTACCGCACGACGGTCACCGACGGCGGCAAGGCCGGAACCTACACGAACTCGGCGAAGTTCGAGATCGAGGGCGAAGAGACCGTGATCAAGAAGGGCGAGGTCGTCCGCCAGGGCGGCGGCGGCACCGGCGACGGTGACGAGGGCTCCACCCCGACCCCGACCGACACCCCGACCGACACCCCGACTGAGACTCCGACTGAGACCCCGACCGAGACGCCCACGGGATCGCCGACTCCGACGGACAGCCCGGCCCCGACGGACACTCCGACGGACAGCCCGGCCCCGACGGACACTCCGACGGACAGCCCGGCCCCGACCGAGACCCCGACCGCCCCGGCTCCGTCGCCGTCCGAGACGCCGACGGCCCCGGGCCCCGGCGGTGACCTGCCGCGCACCGGTGTCGAGACCATCGGCACCCTCGCTGCCGGCGCGGCGCTGCTGGCCGCCGGTGCCGTGACGCTCATGCTCGTCCGTCGCCGGAAGATCAGCGAGGAGAGCTGAGACCGCGATTGACGGCTGAGACCGTCTGAGCCGGAAGGGGGGAGTGATCGTCGATCGCTCCCCCTTCCGCCATTCACCGCTCACTCGCCGAGGCGGGATGTCGGTCCGCGGCCCCGCCTGCACGGCGGTGGGGCAGGGCGATACGCTGAGCAGGTGAACGACGAGACTCGCAACGACGCCCCCTCACCCGCCGACCAGGTCCTCGACCCCTCGGCCGAACCCGCCACGCCCGAGCAGCCGCACCTTGCCGACCGCGTGAGCACGGATCCCGTCGACCACCCCCGCAACTTCGGTTCGGACAACTGGGCAGGCGCGCATCCCGAGGTCATCCAGGCGCTCATCGACGCCAATGTCGGGCACACCCCCGGCTACGGCGGGGATCCCTGGACCGCGCACTTCCACGGCGTCATGGAAGGACACTTCGGGGCGCGGGCGCAGGCGTTCCCCGTCTTCAACGGCACCGGCGCCAACGTCCTTGCCCTCCAGTCGGCCCTGCCCCGCTGGGCCGCGGTCATCACGGCCGCGAGCGCCCACATCAACTACGACGAGACCGGCGCACCGGAGAAGGTCGGCGGGCTCAAGATCGTCGCCGTCCCGACCGCCGACGGCAAGCTCACCCCGGAGTCGATCGCCTCTGCGATGGTCGGCCGCGGCAGCGAGCACAATGCGCAGCCGCTGGGCGTGAGCATCTCCCAGTCGACGGAATGGGGGACGACCTACCGGCCCGAGGAGATCCGCGCGATCGCCGACCACGCCCACGCGAACGGGATGATCCTCCACGTCGACGGCTCCCGCCTCGGCAATGCCGCCGCCTTCCTCGGCACCGACCTCGCCACCCTGACCACGGACGTCGGCGTCGACATCCTCAGCCTCGGCGGGACGAAGAACGGCCTCCTCGGCGCTGAGGCCGTCGTCGTCCTCAACCCCGAGATCGGGCAGGGGATGCGCTTCCTGCGGAAGATGAACCTCCAACTGTCGTCGAAGATGCGCTTCCTCTCCGCGCAGCTCAACGCCCTCTACGACGGGGACCTGTGGCGGAGGTCGGCGGACCACGCCAACGCGATGGCGCGGTACCTCGAGACCAGGCTCGCCGAGGTGGCCGCCTCCGGCCGTGTCCCCGGGCTCGACCTCGTCCAGCCCGTCGAGGCCAACGTCGTCTTCGTCCGCATGCCCGCCGAGGTGGCCGCCCGGGCCCGACAGCGCTTCGCGTTCGCCGACTGGCCGCTCGAGCGGGACATCGTCCGCCTCATGTGCGCCTTCGACACGACGACCGACGATGTCGACGCCCTCATCGCCGCCATCGCGGGGGAGTGAGCGTCACCGCACGGACGCGGTCGATGCCGATCGGTCGGCGTCTGCGGCGGTGAGAGCCGTCAGCGGGAGCGATCGGCCTTGACGGAGACGACGGGGACCTCGGCTTCGAGGATGATCCGCTGCGCGGTCGAACCCATGATGAGCTTGCCGACGGGGGAGCGGCGACGGGAACCGATGACGATCATGCGGGTGTCGTCGGTCGCCTCGGCGAGGGCCAGGAGCTCCTCGACGGGGTCGTTGCCGCGGAGGAACTGGAGGATCTCGTGGGAGACCTCGGAGTTCAGCAGGGTCTGCTTGAGTTCATCCATGTCGGCGTTCGTCGCGACTCCGTGCTCGTCGGGCGTCTCCCCGATGCCGGCGTTGAGGACGATGAGGGTGTCGTCGAAGGCGCGAGCCTGCTCGATGCCGAATGCGACCGCGGCCTTGCCTTCGGGCGAGGGGGAATAGCCGACGAGAATGGTCATGGTCTCTCCTGGTGCGTCGGGGGATGAGGCTCCCTCAATTAGTAGCACATCTCACGCCGGGCCCGGTCGCCGACAGGTGCGCACGAGCGGGCGCGCATTAGACTGAGCGGATGCCCGCCTCCCTCCTCGCCTCCGACTCTGCGGCCCTGCGCACCCGCGACGACCTGCTCGCCCGGATGCCGTGGCCCGCCGACGCCCCGGGGCTCGCCCAGGCGCGGCTGCTCGCCGACTATGTGATCGGGCGTCGCACCGGTGAACTCGACGTCTCCGGACGGTCGAGCGAGGGGACGTTCACCGCCCCGAGCGCTGCCCCCGACGAGGTCATCCTCGTCGACGACCCACTCGGCCTCCAGACCCGCGTGCTCTCCGAGCTCACCGCCGTGCGCACGTACAACGACCGCCTCGACGAGGCACGGAACGTCGCCGCGGAAGCCCCGGGTGCCGAGCCCGTCGCCGACCTCGCCGACGTACAGCGCACCGAGAGCGGGGACGTGCCCGGCGAGACCTGGGCGGTCGTCGATGCGCCGAAGGCGACACATGCCCTCGCCGAGGCGATCACCGTCCTCCACCCGCTCGTCACGACACTCATCGTCATCGGCCGCAGCGACGTGATGAGCCGGGCGGTGAACAAGGAGCTCGCCCGCGCCTTCGGTCGCGTCGACGTCTCACCGGGAGTGGGGAAGAACCGTCTGATCATCGGCAGCCGCCCCCTGACCTCCCCCTCGCTCACCCGTTTCCCGCGCACCGGGGTCATCGACACGCCCGCGACCGGACCGCTCACGGTCAGCGCCCACGGCGCGTGCTTCTCCGGGACGAAAGCCGACGAAGGGTCATCGCTCCTGCTCACCGCCCTCGCCGAGGCGTCCGCTTCCCCGGATGCAGTCCCCGCGCTCGCCCGTCCGGCCTCCGTCCTCGACCTCGGAGCGGGCAACGGCTGGCTGCTCACAGCGGCGATAGCCGTGACGGGAGCGGACACGGGAGTCGGCGTCGACGTCTCGAAGGCGGCGGTCGCCTCGGCGAGGGAGACGGCGGAGGCCAACGGAACGGCCGTCGACATCATCCTCGCCGATGCGAGCGGTGCCGATGCCGGCGATACCGACAGCGGCGGTACCGACGACCCGCTCGGGGGAGCGTACGACCTCATCCTTCTCAACCCGCCGTTCCACCACGGCACAGCGATCGAGACGGACACGGCGGCGGGGATGATGCGCACGGCTGCAGCCCACCTGACCCCCGGCGGCCGCGTGCTCACCGTCTTCAACTCCCACCTGCGCTACCGGGATCGGCTCGAGGACCTCATCGGTCCGAGCGTGCAGCTCGCCCGGACGGCCAAGTTCACGGTCGTCGAGAGCCGCCTGCCCGGAGAGTGACCCACGTCACCTGCTATTCACGTCGTCGTCCTAGTCTCGGGGCATGAACGACTTCGATCGGATCGAATACAGCCAGCTCGACGACATCCTCTCGTGTGAGAAGGACAGCTCCCACCCCGTTCTGCTCACGCAGGAGGCCCTCGATGGCACCGCCGCAGAACTCGTCGACTGCAACCGCGGAATCGTCGCCGGTGCACTCGATCGCGTCGATGACACCGACGCGATTTCCCAGGACGCCCTGCGCAGCAGCTATGTCGACCTCTACCGTGCGGCGGTGAGCGAGCACGGGCTCGCCTGGTACCGGACGCACGTCCCCCGACCCGCCCGAGAGCTCGCGCTCCAGGGGCTGCGGCTGATGAGCGCCCCCGAACACCTCGACCTCGCCGTCCGGGCGATCGAGTCCGACCTCGACGACGAAGCCTTCGCGGCGGCCTTCGCCTCCGCCGAGGCGGAGCTCCCGCTCGAGGAAGCCAACGCCGCGTACCTGCGCGACCTGCCGGCGATGAGCATCCTCAAGGACGCGGACATCCCCACCGCGATGAGCATCGAGTTCACCGGCTCCGGGGCGTCGAGTGACTACCCGCGCTGGAACGGAAACCTGAGCGTCCTCGGGTGATCGGGGGGCCATACTCCTTGAGGTCGAGCGCCTCACTCGGCGAGATCGAGCGCCTCACTCCTTGAGATCGAGCGAGGGTGTGGGCCGGCGGAAGCCGCGGGTGACGAACGCGAGGTAGGCGACGCCGAGGGCCAGCCACACCAGCCCGATGATGAGCGTGCGCGGGGACAGGCTCGTCCACAGCCACACGGTGAGGCCGAAGCCGATGCCGGGCAGGACGACGTAGCTGAGGATCGCACGACCGCCTCGGCGACCCCTGTCGATGACGAAGTGCTTGATGACTGCGAGGTTGACCGCGGAGAACGCCATGAGCGCGCCGAAGCTGACCATCTCCGAGATGAACGTGAGGTCGACAGCGAGCGCGAGGAGGGAGACGACGCCGACGGTGACCGTCGCGAAGACCGGGGTGAGGAAGCGCTTCGACAGGCGCCCGAAGAACCCGCGCGGAAGCACCCCGTCGCGGCCCATCGCGTAGAGGATGCGCGAGACCGAGGCCTGCGAGGTCAGTGCCGACCCGCAGGCGCCGGCGACGTAGGCGGCGGTGAAGAAGATCGTGAGGAACTGCCCTCCGGCGGCGGCCATGACGTCGAGCGAACCGGACTCGGGGTCGGCGAACGCGTTCGACGGGAAGACGAGCTGGGCGATGAACGAGAGCACGATGTAGATGAGCCCGCCGGTGAGCGTGGCGATGACGATCGCCCGCGGCACCGAGCGCTTGGGATCCTTCGCCTCCTCCGACAGCGTCGAGACGGCGTCGAAGCCGAGGAAGGACAGGCAGAGGATCGCGGCACCGGCCATGACGGCCCCGAACCCGTCGACGGTGCCGTCGCCGGTGAACGGGGCGGCGAGATCGACCGAACCCGAGCCCGAAATGGTGGCGAAGGAAAGGACGGCGAAGGTGAGGATGAAGATCCCCTGGGCGGCGATGATGACGATGTTCGCGCGCGCCACCGAGACGATGCCGATGATGTTGAGGATCGTGACGAGGACGATGGCGACGAGGACGAAGACCCACGAGGGGACCATCGGCAGGGCGGCATTGAGATAGAGGCCGATGACGAGGTAGTTGATCATCGGCAGGAAGAGGTAGTCGAGCAGCAGCGCCCACCCGGCGACAAAGCCGACGCCGGCGCCGAAGGTCTTCTGCGTGTACGTGTACGCGGAGCCGGCGAAGGGCAGCTCGCCGGCCATCTTCGCGTACGAGCGGGCGGTGAAGACCATCGCGACGAGGGTGATGACATAGGCGAGCGGCACGCGCCCGCCGGTGATCTCGGTGACGATGCCGTAGGTCGTGAACACCGTGAGCGGGACCATGTAGACGAGGCCGAAGAAGACGAGTGAGGGAACGCCGAGGGCGCGGCGCAGATGCCCGGTCTCGGCGGGAGCGGTGGTGCCGTGGTCGTCGGACATGACGGTCCTTCCGGTCAGACTGTCGGGGCGGCGAGGCTGCCGCGCAGGTAGGTGGCGCGCACGCGCAGGGCTGCGAGTTCCGCGGCGGTGAGCGTGCGCGGGTCGGCGTCGAGGATGACGAGGTCGGCGCTCGCCCCGGGACGGATCTCACCCCAGGGTGTCGGCGCGCGGTCGGCGAAGGCCTGATGGGCCACGGACTGAGAGTACGCGTCGAGGGCGGGCCCGATGCCGACGATCTCATCAGGTGTCCATCCGCCTGCCGGTTCGCCGTCGGCGGTGCGCCTGCTCGTGGCGATCGCAAGCCCCTCGAGCGGGGCTCCGGAGGAGACCGGCCAGTCGGAGCCGAAGGCGAGTCTCGCTCCGGAGTCGAGGATCGAGCGCATCCGGTACTGCTCATCGGCCCGATCCTCGCCGAGACGGGGGACCGTGAGCACGGTCATGAGCGCATCGAGCTGTGCCCAGAGCGGCTGCATGGTCGCGATGACCCCGAGCTCGGCGAAGCGGCGCAGGTCGGCTGCGTCGACGAGCTGGGCGTGCGCGATGACGGGGCGGCGGTCGCGGGGACCGTTGATGGTGATCGCGGTCTCGATCGCATCGAGGGCCTGTCGGACGGCGGCATCGCCGATCGCGTGGATGTGGATCTGGAAGCCCTCGGCGTCGACGGCGGTGACCGCCTCGGCGAGGGAGTCACCCTCCCACACGCGCATGCCGTGGTTGTGCAGGGATGAGCAGTACGGTTCGAGGAGGGCACCGGTCTCGTTCTCGACGACGCCGTCGGCGAAGAACTTCACGGTCTCCGCGGTGAGCAGGTCAGACCCGGCGGCGCGGACTCGCGCACGGGAGGCGACCATGCCCGGCAGCTGTTCGGCGAAGTGCCGGGGGTCGGCGTAGAGGGCGAGGTTGACGCGGATGCCGAGGTCGCCGGACCTCGCGGCGGTGAGGTAGGTGTCGACGTCGGCGGGTTCGACCCACGCGTCCTGGACCCACGTCACCCCGCGGTCGAGGAGGTAGCGGGCAGCGCGGTCGAGCGCGCGGAGGCGGTCGTCTTCGGACTGGGGTGGGCGGACGGCGTCGATGAGGTCGACGGCACCCCATTCGCGGAGGATGCCGAGCGGGGAGCCGTCGGGCAGGCGGGGGATCTCGCCGAGGACGGGGTCGGGGGTGTCGGCGGTGATGCCGGCGAGCTCGAGCGCCCTGGAGTTGCACCACACCGTGTGGTAGTCCCACGCGCGGAGGACGACCGGACGGTCGGCCACCGCCTCGTCGAGCCAGCGGGCGTCGAAGAGTCCGCCCTCGACGAGGCTGCCGTCGTACGAGGCGCCGACGATCCAGTCGGCCTCGGGGTTCGCCTCGGCGCAGCGTCGGACCTCCGCGACGATCTCATCCACCGAGGTGCATCTGCGGACCTGGGGGCCTGCGGCCTCGAGCCCGCCGAACATCGGGTGCGCGTGCCCGTCGCCGAAGGACGGCATGAGGAACCCGCCGGCAAGGTCGACGTGTTCGACTGCGGTGTCGGCGGGAAGTTCGCCGAGGCGGGCCGCGACGTCGGTCGCCCCGACGGCGATGACGATGCCGTCACTGATGAGGAGGGCGTCACTGGGCTCGCTGCTCGCACCGCGCCAGATCGTGCCGCCTGAGAAATGGGTTGTCGTCACAGGACTCCCTTTCGCTCCATTGCGTACGAACAGTGTTCGTATTTGTGACCCTCAGCACGATACACTCTTCACGGAGTCAGGGGAAGTGGTGATCATGCGACTCAATCGGGACCGGCTTGTCAGTGCCGCCCTCGATCTCGTCGATGTCGAGGGGGCCGAGGCGCTGTCCATGCGCGTCCTCGCCGATCGGGTCGACCGCCAGGTCTCCTCGCTCTACAACCACGTCAGCGGGCGCGATGACCTCATCGAGGCGATGCGCGCGCGGATCGTCACGGGCATCGACGTCAGCGCCTTCGCCGAGTCGTCGGGTCTGGCCTGGGACGAGGCAATCGAGGTGTGGGCGCGTTCGTACCTGCGGGTCTTCGCCGCCCACCCCAACCTCATCCGCCTGCTCGCGACGACCTCGATCCGGGACCGGTCGACGTATGCGATGTACGACGCGGTCGTCGCGGGCCTGCGCCGAGGCGGTTGGCCGGAGTCCGAGGTCATCGCGGTCGTCCGCACGGTTGAGGCGCATGTGCTCGGGTCGGCGCTCGACATGGTCGCCCCCGGTGACCTCCTCGCGCAGGAGGCCGCCGATGAGCAGTTCCCTGCCGTCCATGCGGCGCTCGCCGCTCACAATGCCGACTCGTACGGGGCGGAGCCGTCGTTCGAGCTCGGGCTCGCTGCCCTTCTCGACGGGTTGCGGGTGCGACTGGCAGCCCGAGTGGCGTGAGCGGCGTTCGCGTCCTATAGGCGCGGTTCGCCCCAGATGCCCATCGCGAGGAAGATGACGGCGGCGAGCAGCGTGAGCGCGGTCGCCCAGGGGCGGAGGTTCGCGTTCGCGATGCGGGTGAAGAACGCAGAGAGTTTCGCAGAGACCTTCGGGAAGCGGTTCCATGCCCAGGTGAGGAGCACGTAGGGGGCGATCATCGCGGCGATGAAGACGAGGTAGACGATGCCGCGGATGATGATGTCCTCGCTCACGGCGCGGACGATGCGGGCGACCATGTACATCGTCGCGAAGTCGCTGAAGCTGATGACGGTGTTCGAGATGCCGATGAGGACCATCGCCCCGGCTTTGCCGGTGGGCTTCCTGTGCGGCCTCTTCGGTTTCGGAGGTCGGCGCAGCCGCACGGCCATGATGATGCCGGCGGTGAGGAAGAGGGCGCCGGCGGCGAGGTCGACGCTGTGACGGACGAGGACCTTCTCGATGTCGCGACTGACGAGGGTCTCGAGCGTGTGTGGGTCGATGACCTGGAGGGCGAGGAGGATGACCGTGGCACCGAGGATGAGTCCGAGGAGCATGAAACCCATCGCGCGCTTGGCGCGGGGAACATCGGTGAGGACCCGGAAGGACACGGCGATCGTCGTCGGACTGATGCCCATGACGAGGCCGAGGCCGATGAGGCTGATCGCAGCGCCGACGAGACGCACGAGGTCTGACACGAGCATGGAAGCAAGACTACCGGGGTAGGGTCGGTCCATGGACGACACGAGGCTTGCCGATTTCTGGGCGGGAGCGCGGGCGGCGTCGCCCGTCGTGTGCGAGCAGTTCCGAGTGGTCTACTCGGCAACCGGTGCCGCGTCGTAGGTGAGCCAGTTCGTCTTCGTCGCGACCTGGTCGTAGAGGGCCTGTGCCTGCGTGTTGTCGTCGGCGGTGATCCACCGGACGACCGAACGCCCCTCCTCGGCCGCGATCTCCTGCAGCCGGGCGATGAGCGCGCGACCGGCCCCGGTGCCGCGGGCTTCTGGGTCGGTGAAGAGGTCGTCGAGCCAGAGGCCGACGGTCCCCGTCGATGGACGGGAGAATCGTCGGTAGTCGGCGATCGCGACGATCCGCCCATCCGCCTCGGCGACGAGTCCTTCGCACTCATGGGACGGATCCATCAGCCATCCCCAGACGCGCTCGACGACGTCCTCGGACTCGGGGAGCTTGTAGAACTCCCGGTAGCCGCGGAAGAGCTCCTTCCAGCGGGACTCGTCGGAAGCGGTCACAGGGCGAACGGTGAGGTCGGCGGTTGAGCTCATGAGCCCA
The DNA here is from genome assembly GCF_037101285.1 of Brevibacterium metallidurans. Lineage (NCBI taxonomy): Bacteria > Bacillati > Actinomycetota > Actinomycetes > Micrococcales > Brevibacteriaceae > Brevibacterium > Brevibacterium metallidurans. Next base: position 317,490 of record NZ_BAAAAF010000003.1, read on the forward strand.
CTGTAGAGGTCCGCTGAGCCCGCGGGAAGCGACCGCCGGTAAGCAACAATGGTTGACAGGCGGCGCGTTAGCAACGTAAATTGACAGACATGGAATCGACACAGATCGCCGATGTCGCGGCCGACACGAGTGACCCCCGGGCGGGGCTGCGGGCAGTGTCATCGTTGCGCGCACTCACCGAACGCCTCGAACTCGCCCAGGTCGAAGCCGGACTGCGAGCCGGGATGAGCTGGCAGGACGTCGCCGACGCGCTCGGCGTCTCCCGGCAGGCGGTGCACAAGAAGTACGCGAAGAGGATCGATCCGACGATCCCCGTCCCCAGGAGGGCCCGATGAGCAGGTTCACCGATTCCGCATCGACGTCGTACTCGCTGTCGATCACGGCGATGGAGGAAGCCTCGCGCGTCGGCCAGCGTGAAGCCGACATCGACCACCTGTTCCTCGCGCTCACCGTCAGCGAGCAGACCGCCGGTCAGGTGCTGCGCAGTCTCGGCATCACGATCGACGACGCCCGGGAGGCGGTTGCCGCGCAGCATGCCGAACAGCTCGCCGGACTCGGAATCCGCATGGACCCGCCCGAGCCCGGCCGTATCGTCTTCCACGAGACCGAGGGCTACGAGTGGGGTGACCGTGCGGTGAGGATCCTCCAGTCCGCGAACAGCTCCGGCAAGCGAGGTGACGCGGCCGCGGTGCTGCGCGACCTCGTCGTCGAACCGAGCGGCATGATCGAATCGATTCTCCAGCGTTTGGGCACCTCGCCCGAGGCTGTGCTCGCCGAGCTCGACAGAGTTGAGCGTCTGTCGGACCGGCGTTCGGGCTCGACGAGTGCGGATGCGCTGTCGGGCACGGCTGCGGCGTTCGTCCCGGCGCCGATCGATGACGTGTGGCGCCTGATCTCGGACGCCTCGCGACTGCCCGACTGGGATCCGACGATCGACGCCGTTGAGGACGGCGCCGCTGCCACCTCGGCGGGTCAGTCGTGGGCTGCTCGAACGCGCTCGACCCGGCGCGATGGGACGCCGGTCACCGTCAAGCCCCACGTGGTCAACCAGCGAGTGGAGGTCGTCGAGGCCGATGAACCGCGGTTCATCGAATGGCGGGCCACCTACCCCGATGCTGCGCGGGCCAACGCCCGACGCACGTCGATCGCCCTGGAACCGGCGGCCGGCGGCACCCAACTGCACATCGAGTACGCGTGGGTGCGCACCTCGACCAGCCTCGTCCGCCGCCTCCTCGGGCTGGTCCTGCGGCCGCTTCAGCGCTTCCTCATCTGGATCCAGCTGGGGCAGCTGCGTGCCGGGATCAGCCGCGCGTTCCGGTGACGGCCCGGTTGTGCTCGAGGGCCGCATCGACCCACGCGCTCAGCCCGGCGTCGTCGCCGATCGCCGTGGCAGCGACGTCGATCCACCCCGGACCCATCGTCCGTCCGGCACCCATCTCGGCCTGCCGAGCACCCGGCCGGCCGACGAGCTCGTCGTGACGGTCGGCGTCGATGCGCACGAGCAGGCTGCCGGACTTGAGTCCACTCACGGCGATCTTCTCGCTGACCATGAACGACCGACCGCCGAACATCGCGACCTCGCGCACCGCCGGCTCGTCGGCGAGCAGGGCACGGAGTCGGTCGACGAGGGCTCCTTGTTCGGGAGTCATCGCTCACTCCTCACTGGTGTGCACGCGTCGACGTCGATCATGACGGGTTCGGCGGACCGTAGGAGAGCCGGTCGAACATGAGCAGGCTCTCGGTGATCAGACCGTCCCGGACCGTGAAGAGCTCAGCGGCCGGAGTCGTCGACGTCGCAGCGGTCTGCGGGTAGTAGAAGAGGGCGACCTGATCGCCGTCGGAGAAGTCGGTGACCTCCTCGATGCCGGTGAGCATGGGGGCGAAGCCGCCGATGAACTGCCGGTAGGCGTCCTTGCCGGCGATGTCCATGCCGGGGGCGCGGCACGCGATGTCCTCGGCGACGTGCTCCATCGCCTCATCGACGCGGCCGTTCGTCCAGGCCTCGTGATACTTCCTCACGGTGTCGTATGCGGTGGTCTCGGCCATGGGATTCTCCTCATCTCTCGGTGTTCCCAGTTCCTGTGAATAGTCTTCCGTCGGATCGGGCGGAGTCAGTGCGGGCGGTCGGGCAGCGGCACCCACGTGTCGGGTCCCGCGTCGCCGCCGGTCCCGGCGATGACGAGGCGGGAGAGGAAGTGCGACCAACCGTCCGCATGGCCGGGCACACTGACCTCGGGCAGGTCCGAGTGCCGGAGATCGACGCGCGTGCCCGCCGAGGTCGGAGTGAGCCGGAATTCGACGGTCGAGGCGCCGGCGGGCAGATCGTCGCTGCCGGCGAACCCCCACGAGACGACGACGCGGCTGTGGGGATCGACGTCGAGGAACTCACCGCGGACGGGATGGCCGGCGATGTCGACGGCGAACTGACCGCCTCGGCGAGGGTCGAGGTCGGCGAACTCACCCATCCACGCCGTCATCCCCTCGTTCGTCGTGAGATAGGCGAAGACGGCCTCGGGTGGGGCGGCGATGTCGATAGAATCGGTGAACTCAGCCATGATCACTCTCCACGGCGGCCTTGAGGGCGGAGAGCTTGGTGGGCCAGAAGTCATCGAGGTACGTGCGCACCGCAGCGAGGCCGTCGGTGCTCACCGCGAAGAGGTGCCGCGTGCCCTCCCGGGTGCCGACGGTCAGTCCCGCCTTCCGCAGCACGCCGAGGTGGTGCGACGTCGTCTGCTGGGAGAGGCCGAGCTCCTCGGCGATCGTCCCCACCGGTTTCGGGGAAGTGCGGATCGCTGCCAGGATGGCCCGACGGTTCCCGTCGGCGAGCGCGCGCAGCGCCCGATCGAGGTCTGGTGCGGCCTCAGCGTTCATCGCGATCCCAATCGTTCGGACTGTGCTGTGTACCCTCACTGTAACACAAATGAGTGTTTGTACTCATAGAGATGAGTGAATTAGGACTGTGCGCCTGTAGAGTTGAAGTACAACGGCAAGACCTACGACACGTTCACGACCAATGTGCCAGTCTCGTACCGAGGGAAGAACGTGGTTACATCATTCCCTGCAAAGAAGTGCTGATGACTGAGAAGATCCACGACCTTGACTACGTTCTCGCCGGGCGGCTGGCTGACATGGTAGGTGCAGTAGGCGACGTTGAAGTTCATGGCACCGAAATGACATTCCCAATGCGTGACAACGAAGGCTCAATTGTCAGTTTCAGTATCGACGTTCGTGAACTTGCAGACGAAGTCGAGGCGAATAGTTCTGACGCGGTCGTCGCGATGGGAAACAGCCGTGGACGACAGCATGCAGCGCTCGCGCTGATCGCAAACCGAATCCTCGAGGATCATCACGAAGACTGGGACACGTCCTCCAGCGATGAGGTCGAGCATCGCATTGACGATTACGAACCGATCGTGATCGACATGGAGAATTTCCCGTCGAAACGACGTAATTAGCGTCATCTCGTGTAGAACGACCAGCCCCGGGGGCTGTTTGCGTGGGAGACCAGCCGTACTTGGTTCTCCACTTATAGTTCACAGTAACTCTCCCGGGTCAGGCCGCGTGCTGCGAACATGATCGTTGCCGTCCTCACCGCCGACCACATTCTCATGTGCCTGGACCAGGTCCGTGTCGACGTCCTGCACACCACTGAAGTGCGGGAGGTGTGAAAACGGCAGCGGCCAAGAGCGACTGGATCCGGCGAAATGGCAAGGACCTGAAAGCAGCGCGGCGACAAGTGGAAGAACAATCCGTCCGCGTTCTGCGCAGGGTGAGGGCGATGTTGCGCTGCTGACGAATCACTCGGGGCCGGTCGTCTTACGCGGCAGCGTGTCGACGAAGGCGGTGATGGCGGTGGCGAGTCCGGCGGGATCCTCGAGCATGGGCACGTGCCCGGTGGTCAGCTCCCGTGTCCACTCGCCGCCGAGGTTCGCCGCGAAGCGCTTCTGCAGCGCCGGCGGCAGCTCCTTATCGGTCGTCGACATCACGTATCCACGGGGTGCGCTCCACGTGCCCGGGCTGAGGTGATCGCGATAGTAGGCCTGGGGTTCGGGGGTGAAGTCGCTGATGAGACGGTCGACGATCTCACCGTCGAGGCCGCTGGCGAGGTTCTTCCGGATGGCCGACTCGGGCGGCCTGGTCCCGGCGAACCTCATCGCCGCGCCGAGCACCCACCGGTTGGGCGCGGGCATTGCGGAGACGAACGACCCACCGGCCGGCGGCACGATCGCGCTCACCGCGAGGAAGCCGGCGACCCGTTCGGGAGCGAGGCGGGCGATCTCCGAGGCGACGACGCCGCCGGCCGAATGGCCGACGAGGACGACCTGCTCGGTCGGCATCGCGGCGATAGCCGCCTCGGCGTAGTCGCGCAGACGCGCGGATTCCGAGGTGGGGCGTGGGGCGACGACGGAGGTCATCTCCTCGCCGAGGTGGTCGCGGGCCTGATCCCAGATCCACGAGGGGAGGTCCGGCGCCGGAGAGGAGGAGAAGTGACTGCGAGTGCGTATTCATGGAACCATCATGACCGACTCCGATGTCACTGGTATGTCACCATTTATCCATGAATCGCATCGATCGTCTCTACGCCCTGCGCGAGGAGCTGCGCCGGGCCGGTTCGGCGGGTCGGACGGCGGAGCGGCTGTCGGAGATCTTCGAGGTGAGCGTGCGCACGATCAAACGCGACATCTCGAGCCTGCAACAGGGTGGTTTCCCTGTCTGGGCGCAGCCGGGCCCGGGCGGCGGGTACGCCGTCGACGCGGCGGCGACCCTGCCGCCGGTCAACTTCACCGAGGCTGAGGCCTCGGGGCTCGCCGCTGCCGTCGCCGCCCATCGTGGTCAGCCCTTCGACGGCGACGCTCGGGCGGCGCTGGCGAAGGTCCAGGCGGTGATGGACGCACGCACACGGGAGCGGTCGGACCGCCTCGGCGCGCGGATCTGGATCGATCATGCCGATGAACCGGGATCACCGCAGGTGAGGAGGGCCGTCGAACGGTCGCTCGAGGAACGGAGAGTGCTGTCTCTGCGCTACCGCGATCGGAACGGGCGCGAGTCGGCGCATCGGGTCGATCCGATCTTCCTCGCACACACGCAGAGTCGGTGGTTTCTCGTCGCCCACAGTCGCGACCGGGAGGCCATCCGCTGGTTCGTCCTCGACCGGATGCTCACCGCCCACCTCACGGCGGAGCCGGCGGCCGACATCCCCGTCGCCTCGGTCGGTGCCCCGCCGACGACGGCCCGGGCGGTCACAGGCGGGGCCTGAACGACACTGTGCCGCGACACCGATCGGTGTCGCGGCACAGACTGCGTACGCGAGAGGGGACTTGAACCCCTACGTCCGAAGACACTGGAACCTAAATCCAGCGCGTCTACCAATTCCGCCACTCGCGCGTGGCCGCATCAAGCCTAGCAGGACGCGGGCAGGCGGCCGAAAGCCCGAGCTCGCGGGCGAGCGGCCGCTCAGGCGGCGTCGATGCCGAGCGCCTTGCGCAACCTTCCGACGTGACCGGTGGCCTTGACGTTGTACTGGGCGAGTTCGACCTTGCCTTCGGCGTCGACGACGACGGTCGAGCGGATGACGCCCTGGACGACCTTGCCGTAGTTCTTCTTCTCGCCGAACGCGCCCCACTCGTCCATCATCGCCTTGTCCGGATCGGAGAGCAGCTCGAAGGTCAGTCCTTCCTTCTCCTCGAACTTCTTGAGCTTCTCCGGCGAATCGGGGGAGACGCCGAGGACGACGAGACCGGCGCTCGTCAGCGCGGAGAGCGAATCGCGGAAGTCACACGCCTCCGTCGTGCAGCCCGGCGTCATCGCCGCCGGGTAGAAGTAGACGACGACCCGCTTCCCGCGGAAGTCGCTGAGGCTCACGGACTTCCCGTCCTGATCGACGAGCGTGAAGTCCGGGGCGGTGTCGCCGACTGACAGACGTGGCATGAGGTCTCCTCTTCATGATGCTGACGTTTCCGTCCACTCTATCGGCCGGGAAGGACTCGGCACCCGCCGGGACGGACTCTGCCCATCCGACCTCACCGGATCCGGGCGATGGCCTCCCCGACGACGACGACGTCGCCGACCGACGCGTCATGGGTGAGCGTGCCCGCGGCTCCCGCCTGCACCCGGGTCTCCATCTTCATCGCCGAGAGCACGGCGACCTCGTCGCCTTCGGCCACCTCGGCGCCGTCATCAACGAGGAAGTCGACGAGGCTGCCGGGCACAGGCGCGGTCACCGCAGTCGATCCGTCGTCCGAGGCCACTGATCCCTCGGCGCGGTCCCCGTCCTCTCCGGTCCCCGCCGAGGCGGTCCCGCCGACCGACCCGAGTGCTGCGAGCAGCGCGTCGGGCAGGCCGAGTGTCGTGAGCTTCCCGTCGATCTCGATGTCGACGCGGGTGATCCCGTCGCCCGATACGGGCGCGGGCCTCTCCTGCGGGGCGAACTCGGGCAGCAGCTGGGATTCGATCCACTGCGTGTCGATGCCGAGGCTCTCCCCGGCGAAGGCCGGGTGGCGGAGGATCGCCAGCGAGCACGGGAGCACGGTGGCCGGACCGACGACGTCGAGCTCGGTGGCCGCGGTGATCGTTCGCGCGATCGTCGTGGCCCGGTCGGGTCCGTGGACGATGAGCTTCGCGAAGAGGGAGTCGAAGGCAGGCTGGACGGTGTCACCGGCACGGACCCCGGAGTCCCAGCGCACCCCGGGCCCGCCGGGGACGGTGAGGGTCTCAATGCGCCCGGGCGTGGGGAGGAAGCCGCGGCCGGGATCCTCGGCGTTGATCCGCAGTTCGATCGCGTGTCCGCTGACCTCGGGGGTCGCCGACAGGGACAGCCCCTCGCCGAAGGCGATGCGGAACTGCTCGGTGACGAGGTCGACCCCGGTGACCGCCTCGGTGACGGGGTGTTCGACCTGGAGCCGGGTGTTGACCTCGAGGAACGTCATCGTCCCGTCGGCGGCGAGGAGGAACTCGACGGTGCCGGCGCCTCGGTAGTCGACCTCGGCGCAGATCGCCTCGGCCGAGCGCTGGAGGCGTTCGCGCTGCTCCTCCGAGAGGTTCGGGGCAGGAGCCTCCTCGACGAGCTTCTGGTTGCGCCGCTGGGCCGAACAGTCCCGGTCGCCGACGGCGACGACCGTGCCCCTTCCGTCGCCGACGACCTGGACCTCGACGTGGCGGGGGTGTTCGAGGAACTTCTCGACGAAGCATTCGGGACGACCGAACGCCTCGATGGCCTCCCGGGTCGCCGATTCGAAGGCCCCGGCGACGTCGGAGATCTCGCGGACGATCTTCATCCCGCGACCACCCCCGCCGTGGGCGGCCTTGATGATGATGGGCAGGCCGTGCTCGGCGGCGAACTCCTCGACCTCAGCGGCGTCGCGCAGCGGCCGGTCGATTCCCGGCGCGAGCGGTGCCCCGGCCTTCTGGGCGAGCTGCCGGGCGGTGACCTTGTCCCCGAGCGCGGTGATCGAGTCCGGGGTCGGTCCGATCCAGATCATCCCGGCGTCCTCGACGGCGGCGGCGAAGTCGGCGTTCTCCGAGAGGAACCCGTAGCCGGGATGGACGGCGTCGGCACCGGCCTGCCGGGCGGCTGCGATGATCGCCTCGATGCTGAGGTAGGTCTCGGCGGCGGTCGTCCCGGGCAGGGCGATCGCGACATCGGCGAGCTGCGTGTGCAGGGCGTTGGCGTCCTGATCGGCGTAGACGGCGATGGAGGTGTGCCCGTTCTGGGCGCAGGCGCGGATGACGCGCACGGCGATCTCGCCGCGGTTGGCGATGAGGATTCTCGACATGGTTCAGCTTTCGTCGGTGGTGGTGGAGTCGACGGTGGCGGCAGTGTCGGCAGGACCCGAATCCGAACGCCGGAAGCGGATCCGGACCCCCGGGGCGAGCTGGGCTGCGAGGTCGGTGTCGTCGACGCTGCCGATGATCGGATAGCCGCCGGTGAGCGGATGGTCGGGGCCGAAGAGCACGGGCTGACCGTTCGGCGGCACCTGCAGGGCACCGGTGACCGCGCCCTCGCTCGGCAGCTCCCCGGTCCGTGCCCGCTCGAGCGGAACGTCCCCGCTCAGCCGCAGGCCGACCCGGTCGGATTCGTGGGTGACCGTCCACTCCTGGTCGAAGAGGGTGGCGACCCCCGCGGGGGTGAACCAGTCATCGCGCGGTCCCAGGGTGACCGTGAGTTCGACGACCTCACCCGGTGTCGGCAGGTGCCTACCCTCGCCGAGGCGGGGGCCGGGATCGACGAGGAACGGTGCGTTGGCGGGCCCGTGGAGTCCGATCGTGTCCTCGGCCGTGAGCGCTGCGGGTCCGAGGTGCCCGAGGGTGTCACTCGAGGCACTGCTGAGCGCGGTGGTCACCGCCAATCCGCCGCGGACGCTGAGGTACCGGCGCAGCCCACGCTCGCTCGCCCCGATCTCGAGGCGGTCGCCGTCGACGAGGGAGAACGCCTCCCCGACTTCGGGCCGGTGGACGACCCCGTTCGCGCCGGTGAGCGTGATCGGCCCCTCGGCCCCGGTCACCGCGGCGACACCGTCGCCGGTGATGTCGAGGACGGTTCCGCCGAGGCTCTCGAGGGCTGCGGTGTCCTCGGCGTTGCCGGCGAGGCGGTTGGCCTCCCGCAGGGCCGCCCGGTCCGCGGCTCCCGCGCTCGAGACGCCCATCGAGGCGAACCCGGGCCGCCCGAGGTCCTCGACGAGGAGCTGGAGTCCCGGTTGGACGACGGTGAGGGAGTGCGTCGCCGAGGCTGAGCCGGATCCGGAGTCGGAGTCGGTGACAGTCTCCGTCGAGTCCGCGGTCGGTTCGGCGCCCGCGCCCCCGATGCGCACGCTCTCCCGTTCGGCCTCGCGGAAGGTCACGAGGGTGCCGGGGACGAAGAGCGCAGGCGGGTCCCGGTCGAGGTCCCACAGCCGCGCGTCGGTGCGGCCGATAAGCTGCCATCCTCCGGGGGAGCTGCGTGGGTAGACCCCGGTGAACTCCCCGGCGAGACCGACGGAGCCGACGGGGACCCGGGTGCGGGGGTTTGAGCGGCGGGGCACGTCGAAGAGCGGGTCGTCGCCGGCGAGATATCCGAAGCCGGGGGCGAACCCGGAGAACGCGACCTGCCAGCGGGCCCGCTGGTGGCGGGCGACCACCTCGGCGGGGGAGACGTCGAGGAGGTCGGCCACCTCGGCGAGGTCCTCCCCGTCGTAGCGGACGTCGATGGTCACGGTGCGGGCATCGTCCTCGCCTCCAGAGCTGAGGTCGAGACCGCGGATGGTCTCCTTGAGCTCCCGCGCCGAGGTGCGTCCCGGGTCGAAGCGGACGAGCACGGTGCGGGCGGCCGGCACGAGTTCGACGACGCCGGGCAGCCCCGCGGTCTCGAGGCTGTGGTGGAGGCGCATGGTCGCGGTGAGGTCGGCGCACTCGACGAGGAGGTGCTGCCGGGAGGCCGTGTGGAATTCGGTCACTGGCGGTAGTCGCTTTCGGGGGCGTCGGTGATGAACATCCGCCCGGGGGAGTGGGTGAGGGCGAAGGGCGGCGCCGATTCGGCAATGGCGACCTGCGGGGTGACTCCGCACGCCCAGAAGACGGGGATGTCGCCTTCGGCCATGACCGGGGCATCGCCGAAGTCGGGGGAGTCGAGGTCGGTGATGCCGATCGCCGCGGGGTCGCCGATGTGGACGGGAGCGCCGTGGACGGCGGGGAAGCGGTCGGTGATGCGCACCGCCTCGGCGACCTGATGGGCGGGGATCGGGCGCATTGAGACGACCATGTCGCCGGCGATCCGGCCGGCCGGTCGGCATCGGGTCGACGTCCGGTACATCGGGACGTTGCGCCCGGCGTCCTGGTGGCGGATGGGGATGCCCGCGTCGAGGAGTCCGGTCTCGAACGTGAAGCTGCACCCGATGAGGAAGGACACGAGGTCGGGGTGCTCGGCCCAGATCTCGGTGGCGTCGTCGATCTCCCCGGTGAGCTCACCGTGCTCCCACACCCGGTAGCGGGGGAGGTCCGTGCGTAGGTCGCTGCCCTTCGCGAGCGCCGATTCGACCTGTCCCGGTTCGAGGACGTCGACGATCGGGCACGGCTTCGGGTTGCGCTGGGCGAAGAGGAGGACGTCGAAGGCCCAGTCGGCGGGGACGGCGATGAGATTGGCCTGGACGAATCCCGGCGCCATCCCCGAGGTAGGGCCGGTGAAGCCGTGACGGATGCGCTCGCGGGCGGCGGCGCCGGTCACGACCGCGCACCGGCGAACGGAGCGATGACGACGCCGGCCTCCTCGAGGACGGCGCGGGAGGCCTGCGCCATCTCGATCGAGCCCTTCGAATCCCCGTGGAAGCAGATCGATTGGGCGTCGACGGTGATGACACTGCCGTCGATCGCCTCGATCTGCCCGGTCTCGACGAGGCGGAGGACCCGGGCTGCAACGAGCGCCGGGTCGTCGAGGACAGCGCCAGCTTCGGTGCGGGAGACGAGCGAGCCGTCGGGGTTGTAGGCGCGGTCGGCGAAGGCTTCGGCGGCGACGGTCAGTCCCACCTCGGCGGCGACCCGGTTGGACACGCTGCCGGCGAGGCCGAGGAAGGTCAGGTTCGGGTCGACGGCTTTGACCGCCTCGGCGACGATCCTCGCCTGCGCTTCGTCGTGGACGATCGCGTTGTAGAGACCCCCGTGGGGTTTGACGTAGGCGACCGTGCTGCCGACCGCGGTGGCCAGGCCGATGAGCGCACCGATCTGGTACTCGACCTGGGCCTGCAGGGTCGCCGCGGGCACGTCGAGGGCGCGGCGACCGAAGCCCTCGTAGTCGTCGTAGCCGGGGTGGGCGCCGATGACGACGCCCCGGTCGGTCGCCTCGGCGAGGGTGGCCCGAATCCCCTCAGGACTGCCGGCGTGGAACCCGCAGGAGACGTTCGCGCTGGTGACGACGCCGAGCATCGCCTCATCGTCGCTGACGATGCGGTCGGGGACGTTCTCCCCGAGGTCGGAGTTGAGGTCGATCGTGGGTGCGTGCTGGGTTGTGGTCATTCTCAGGCTCCGATTCCGATCATCGCGAAGATGGGGCCGACCGACTGGACGGCCATGTACCAGGACACCAGTGTCGCCGCCGTGCCGAGGACGAGCAACCACTTCGGGTACGAGTCGGTGCGCAGGAGGTTCGGGCGGAACCAGCCGATGTACATGAAGATCGTCAGGCCGATGGGCAGGATGAGGCCGTTGAACCCGCCGACGAAGACGAGCAGGGTCGCCGGTGCGGTACCGACGATGAGGTAGACGACGAGCGAGACGACGATGAAGGCGACCGTGGCCAGCTGCAGCGGCCAGCCGCCGGCGAGCTTCTTCGAGAACGCGGAGAGGAACGTCGCCGAGGTGTAGGCCGCCCCGATGACCGAGCTCAGTGCCGCTGCCCAGAAGATCGCCCCGAAGATCCGGATGCCGGCGTCGCCGAGGACGGCGGCGAAGGCCTGACCGGCGGGGTTGGCGACCTGGCTCTCGAGGTCGAGGACGACGCCGGAGGCGACGACGCCGAAGATCGCGAGGAAGAGGACGTAGCGCATGATGCCGGTGACAACGATGCCCGAGAGCGCCGAGCGCATGACCGCCGGTGCGTTCTCCGGGCCGGTCTTGCCGGAGTCGAGGTAGCGGTGGGCGCCGGAGTAGGTGATGTAGCCGCCGACGGTGCCGCCGACGATCGTCGTGATCGTCGCGAAGTTGATCGTGTCGGGAAAGAAGGACTGGCGCAGGGCCTCACCGACGGGCGGCTGGGAGACGACGGCGACGATGACGGTGAGGACGATCATGCCGACGCCGAGGATGAGGACGACGGTGTCGACGACCTTGCCGGCGCGCTTGAAGAGGAAGATCCCGATCGCGAGGACACCGGTGAGCAGGCCGCCGAGCTTCGGATCGATGCCGAGGAGGGCGTTGAGGCCGAGACCACCGCCGGCGATGTTGCCGATGTTGAAGGCGAGGCCGCCGATCACGATGAGGATCGAGAGCAGGATGCCGGAGCCGGGCACCGCGGACGAGGCGAGCTGGGCTGCGCGTTTGCCCGACGAGGTGATCATCCGCCAGATGTTGAGCTGGATGGCGATGTCGATGAGGATCGAGATGAGGATCGCGAAGGCGAACGCCGCCCCCATCTGCGCGGTGAACGTCGCCGTCTGGGTGATGAATCCCGGACCGATCGCCGAGGTGGCCATGAGGAAGATCGCACCGACGATGGCACTGCGGCTGATCTTCTCGTGCTGCCGGCCGAGCGGACTCTCCTGGTCGGGTGGGGGCGAGACGGGCGTGTGTGACATGGGCTCTCCGATGAGGTGTCGCGGTGTGTGGTCGATGGTGCGCTCGGACGTCGGCGAAGGACGACTGCTGTGTCCTGCTTCACGCGCTGTCCGCTGAATTAGTAAACAATCTACCAACGATTGTTCAACAAGAGTAGACGTGGATCACAGAATCGTCAACGGCGGCGGTCGACACATCAGGGCGAATTGTCGCCCCGTCCAACGTGCTTCGCTGCGCGGTCACTAGGATGGAGATGTGAATCACGAATCCTCCCTGGTCAATCGGCTCACCGATCGCCTCATCGCCGGTGAGCTCCGTCCCGGCGCCCGGCTGTCCGAGGCGGCGCTGGCGAAGGAGTTCGACGTCTCCCGGAACACGCTGCGCGAGGCGTTCCGGGTGCTCGGGGAGCAGGGGCTCGTCGACCATGTTCCCAACCGCGGCGTCTCGGTCGCCTCGCCGTCCACGGCCGATGTCATCGACATCTACCGGGTGCGCCGGACCGTCGAGTGCACCGTGCTCGCCCACGCGCCCCGCAACCATCCGCGGGCCGCGGACATGCTCCGGGCGATCGAGGAGGCGAAGGCCGCCGCCGACGCGGGGGACTGGCTCCAGGTGGGCACGGCGAACATGGCGTTCCACAACGGCGTCGTCGCGCTCTCTGACAGCGTCCGCCTCATGCGGTCCTTCGGTCATGTCCTCGCCGAGCTGCGGCTGGCCTTCCTCAAGGTCGAACTCCTCGATTTCCTCCACGCGCCCTTCGTCGAGCGGAACGAGGAGGTCTATGAGACCTACCTCGGCGACGGCCCCGCGGCCGCCTCGACGCTGCTCGGGAACTACCTCGGCGATTCCGAACGGCAGGTTCTCGGCGCCTACGCCCGCGCCGGCCAGGGGTGAGGCCCGCACCTGCGTCCGCAGTCGACTGAGAATGCGAAAGAACCGCCGTCCGGATGATCCGAACGGCGGTTCTTGGCTGGTGCGCCCCCCGGGACTTGAACCCGGAACCCACTGATTAAGAGTCAGTTGCTCTGCCAATTGAGCTAGAGGCGCCTGTCGCACGTGCCGCGCAACGAGAATTAATACTACTCAGGGGCGCGGCGCTCGTGCAAACCGAGACGGGCCATTATGCGGTTTTGTGACTGAGATCGCAGGTCAGAGGTACATTCCCGCGCTCGACTGCTCGGCGGGTTCGGAGATCGCGTGGACGTCGCGCTCCCGCAGGAGCACATACGCCTGCCCCTCGAGCTCCACCTCGGCGCGGTCCTCGGGATCGTAGAGGACGGTGTCGCCGAGGTCGGCCTGCCGCACATGCGGACCAGCGGCGACGACCTCGCCCCAGACGAGGCGCTTGCCCATCGTCGCGGTCGCGGGGATGACGATCCCCGCCGCGGACTTGCGTTCGCCGGCCTCCTCACCGGGGTCGATGAGGATCCGGTCATGGAGCATTCGGATCGGAAGAGCGGAGTCAGCCACGCCGGTCTCGACCGGAGAACCCGACGACGAGGGCGGCGATGCCGAGCACGGTGCCGGCGCCGAGGGCGATGGCCTCGGGCTTCGGGGACCCGTCCTCTTCGATGACGGTCGACTTCGCCTTGTTGACGGCGCGGGTGAGGAGGACCTTGGGGTGGAGGCGTCCCACCAGTTCGTCGATGTTCTCCGAGAGGCGCTCCTCGCGCAGGCGGATCGACTCCGACAGCTGCGCGGCTGTCGCATTGTCGACGGTCACATCTGAGGTGTAGACGTTGTCTGTCATCGGGTCGCATCCTCCGGATCGCACGTGCATGTCCGCCTGTGACCGGCAGTCACAGGCCCTGCCGCCAAGCTTAGCCGCTGAGTTCTCGCAGTGTCAGTTCGACGCCCCCCGGATTCCCCGCGAGCTGCGTGCCCGACCTCGAAGTTCGCCGCCCCCGCTGAGGCGGTGGGAGGGTCAGGCCGTCTCGTCGCGCCGACTGCGCCGGCCGACGAGGAAGAGGATGAAGCCGACGGCCCCCATGCCGAAGGCGGCGAGGACGAGAACCGGCCACGAGCTCACGATCGTCGAGACGAACGACTCGCCGAACGACGACGAGGCCTGGTTGTTGCCGCGCGGTGCCGGCTGATCGCCACCGGTGATGAGGTCGGTGTCGTCATCGGGGGTGGGGGAGTCGGGGTTGCGCGGGACAGGGTCCGAGTAGTCGGGGTGCGGGCCCTCGCCGGTCGCGCCCGGCAGCCAGTCGGCACCGGTGTCGCCCGGGATGACGTCGCGCCCGGGGCCGGACCCGTTGCCCGTCGAGGGAGCCTCCGTCGTGCGTCCGTCCTCGGACTCGCCGTCCGCGGAGTCCGAGCCCTGGGTGCCGGAGCCGTCGGTGTCGGAGCCGGCACGTGTCGACCCCCCGCTGTCGTCGCCGTTGCCCGTCGGGTTCGAGGCGCCTTCGGAGGAGGCGTCGGCATTCGCGCGGCTCGACGATCCGCCCGAGCCGTCGGCTCGCGATCCGGAGTCCGCCGAGGCGCCCGATCCGGATCCCGATCCCGACGATCCGCCCTCGGAATCGCTTGGGGCGTTGGCATCCGCCGAGGTGGACGAGCCTCCGCCGTCGGATCCGGACCCGCCGCTCGCCGAGCCGTTCGAGTCCGAATCCGCGGAGTCGCCGGAGTCCGTGTACGGGGTGCCGCGGACGACGATGGTGCCGTTGTCGACCTCGAACTTCCAGTTCGGGTTCGAGGTGAAGCCGCTGAAGGTGTAGCGCTCCGAGGAACCGGGCAGGGTGACGTAGCCGTCCGAGTTGAGGGAGAACTCCGTCGGGACCTCCGGTGCCCGCACGTCGATGGGGTTGCCGCTGTCGTCGGTCTCCCCGGTCGAGTCGGCGTCGGCAGGGCTCTCGGTTCCGGAGGCATCGCCCGTCGAATCCGATCCGGAACCGGAGGTGGTATCCGAGGAATCGGTCTCCGCATCGGAGGTTCCCGACTCCGCGGACTGCTGGGCGGGAACACTTTCCGGCTTCGGGCCTGCGAACCGGGCACCGACCCAGCTGACGGGCATATTCGTCGTAGGATCGGAGTTCGTCGTCGGAAGCTTGAGGGTCTTGGCCTTCCCGTCCCAGGTCGCGATGAGAGGGACGGTCGCCGCCACGCAGGGCTCGTCGCCGGTGGCCTCTTCGGGGTTCTCGCAGGCTTCGTCGCCCTTGAACCCGTCGGCGTCGGAGCCGGCGTTGTCCGACCCCTCGGCGTTCGCGTCGCCGTCATCGGCGATGGGATCGCTGCCGGCGTCGGCCGTGCCGTCGCTCGAGGAGTCGGCGCTCGCCCCGGACTCCGCGCTCGCCTCGGACCCCGCGGTCGCACTCGAGTCGGCGGTCGCCTCGGCGGTGGGGGTCGGAGAGGGGGAGGGGGAGGCAGCGACGGGGGAGCCGACGGTCAGGGGCAGGGCCGCGAGGGCAAGCGCAGTGCCGAAAGCGGCCGCGGTGCGGCTGAACTCTCGTGTGGTGATCGGCACTGGGATCCTTCGGTCGGGGTTGCCGGTCATCGGCCCGTCAAGGGGACATGACGTCACGGCACGACGGCCACAATCATAGTGGCTCGGCGTGCGCTCTTAAAGCTCCGCTCATCCGTTCGCGGTCTGCGGGCGCTTCGGATAGGCCCGGATCGTCGAGTCGACGCCGTCGACGATCGCCTGGTTGCCGTTGTCGGTGACGGCGAGGAGGCGGGTGTCGCTGCGGTACGCGGTCTGGCCGGCGATGAGGCACGCCGCCTCGTTGTCGATCGTGCACGGAACGATCGTTCCCCGCGGTTCGGAGAGGTTGACGTCGGCGCGTGTCGTGTCGGCGAGCAGGAGACCGGTCTCGAGGTCGAAGAGGTAGGGTCCGATGTAGGCCCGCTGTCCGCCTTGGCCGCGGACCCACGACATCTCGCCGACGATGTCCGTCGTCGTCGTCACCGTCGAGAGGATCGAGCCGTCGTCGAGGGAGTGGACGACGAGCTGGATGCGGTGCCCGCTGTTCGTCGACGCCCCCTGCTCGCCCCATAGGGCGATGACTTTGCCGTGCCCGGCCGAGATCCATTTGATGATCCGGAGACCGTCGGCAGGGGCTTCGAGGTCGATGTCGCGTTTGTCGCCGGACTCGATGTTCGTCGCCACCACCGGCCCGTCGAAGTCGGCGCTGTAGAGCTCCCCGTTCTCCACCGCCATCGGCGTCGACCCGCTCTCCGGGGTGGGCACGTCGATGAGCCCGTCCTCGCCGAAGGTCGCGAGGCGGTTGCCGGACTTGACGAGCACGCTCGTGCCCGCCGAGGAGATCCGGGTGTTCGGGGGCAGGCTGTAGGACTTCGGGGTGGATTCGCCGTCGAAGAGCGCCTGTGCGGAGTCGCCGACCTGCCAGAGCAGGGCTGCTCGGCCCCCGATCCTCGTGTCGACGGCGAAGGTCGGCGCCTGATCGACCGTGCCCGAGTAGCGCACCGCACCGGTGGCTGAGTCGAGGACTTCGAGCTTGTCGCCGTCGACGACGAGCACGCCGCGATCCGACGCCGTCACCGAGGCGCTGCCGGGGATCTTCGCTTCCCACGTCGGTGTGTTCTCGAACGTCGGGACGATGTCGTCGGTCGTCTCCACGGTGAGATCGGAGGCGGCGTCGAGCTGCTGGTCCGAGTTGATCGTCTGTGGGGATTCGGGGGCGCTGGTGGGGACGATGTTGGGGATGACGAAGGCGCCGATCATGAGGATCGCGATGCCGATGAGGACGAGGCCGGGCACGGTGAGGCGTCCGAGTCGGCGCTGCTTCCTGCCCGCTGGACGCTTCCGCGCGGGCTTCTGCCTCGGCTTCTGCGTGGGCGGGGTCTGGGCTGCCGGTCCCGAGTACGGGGTGCCGAGTGGGTACTCCTCCCCGGCGGCCGCCTCGGTGGACTCCGGCGCACGCCCGGCGTCCGCGCCGGTCGTCGGTGCGGGGTCCGTGCCCATGGCCGCCGCCGGTGCCGCGTCCGCCGCAGTCTCGGAGGAGGGGGAGACTCCGCTCGCCGAGGTTGTGGTCGGGTCGGTCTCCTGAGCAGCCGGTTCGGTCGGGGTCGACTGAGCAGGCGTGGTCGACTGGGCAGCCGGGGTCGGCTGGTCGGGCTGTGAGGTCGGGGCAGGTGCGGAGGCACCGGGAGCCGCGGCCTCGGCCGTCGCGGCAGGTGCGGGCTCCTTCGGCGCAGTGCTCTGGGCGGGGACGATCCGGCCTGCGGCATCGATTTCGACGTCGACGCCCTGGTCGCCGTTGTCGATGGTCACCGACACCGGAGTCTCGGTGGCGCGGGCATAGTCGCCGAGGTAGGTCATCGCCTGGCCCGTGTCCGAGTAGCGACTCGTCGCCCCATCGAGGGACAGGTAGGTGTACCCGTCCTGGGAGACAGAGATCAGCGCACGTGGCATGTACCAGGGGTCCTTGGGAAGTCGACGGCAGGGCGGTGACAATCCTAGTGAATGAGGATGGGGCCTCCCACCGCTTTTCCGAAACCGTTATACATCTCTACGGAATCGTTGCACGTCAGGAGATCTGCGTCTCATTATGCACCTGACCGCCTGTGCGTTTGCCCCACCGCAGTGCGGGACGTTAATATGTATCTTGCTGTCTGCGCCGAGGTGCAGGCTGTGTGGTGGGTATAGCTCAGCTGGTAGAGCGCCGCGTTGTGGTCGCGGATGTCGCGGGTTCAAGTCCCGTTACTCACCCCAAACGGGTCAGGTGTGAACTTGCGACCAAGGGGCCACCCTTGGTCGCGGTTCGCGCCTGGCCCATTCTCTTCGCCTCGGCGGCCCAGCTCAGGGCGTCGGCGTGGAGGCCGGAGAGGCTCAGTCCGTCATACGGGTTCCGGTAGCCGACGCGCACGTCGTTGTCCTCGTCGATGTAGATCGCCCTGAACAGTGCTTGGTTGCACAGTCGGCGGTTCGCGTCGTCGGCGTGCTCGTAGAGGTCGGCTGCGTTGGACAGCAGTTTCAGCGAGTCGTCGAGGTTCGCCCGCGCGTCGGCATAGTGGCCGTGGTGAGCGGTGATCCGGTGCTCGATGGTCTCCAACGACGCGGTGATCCGGTCCTGCTCCTTCTTGAGCAGGTCGAGCGGGATGGCTCCGGCGTAGTGGGCTTGCAGCAACTTCTGCTGCTCGCCTTCGAGTTGGGTTCTCCGGGACGCGAGGTCGGCAAGTTCGGCGGCTCCTTCGGCCATCATCTCGTCGAACCGGGCATGGATCATCGCCGAGACCGCCTGCGTCGTCTCGGGATCGAGCTGCACCTTGGCATAGAAGCGCTCGATGAGCCGTTCGACCTGCTCGATGAGCATCGCCTGCCGGGTGCAGTCGCCTCTGCCACCATGCCTGCTCGCGCACACGAAGTACGGGTAGATCGTGCCCTGGCTGCTCTTGGCGTTGCACACCAGTAGCCGCGAGCCGCACTGGCCGCAGAACACCGTCCCCTTCAAGTAGTGCTCGTGGACTTGCGTTGCATCTGCTGCCGAGCGGTGCGTGCCGAGCATGGTCTGCACCTGGTCCCACACCTCGTTGGGGACGATGGCCTCGTGCGCTCCGGCATAGGTCACGCCCTGGTAGCGGACGCTGCCCTTGTAGTACGGGTTCGTCAGCATCCGATGCACCGACGACTTCCCGATGGGTCGGGACGGTCGCCGCGGCGACGCCGCTGTCGTGAGCCCGCGCGCTACGAGCTCCTGGTGAAGCTGGCTCGTCGTCCAGTCGCCGGATGCGAACACCTGGAACGCCCACCGCACCAACGGGGCTCGCTCCTCGTCGATCTCGACGGTGCGTACTTCCCGCCCGAACTCGTCGCGCACGCCGACGTTGCGGTAGCCGATGGGTGCCTTCGTCACGGTGCCGCCCTGCGCGGCCTTCTGCGACAGACCCTTGACGACCTCGGTGGCGAGGTTGCGGGAGTAGAACTCCGCGATCGAGGACATGATGCCGTGCAGCAGCATCCCGGACGGGGTCTCGTCGATGTTCTCCGTGGCCGACACCAGCGTGACGCCGGCGTCCTTGAGGGCGAGGTGGATGGTCACGTCGTCGGCTCGGTTGCGGGCGAGCCGGTCGACCTTGTGGACGATGCAGTAGTTCGTCTTGTGCTTCGCGACGTACTGGATCATCCGCATCAGTTCGGGCCGGTCGGCCTTGCGCGCGGACTCGCCCGCGTCGACGAACTCCTCGATGATCGTTGCTCCGAGCTGGTCGGCCTTGCGCTGGTTCGCCTCGCGCTGGGCCGGGATCGAGAAGCCCTCCGCCTGGCCGCCCTTCTCCGCCTGCTCCTTCGTGGAGACCCGTAGGTAGGAGACGGCGAATGATCCGGGGAACGGGGTGGGCGCTACGAGGCTGTCTATCGCGGTTCGGTCCGCGTCGATGATCGTCATGGCTCTTCTCCACAGTCACTGGTCCTGCCGACGCGGACTTGTGAGAGCGGATGTTGATCGTGAGAAGAGCCCGAAGGCTGTAGGACTAGGCCGAGTCGGCCACGTTTACTTTGCCTCGCCGTGGCGGCGAAGCGCTAGGACCACAACATCCGCCATCCGCGACGGATGCCTCCATTCTACGACGACGCGCTCGCGGAGGCACGAGGGCGCTTCGGTTGCGTCGATCCCTCCGAACGGCACGCTCCCGACTGTTGGAGCGCCAGGCGGATCAGCAGCTCGCAGAGCTTGTCCAGGTCGGGCGGCTCGTGGAACTCGGCGCGGATCGTCAGCTCGCGCTCGCTCTGTTGACGCTGCCCGGTCTTCCGTTCATAGCGGCGCGCCACGATTCACACCTCGCCCGTCTCCGGGTCGATGCCCGCGAAGAAGGCATCCTCTGCTTCCTGGCGCGCATCCACCATGTCGATCACGAACCGAACGAAGTCTTCGTCGCGATCCGTGATCGGTGAGTCCTCGATGGGCTGAGTGGGGTCTTCACCGGGCCAACTCGTCTGGCGAGTCGGGCGGTCTCGGTCGAGCCGCGTACCGCAGGCCGACACCCAATCACGAAGGCGGGCACGGGCATCGGCGAAGTCGCGGTGCCAGCCGAGCGGTGCCGACCCATTCTGCTCGGGGTCGTATGCGCACAGCCAGTGCAGGTGCAGCGCCGACAGTTCCCAGAGGAGCTCGGGGTGACGGTGCCAGTAGGGCGGAACGACGCTGGCCGGAAGTCCGTAGGTGTGGCGAAGCCAGTCCACCCAACGGTTCAGTTCGAGCAACTCGGCTTCGAGATCGTTGGCGGTCAGCAGATTCCAGTTGACCGGATGCGGCGGCTCGGGCACGTCGAAACGCGGGGACGCGAGACCTGCCTCGGGTGGCATGTCGTCGTGCTCAGGGTGGAACTGATCGCTCATGGCGGGATCGCTCACATTCCGATGGCAGCCGCGGTGGACGGCGCGGCCTGCTGAGGTCCGGTGAACGCCGCGGCGTCTCGGCCGGAAGTGCGTTCGCTGCGATCCACCTCGTAGCGGGTGCGGGCGAGGTCGTGTCCGATGCGCGTCGCGATGAACTCCTCGCCCTCGTACCGCTGGCCGTTGCGCTCGTAGGAGTAGTCGCGCACCCGTCCGTCGGCGATGATGTTGTCGCCCTTGGCGAGCCGCTCGGCTCCCTGCTCGGCAGCACCGCGATACGCAATGAGGTCGTGGAACGTCGTCTCCAGTTGCGTGAAGGAGTTGTCGGGCTCCTTGCGGTAGTGCTCGATGCCGACCTTCATGTAGAGCCGTGCGTCGCCGCGGTCGGTGTAGCTGAGCTGCGGGTCCGAGGCGACAAAGCCGGAGATGGACTGGTGGGTACGAATGGCCATGATGGCGTCCTCCTGAACTCGGGCGACCAGCCGTGTGTGGCCGCTGTGTCAGGCAGGTGCGCTTCGGCACCCAGACGCAGCGTCAGGTGACGGGGCGGTGGCGCAGCAGTGTTTCGAGTTCGTCGCGGTCGCTGCGGAGTTGCGCGGCATCGGGGCGAGTCGGCCAGGCGCGGAGGTCGGTGACGATGGGCGGCGCGGAGCGCAGCATCGCAATGCCGGTGCCGAATGGCAGGGTGCGGATGCGGTCTGGCGGCAGGATCGGGACGCGGCGGATCGAGCGCTGGTTGGAGCGGGTGCCGTGGTCGCCGAGGGTCACGCTGTCGGTGTACTCGTCGCGCTCTCCGATGAGCGTGGAGAGGTCTTGGAGGTCGCGGCTGTTGGATGCGCCGCCGAGGATGATCTTGACGATGCTAGCGTCCCAGATCGCGCCGGCCTGGTGTTCACTCCACCTGTCGCGAGCCTGTGCGAGGGACTGCAAGACCGGCATTGTCGTGATCCCGGTGCCACCGCCTTCGGCCATGAGCGTCGGAAGTGACGGCAGCGGGGCGAGATTCCCGATCTCGTCGAGCGCGAGCAGTAGCGGCGGGTCGAGCCGTGCTCCGGGCGAGCGGGCGGCAAGTCGGCGGGCGGTTTCGATGAGGTCTTCGACGAATGCCGCGACCAGCGATGCCGAGGCTCCTGCTCCTGCTCCGGTGGCGAGCAGGTACAGGGTGCCTTGTTCGGTGAGGAAGGTCTCGGGGTCGAAGTGCTCGTGCGGGCCTGGCGTGACGGCATCGAGTACGCGCGGGTCGGCGAGTGCGGCGAGTGCGAGGGAGACGCCTTGCCAGATGCTGTCGCGGGTCTTGGGGTCGGCGTCGATCATCGCGGCCAGTGAGTCGTCCCAGCCCATCGCGGCGTTCGGGTGTGAGTTGAGGATGGCGACGGCTTCGGACGCGGCGCTGGGGTCGAGGGTCCATCTGAACAGCTCGGCTGGCTGGCGGCCGTCGAGCGCGGCGGCATGCAGCAGGCTTTGGAGTGCGGTGCGGGTTTTGCCTTCCCAGAACCCGCCGGACTCGACCCCTCCGGCGCTGAGTCCTGTGGCGGCTGCGAGGCCGTTAGCGCGGATCATCGCGGTCAGCGGATCGTCACAGCCGCGAATGGGCGACCAGCGCAGCCCGGCGGGGATGCCTTCGGCGAGGTGTTGCGGGTCGAACACCGCGACCGGTCCGCCCCTGCGGCGTCGGGCGCGGAGGGTCGCGGTGAGGTTGTCGGGCCTGGTGCTGGTGGTGACGACCGCTCCGGGTGCGTCGAGGATCGCGTTGATGACGACATGTAGGCCCTTGCCTGAGCGGGGTGGGCCGATCAGCAGGATCGAGTCCTCGACCGATGCCCAGACCTTCGTTCCACGACTCGCCCCCAGCAGGTAGCCGACATCCTGCGGTGCTGGCGAGTCCAAGGAGGGCCGCAGCGTGGCCGCGCGGTGAAGCAGTGCCTTTGCGGATGCGGCGGTCTTGACCTCGTGGCTGGTCGCGATCCCCGCCAGTCGGTGCGGGTCGGTCTCTGTCTTCCGCGTGTGGCGGCGCAGCACGATCCACACCCAGACGATCCCAGCAGCGAGTCCGCCGAGCAGTGCCGCGCTGACGAGCCAGTAGGCGACCGGGTTGAGACCGTCGGCACCGAGCGCGGTTGCCGGGTCGCCGGGGTTGAACAGCACGGCGAGTCCCGCCGCTGCGCCGGCGTCTGGCTGGGGTGTGCCGGTGAGGAACGCGGCGACACTGCCACCGGCGCGGAGAACGAGGGCGATCCCGAACATGCCGATCAGCCCAATGAGGGCGGCATTGGTGAGTTCGTCGCCCATGCCCCCGGCCTGCCGCTGGTTCATGTCAGCCGCCGCACCGCGAGCGTGCCCGAGATGCGCCCGAACAGGATCACCTCGTGTGTGCCGTCGGGTAGGTCGTCGAGGTCGATGAGCGTCCGGGCTTCGCCGGTCCCGGTAGCGTCGGTGTGGGAGACGATCGTCGCGACAGCGACATCCTCGCCAGGCACGAACCCGCCCGCGGTGACCTCAGCCAAGCGCGGCACCCGTCGGGCGTGGCGACTTCGACGAGTTTCCGGCGCAGGGGTCTCGGACGGTGCGACTGCGCGTCGGGGTTTGCGGGTGCGGAGGATGTCGGTGAAGACGCTGCCGTCGTTCTCGCGCACCTCGACTCGGACTGCGATGGTGCGGTCGTTGGTGATGGCATCCATGAGCGGCCCGAACGTCGCGCGCGTCCAGTCGCCCGCGTCCGGCGACGCGAACGGTGTTCCATCGACCGTGGCGGTGAGGGTGCCGTCTGCGGCGACGGTGACGAGGACGTGCGGCAGCTCGACGGGAGCCGTGGCATCGTCTTCGTTCGGGGTGGATCGGCGCGGGCCGGTGAGGTTCATCGGTGTCCTCCTGCGGCGCGGCTGCTGGTGTCGAACAGGGCGAGTTCGTCGGGGTGGAGTTGGTGCTGGCAGACGAAGCTCCTGGCCTTGATCCGCCACAGCCCTTGGCCGACGCCAAGGTTCGGCAAGAGCTGCTGCTCCGTGCCGGTCAGACCGAGGGCGGTCGCGGTCGGTCCGAGCTGGTCGGACTCCTGCCGGTACACGATCCGCGTTTCCGCGTTCGCGAGTAGTGAGTTCGCCAGGGAGCGCATGGCTGAGCCTTGGTCGCCCACGTTGTCGAGGTCGGTGAGCTTGTGGAAGATCAGCATGTTCGCGATCCCGTAGTGCCGCGCGAGTCGCCAGTGCGCATCCATCCGCCGCAGCAGCGCGGGATGGGACATGAGCCGCCAAGCCTCGTCGTAGATCACCCACCGCTGCCCACCGTTCGGGTCGAGCAGCGCGGACTCCATCCACGCCGACGAGCACGTCATCAACACCGAAATGAGCGTCGAGTTCTCGGTGACGCGCGAGAGATCGAGCGAGATCATCGGCAGCGACGGGTCGAACGCGACCGTCGAAGGCCCATCGAACAGTCCGGCCAGGTCGCCGGCCACGAGACGGCGCAGCGCGTGGCCGACGAGCCTGCCGTCCTCGGCCAACCGGCCGTCGGCATCCGCGCTCGGGGCGAGGATGCGGTCAACGACCATCGGCAGGATCGGCACATCGTTCTCCCGCACCGTCTGGGTCAGGGCGATGTCGATCGCGGTGTGCTCCAACGGCGACAATCCCCGCGCGAGCACGGTCTCCGCGAGTGCGCCGATCAGGTCACGCCGCCGGGCCGCGACGGTCGAGGCCCACTGCACGTCCGACAGGCCGCTCGGTCGGTGGCCTTCATCGAGCGGATTCAGGCGAGTGTTGAGTCCGTGACCGAGGACGATGGCACGTCCACCGACAGCATTGGCGACGGCGGTGTGTTCGCCCTTCGGGTCGCCGGGCACGTACACGCGCCGCCCGAACGGCAGCGACCGCGTGTAGAGAGACTTGGCCAGCGATGACTTGCCGGAGCCGACGATCCCGGCCAGCACCACGTTGGGTGCGGTAATGATCCCGCGCGCGTAGAGCACCCACGGGTCGTAGACGAAACTCCCGCCCGAGTAGAGGTCCTGGCCGACGAACACGCCATCGGCACCGAGCCCACCCTCAGCGACGAACGGGTACGCGCCCGCCAGCGTCGCCGATGTGTCCTGATGCCGCGTCAGATGGAACCGACCTGGGGTGCGCAGCCTCGCGGCACCGGGCTCGCCGGCCTTCGGTAGGTAGATAGTGGCGCGGCGCTCGGCGCGCTCTTCCTCGGCCTTCGCCTTCGCTGCGGCGATCGCGGTTCTTCGCTGCTCGGCGTGGAGTCGGGCCTCGGCCTTGCGGCGCTGCTTGCGGAGCTTCCGCCGCTCCTTCGACGGTGCCACCAGAACGGCGGTGTGCAGCCGCGCGCGATCCTCGGTCACAGCACCAGCCCCCGCGCCTGCTTGACTGCGGTGATCTTGGCCGGCTCGAACCACGACCCATCCCGTGTCGGTGCGGGCAGGTCGGCCCGCTTCGGGGCACCCGGCGACGAGTACGACACCAGCAACTCCGGCCCGGCCTGTACCGGCGCGGACTCGACCTGTTCGGCATCCTGGGGCTCTGCCTCTGGTTCGGTGTAGCGGCGCAGCAGCGAGACGTAGCCGACGTGCGGGTTCACGACGAGCGCGTAGTCGCCCGAGAGCGCCACGCGGTCGTTCGTTCCCTCACCGGGCTCGTCGTAGACATACCCGTTCTCCAGCGCGGCCTGCGTGGTCTCGTCCCCGTAGTCCCACTGCGCGAGGAAGTCCACCGCATCGACATGCCCCAGCTCGCCGAGGATGCGCAACGGCCGGTCGGCCTCCTCGCCCTGGAGGAACACCACACTGACCCACCGCGACGGCACGGGCTTCTCGACGGCGGGCTCCGGGTGCCACGCGATCCGCCCCGCGGCGATGGACCCTTCCGCGAGCCGGTCGTACGCCCGGTCGACGAGATTCGCCGCCTGACGCAGTTCCTCCGCAGTGGCGAGAGCGTCGCGCACTCCCGCCTCGTGGCTCCCGGCGTCGTTGAACGCGTGCGCAGCCTTGCGCTCATGGGCATCGGCGACCTGGTCGAGCGCCTGCCGCAGCGAGCGCATACCCGAGGACAGATCACCGATCACCCCATACATCTCGGCGGGCTGATCGAACCCCCGGCTCGCGTGCGCGAGGCCGCGCAAGGCCTCGGACGCCTCGGCGGCGTCAGCAGTCGAATCGAAGAACGTAGGCATGGTGACCTCCTGGTGCCGTATGACGGGGAGGTGCGCACCAGCGAACGGAAAATGTCGGTGGTCAGGCCTAGCGTTGTAGATGACACGAAAGCAACCGAAGCAGGAGCACGACAGAGTGAGCGCAAGTCAGTACCGAGGACAGCTTGACCGCAAGCGCAAACAGCGGATCGACGCGGACAAGAAGGCGGGTGAGTACCGGTCGAAGGAGTCCTCGAAGCGAGCCGATGCCGCCAAGGCACGGCAGGCTGCCGCAAAGACGACGAGCAGTTCCACCCGCAGCAGCAAGTTGCGAGAAGCCGAGCGCCGAGAGAAGGAAGCGGAGACTGCGGGCAAGGAGGCCAGCCGCTGGCAGACACGGGCAGCCGGCTACGCGAAGGACGAGGCCGCGCTACAGACCAAGCTCTCCCGCGCCGAACAGTCGGAGGCCGATGCCGCCGAGAGACGCCGAAAGAGCGAGCAGCAGCGTGCCGACCGGCGGGCGGCGGCTGAACGTGCCCAGCTTGAATCGCGGATCAGCGGTGCCGAGGTAGCCGTCAGCCACGCGCTGCGTCAGCTCCCAGCGCCCAAGCCGGAGAAGCTCAGAGTGCTCATGCTGGGTGCTTCGGCCGAAGGTGACCTCCGCGTTGGAAGGGAGCAGAAGCGCATCCGGGCAGCGGTCGAGTCGGCTTTGCACCGTGACCAGATCGAACTCGATGTGCGGCCAGCAGCAACCACGGCTGACCTACTGGACGGCATCACGAAGTTCCGCCCTCACGTGGTCCACTTCTCGGGCCACAGCAACGACGACCTGATCGTCTTTGAGGATGAAGCAGACGAACCCCACGAGGGAGTGATCGTGACGGCGCGAGCCTTCGCACGCGCGATCAGCGCAACCGACGATCCTCCGCTCCTCGTCCTGCTGAACTCCTGCCGCTCCGCAGCCCAGATCGACGATCTGGTGGCTCAGGTCGTGCCGTTCGCTATCGGGATGGCGGACAGCATTGAAGATGCCGATGCGATCAACTACGCCGCACAGTTCTACGCGGCAGTCGCGAACGGGCAGTCCATCAACTCTTCCCACCTGTCGGGACAAGCTGCGCTCGAACTCGCGGGACTGGAAAGCGCCGACCTGCCGACCCTTGCCTGGGCACCCGACGTCGATCCATCAACCGCGATCCTTGTCAGCCCCGAAGGCTGAACTCAGACCCGTCGGCAGAGCGGTAGTGCGGCGGCTGTGAATGCGGCGGCTTGCTGGCCGACGAGGAGCCGGGTCTCGCAGGAGGCTTGGATCGCTGCTTGCTCGATGGCGGCGACGGCGGCGTCGAGTTCCTCGACGGTGGATGCGGAGACGGCGATGAGGCCGGTGTAGCGGAGGATGCCGTGGCCGGCTGTGAGGTCTGCTTCTTGCTGGAGCACGTCGTGATACTCCGCCGTCTGGGAGGCGTCCTCGATCTGGCCGATCTTCGCCCGCTGGGCCTGGTCGGAGATGTGCTCGACCTTCTTCTTGCGGATGTCGCGAGCAGCGGCATCGGAGCGCATCGGGGTGCAGATCAGCGAGAACGACCGCTGGATGCCGGTGGACAGCAACACCGGCGACAGGAATCCCGGATAGACGAGCGACCGCGGCCACTCGCTGACCCAGAGCACCGCGTGGTGAGCGGAGTCGGTGCGCAACCTGCCCCAGGTCTCGGTGACCGCAACCGGCCCCGCGGTCGCGAGGGACTGGCCGAGCCTGCCGTGGCGTTCCAGGGTGGCGGCGATGGCCGGGTCGTAGGCCGAGCGCAGCATCACCGCGATCTGCCCTGGTGTCAGCCACCCCGAGGGCGAGAGGTCGGCGGAGCGCAGCGCGGCGACGAGTGTGTTCATTTCCTGCCGCAGCACGGCGGCAGCACCGCGCATCCCGGCGCCCGCGGTCCTGATCTGCCGAGCGCTGGTCTTCATGTCCAGTGACAGCGAGAGGGTGGTGGCGTGGCGTTCGCCGGCGGGTCCGGCGCGGTCGATGAGTTCGGCGTAGGTGTCGGCCGCCCATGATCCGTCTGGGGTGCCGTGGGTAGCCCACCATTCTGCGAGTCCGGTGCCGGAGTCTGGGAGGGTGCGTTCGAGGACTTGCAACGTGGCGATCCGCCCGGAGCGGCAGACGGTGGCCAGCACGCGGCCCCAGGAGCTGACGCGGCGTTCCTGCTCGCCGGGATCGAGGAGCACGAACGCGGGATGCGTGACCTCGCACACCACGGTCAACGTGGCGGCGTGGGGGTCGTGGATCATCCCCGCTCCGGTGTCGGGGTCGGTGTACTCGCGCAGTCGCGCCATGTCGCCGGGCAGTGCGAGGGTGCCGACGGGGCGCGGGACGACGATCCTGCGCCGGTACAGCAGTTGTCCGCCGGTGGTACGCCACAGCCACCAGCAGGCGATGGGCAGCCACTCCACGATCGGCCGGCCCGCGATCGGTATCCAAGTCAGCGCGGCGGCGAGTACCCAGATCGGGGCACTGTAGGCGAGCAGCATCCCACCTCCGGCGTAGAACGCGCCGATGAGTGTGGCTCCGCCGATGGCGAGTGTGATGAGCTGGGTCAGCGACAGGCCGAGGAGGACGCCGCGGCGGGTGAGGCGGGAGAACTTCACCGGCACGAGTTCACCCGCAGTGGGCCGGTCGTGGTTCGTGCTGCTCATCATCTACTCCTTTGGTGGGCGTGGCGCGGGCGGCGGGGGCTGCTTCGGCGGCGGTGACGGGTCGGTGCTCGGCGGTCGTGGTGCCGAGACTGACGGCGGTGCCGCAGGTGAGGCGGCGGGCGGTGGCGTTGTCTGCGCGGCTGCGTCGGCGGCGTGCTCACCCTGGGCTCCCAGCGCCGTTCCGGCCTTCGGCCCGGCGGTCGCGGCACCCTTGGCGACACTCGCCCCGACCACCACCCCTGCGGCCACGGGACCGGCTGCGGCCGCGCCGCCGCTCGCTGCGGCACCTCCACCAGCCGCGCCTCCGCCGCTCGCGGCGGGTGCCGGTGCCGGGGTCTTCGGCGGTGGCGGTGCGCTGCTTCCTCCGCCGGAGCCTCCGCCCGCGCTCCCGCCGCCGGTTCCGTCGAGCACCTTCTTCGGATCGCCGCCGCCCTGCGGCTTGGTCGGGACGGGGATCGGGCGGTTGAGTGCGCTCTTGGCGTCCTGCTCGGAACCGATCGCGTGGTACATGTCGAACCCGACGAACGCGATGAACTTGTACGTGAGATACGGGGCGAACGCGGCCATCGCCATCAGCACGATCCCCGCGATGGGATCACTTACCGAGGCGAGGTCGGCGTCGATCGGTGCGGAGACCTGGGTGATCGCGACGAGGAACATCACGACGAGCACGAGCTTGGAGCAGATCAGCGCGACGACGAACATCGCCCACTTCCCGATCCAGCCTCGCGAGGCGTCCCACGAGGCACCAGAGAAGGCGAGCGGCGCGAACGCGACCGCGACCAGCAGGAGTGCTTTCCTGACGAGGAGGGAGAGCCACACGATCGCGGCGGCGGTGATCGCGAGGCCAGCCATGAAGATCGTGATGATGGCACCGACGCCGGGAGCGGCGATGTTGATGCCGACCAGCCCTGCGGCGAGGAGGGCGATCTTGTCGCCCATCGACTGGGTGGTCTCTCCGGCGGCCTGCACGATCCCGATGCACAGTTGATCGACGATTTCCAGCAGCAGCGCGGTCAGCGTGATGACCACGAATGACCCGAGGACGGACTTCGCCAGGCCGAGGGCGGCGCGGGTGAGTGCGGTGGGGTCGCGGCGGATCAGCCCGGTGATGAGTTGGAGGCAGAAGAAGATCAGCATCACGAAGACCGCGATGCCGAACAGCAGGTTGTAGACGGCGATGTAGCCGGGCTTGGTGACATCCACAAGGGTCGTGGTGTCGAAGACCGACCAGACCGCCTCGAACAGCCACCCTGCGGCGGCACCCATCGCCTGGGCGAGCCAGTCGAACGGGGCCGCGACCAGAGACGCGGCTCCTTCGCCGACGGCATCGCAGACCGAGGAGATCACGGGAACGTCGCACACGCCCATCACGAACACCAGCTCTCGCCGACGGGGCGGGTCAGACGGACTGGCCGACGTTCCAGAAGAAGTTGATGAGCGTCACGCTCGCGCCGCAGATCACCGCTGCGCCGCAGGAGACGAGGACGCCGATCTTCCCGCGCGAGGCGAGGTGCGGGTTGGAGGAGTTCGCACCGAAGCCCCACACGATCGCGGACACGATCAGCGCGAGCACGGACAGGATGAGGCCGACGGTCATCACCGCGCCGACGATGGTGCGCAGCTGATTGATCCCCGGCAGGCCGTCGGTGTTGGGGTCGATGTTGATGTCCATCGGCACCAGTAGGGGCGCGGACATGACGTTGGTGAGCAGATCGAACACGGTAGGTCTCCTTGGCGACGGGCGGTCCGCCCGCGAACTCGCAGACGGGTACACGCGACAGGTGCGCTCTCGTCGCCGTCCCTGTCGGTGGACGCCCGTAGCCTCGGAGTATCTGTGCGTCGCTCGCCCGCACGGGACCGCTGAATCGAGGGGTGCAAGGAACATGAGTCAGTACGGGGTGGATTACCTCCAGCGATTGCGTGCCGCTGTTGAGAAGTTCGAGGAAGCGTTCGACGCCTGGATGAGCACTCAGGTTGAGTCGGATCACATGTCGGCGCGCGGCCTCTTTCCCACTGTGTGGACAAAGGAAGGCCAGGATCAGAGCGAGGTTCAACGTCTCGAACTCGGTGTCGCGGAGGCTGCTGGCCTGGCGGCGAGCGCTGTGTCAGTGACCGGCGCCTACATTGGGATCGCTGGTCTCGGAGCGATCGACCCAATCTCCAACTGGTCATTTATGTCTGCACCCAAGGCCCCCATCGCGCCTCGGGATATTCGGACTACTACCGCCAACGTCAAGGGCAGGCTCGACGCGATGATCGTCGACGCCGAGTCACGTACGGACTCTGACCTTCCGACGTTCGCTCCCGCACAGTTTCACCCCGTGGTCTGGGCTGGTGCCTCCGCCCATTGGACGACGCATCAGTACCGAGTTGCAGTTCGTGAAGCGGCCGAAGGCCTCACGGTCCACTGGAAGGAACGTCTCGGCAGGAACGATGTCGATGACACGGTCTTCTGGCAGCAGACGTTGTCGCCAGGCGCACCTGAACCGGGCAAGCCGAAGCTCACCTGGCCGGGAGGGTCGGATGACAAGACGGTGAAGAGCATGCGCGGTGGTCTTGAGCCGCTCGCGAAGGCACTCAACGCGCTGGCCACTGGTCTGAACCTCACGGTCCGCAACGTGACGACCCACACGCGCACCGAACTGTCCGAGCAGGAAGCGATGGAGCGCCTCGCGGCGTACAGCTACCTCGCGCGCCTGCTCGACCGGTGCGAAACAGCGAGCGCCGACGCGGAGGAATCGGATCAATGACCGCAACGCTACAAACTCGACCCGACTGTGAGTAGCCAGTTCATCCAGGCGACGCCGCCTCCGGCGAGGACGGCGGCACCGACGGCGACGAGGACTCCGATGCGGCCTTTGCTGGCGGTGGCGTAGTTGCCGTGGGCTGTCGCGATGGCCCAGACGATCGCGGAGACGATCAGCATGAGGATGGCGTCGATGAGGACGAAGGTCAGGAGCGCGCCGACCACGGCGCGGAGGTCGCCGATGCCGCCGAGCCCGTCGAAGTCGGGGAAGACACCCATCGTCGATCACCCTACCGGCAGGGTCGGATGATCGAAGTGCCCGAATACGGGGGTAAGTGAGTGGCAGGTGCATGTCACTCAGGTGCGTCGGGGCTGCCCACGATCACCGGACGGTCGGCAGCAGGAATTGGGGGGGGCGGTCGTTCGGCGGTAGGTAGAACCCTGATGTCCTGGGTGGGGGTCTGGTGGGTGGGGGTCTCGGTCGGGCGTCGGCGCGTCAGCGTGGTGATCACGGCGACCCAAGGACAGCTGTGATGCCGGCGGTGAAGACTGACGGATGAGTATGACGTCAGCGAAACCGGTCAGCACTCCAGCAGCAAAGAGGGTTGGCCCGGGCGCCAGCAGGCGATCACCACGATTGCGGCTTCGGCTCTCTCCAGAGAAGCCGCCACGGTCCGTGGACTGGTGGTGCTGCTTGTTCACCACGCCGGGTCCGCACGGGGCGTCATACCGCGCAGCAGGAAAGTTTGGAGACGTCGGTGGTGAATGATTGGGCGGCGATCTTAATGCCTTCGGCCATCGTCAGATACGGCGCCCAGCTCCGGGAGACCTGTTCGAGTGTCATCTCGCCTTCGAGGATGTAGACACCGGCCGCGGCGAGTTCACCGGCGTCCTTGGCGACCGCAGTGAGTCCGAGGATGCGACCGGTGTCGGCGTTGACGACGATCTTGATCAAGCCGCGGGTGTCCCGGTTGACCAGCGCGCGGGGCACGTATGTCAGGGTCAGGACCCGGCAGTCGCAGCGGATCCCCGCAGCGAGGACGTCTGCTTCGGTCATGCCCACCGCTGCAAGGGCGGGACTCGTGAACGTCACTCGTGGCAGGCGGGCGTAGTCGACAGTGCGGTCGGTGCTGGTGAACGCATTGTCGACGATCATCGCCCCGTGTTGCGCGGCGACATAGACGAACTCGTGGTGCCCGGTCACGTCCCCGGCAGCCCAGACCCGCCGGTTCGTCGACTGGAGCTGGTCGCTAACCACGACTTCTCCGGCCTCGCCGGTCTTGACCCCGACGGCATTGAGGTTGAGTCCCTCGGTGACCGGGCGACGGCCGGTGGCCACCAACACCCGGTCGGCTCGGAACTCCTGCTCGGTGCCGGAGACGTTCGCCGTCGCGACGACCCCGCCGCTGGCCATGTCGTGGACCACGGAGATGACCTCGGCGGGTCGAACAACGTGGATGCCTTCGTCAGCGAACACGTCCTCCAGGGCCCAGGAGGCTTCGGGTTCCTCTTTCGACGCCAGCCGGGAGCGGACCAGCATGGTGACCCTGGCGCCGAGTCGGGCGAACAACTGTGCTTGTTCCATCGCCACGTAGCCGCCACCGAGCACGAGCAGGGAGTCGGGGACCTCGGTGAGTACCATCGCGGTGGTCGAGGTCAGATAGTCCACGGTGGCCAGCCCGGGGATTGGTGCCGCCCAGGGGGCTGATCCCGTCGCGATCAGGTAATGATCGGCCCTGATCGCCTCGACTTTGCCGTCACCGGTGACGGTGTGCAGCAACGGGCCGTCCGGGGTCCCGGCGAACGAGGCGTCGGCGTGCAGGACCCGCCACCCATACGCGTCGGCCAGGTCCTCGTACTTCTCACCGCGCAATGACTCCACCAGTGACTGAGTGGCACCGACCAGGCCCGGCATGTCCACGGGGCCGGCCGCGGCCGCGATCCCGGGAAACCGCGCGGCATCGGACGCTATATGCAGCGCCTCGGCGGCTGCGAGCAGGCTCTTCGAGGGAATGCAACCAGTGTTCACACAGGTGCCCCCAAACGTTGACCGCTCGATCATCACCACCGACTTGCCCAGCCCGGTGGCCCGGATCGCTGCCGCGAAGGCCGCGCCGCCTGATCCGATGATCGCCAGATCGACCTTCGAGCCCATGATGTGTTCCTCCCAGACGTCGGTTCTCGCCTCCGACCATCATTCTCAACCTTCCACTACACTGGAAGGTCAAGCGAGAGCGGAGGAAGACGTCATGCGTATCGGGGAACTGGCCCAAGCGGCGGGTACCACTGCCAAGACGCTGCGATTCTACGAAGACCAGGGACTTCTGCTGCCTGCAGCGCGAACCGCATCGGGCTACCGCCATTATGGCCCGGAGACTCTCGCCCGGCTCGACTTCATCCATCGCGGCCAAGCCGCAGGACTGACTCTTGCGCAGATCCGACAGATCCTCCAGATCCGCGACAGCGGGACGGCCCCATGTGACCACGTCCGGGAACTGCTGGATATGCGCCTGGCCGAAGTCGATGAGCAGATTGCCGAACTCGGCCGACTGCGTGCGACCATCGCCCAGCTACGGACGGCAGCTGAGAACGTTGAGCCCGAGACGTGTCAGGCCGGCGCGGTCTGCGCCTACCTTTAACGATCTCAGGCGCCACTCGCCTGTGGGGTCCTGTCACCTCGGAGCGGTCGCGTAGCTGTTCCAGGCGGGCACCGGCGAGCCAGGCCCATCGGGTGGCGGCGTCCGATGTCGACACCGATGACGTTGGCGAAGACGGCTGGCGGGGTGGTCGAGGCCAGGTGCAGCAAGGCGGTGTTGCGGCTGGCCCGGATGGTCATCCCGAGCCGGCTCATCCGGCCATGAGCGAGAGCGGCTGGAAGTGCACCGCGTAGCTCAGAGTCGGTGCCCTCGGCAGCGGTGTCGGTGGCGTGTAGGGGCGAAGGCGTGCAGCGTTCTCGTCTCGTGGGCGCCAACCGGACCGAACCGACCCACAGGCTGGCCCGCGCGCACTCCTGTTGCGGGACTGTGAGCTTGACACGCTTGGTTATCTCAGCCGGTTACCCGCGGCTCGATCGAGTTCGGTGTCTTGCGGGTGGGTGCGTCCGACGCTGCCGATGGCCTCGAATAGCAGGGAGGGTCGGCCGCCGAGGGAGTTGATGAAGATCGTGGTGACGGACAGCGCCATCGCGACCATCGCCCACACCGGGTAGACCAGCCCCGTGGTGGCGGCGATGATCCCGGTGCCGTTGAACAAGAACGCCAGGGCGACGTTCTGCCGGGTGCGGCGGTAGCTGGAGCGGCTCGTCTCCCGCGCAGTCAGGATCGCGCGCAGGTCGTCGCGGACGATGACGACGTCGGCGGACTCCACGGCGATGTCGGTGCCGCCGCCCATGGCGATGCCGACGTCGGCCTGCATGAGCGCGGGGGCGTCGTTGATGCCGTCCCCGACCATGGCCACCCGGGTACCACCGGCCTGCAACTCGCGCACGAGGTCAGCCTTGTCCTCAGGCAGTACCCCGGCCCGGACGTCCTCGATGCCGACCTGCGCGGCGACGTGGGCGGCGGCGCGGGCATTGTCGCCGGTAGCCAGCACCGGAGTGATGCCTGCTGCTCGCAGCTGCTCGACGGCCCGGACCGCCTCGGAGCGAAGCTCGTCACCGAGGCCGATGACCCCGAGCAGCTCCCTGTCGGCAGCGACGGCCACCACGGTCCGCCCAGTGCTCTCTAGCCGCGTCACGGTGGCTGCGAGGGGGGTCAGATCAATGCTGTGGTCCGTCAGGAAACGAGGCCGGCCGACCAACACGGCGCGCCCCTCGACGGTGGCGGTGACACCGAAGCCGGTGACCGAGGTGAAGTCCTGGGCCGTCGGCAGGGTCAGACCGCGAGTGGTGGCGGCGGTGACGATGGCCCGGGCCAGCGGATGTTCGGACGGGTTCTCGGCTGCCGCGGCGGTAGTGAGCAGGTCCGCCTCGTCGGTGCGGGCCTCGATTTCGCGGACGGCGGGTCTGCCCTCGGTGAGGGTGCCGGTCTTGTCCAGCACGATGGTGCGGACCTGGCCGAATGTCTGGAACGCCTCCCCGGTACGCATGATGATGCCCTGATCGGCGGCCTCACCGGCGGCGCGCACGATGGCCAGCGGGGCGGCGATCCCCATCGCGCACGGGTAGCCCATGACCAGTACGCCGATGCCAGCGAACACCGCTCGGCGCACCTCCGGCTCCCCGGCTAGTGCCCAGGACCCGGCCAGCCAGCCGGCCAGTGCGAGGGCGGCCAAGATCAGCACGGCCGGGGTGTAGACGCGCAGCACCCGGTCCACCAGGTGGAGGATGCCGGGCTTGAGCGCCCGGGCGTCCTCGACATGCCTGGCCACCTGGGCCAAGAAGCTGTCCGTCCCGACCCGGGTGGCCTCCACCAGCAGGGTGCCGGCGCCGTTGATGGACCCACCGATCACCTCTTCGCCGGCCGATCGTTCGGCCGGGACAGGTTCGCCGGTAACCAGGGACAGGTCGAGGGTGGAGTAGCCGTCAACCACCCGGCCGTCGACCGGAACTCGGTCTCCCGGACGGATGCGTACCAGGTCACCGACCGCGACGTCGGCAACGGGCACGTCCTCCTCGGTCCCGGCGCGGATCAGGCGTGCGGTGTCCGGCTGGAGATCCAGCAGCTTGCGCACGGCTTGGCTGGAGCGGGTCTTGACCAGCAGTGAGAGCCACTCGGAGAAGATGTGGTAGTTCGCCACCAGCACGGTCACGGCGAAGAACGGCGCGGTCGGGTAGTCCGAGAAGACCCCGGTCAGGCCGATGATCCCGCCGGCGATGCCGGCGAAGGCGCCGATCTCCAGCAGCACGTGCTGGTTGAGGATACCCCGCCTTCCGGCCTGGTAGGCCATCCGCAGGATGTGCGGGGCGACGGCGAACACCACCGTCAGGGCCAGGGCGCCGGTCACCCAACCGGCCGCCGTCTCCCCAATCCACCCCGCCTGCCGGCCCGCATAGGCCAGCGCGGCCGGGGCGAGCATCGCCACCGCCCCGAACCCGGCGCGGACCCGGCCGGCCGGCCGCAAGATCGCGTAGGAGACCGGCACCATCAGCGCCACGACCGAGGCGGGTACCAGCACCGACCAGATGCCGGAGACCTCCAGGATCAGGGCGATGGTGGTCAGGCTAGCCACGATCGCGGCCAGCAGGCGCTTGCCTTCGCGGACGAGGTCGGCTTCCTCGTCCTCGAACGGGCGCAGCTTGCGCGGGTCGTACAAGTCATAGCCGATGTCGCGCAGCGTGCCGAGGATGTCCTCGGGTCCGATGAGGTCCGGGTCGTAGTCGACCAGGGCCTGTTCATGGGTGAGGCTGACCGCGACCTTGTCCACGCCGGGCTGGCGGCCCAGCGCCTTCTCGATCGTTCCGGTGCACAGGGAGCAATGCAGGCCCGCGATCCGAGCCCGGATGCGGGCGTGCCCGGCCAGATGGCTCGGCTCCTCCGCCCACAGCTGGCCTGCCTGTTCCGTCTGCGTCACAGTCCTTGTCCCCGTTCCTTGGTCGTCTGCCGCAACGTCTCTTAACCGATGACCGGGTAACCGGCCGTGGCGAGCCGCTCGGCGATCTGTTCGGTACTGGTCTGTGACTCGTCGTAACGCACCGTCACTTGGTTGGTGGCGGAGTCCGCGGCGACGTCGCTCACCCCGCCAAGACGGGTCAACGCCTTGCCGATAGCGCTCTCACAGCCGCCGCAGTGAATGTCTTCGACACGGAACGTATGAGTGGACATGGCACACCTCCTCGTTGGGTTGCTACCAAGCGTAAACGTTCCACTCGACTGGAAGGTCAAGCGAGTTCTGTCCCGCGACGGCCACGAGGTCGCCCCGGCCGTCCCTGCCCCACAGGGGATCGCCCGGCCTGCTCGGCCGTGGCCGGTTTGTGTCGAACGTGTTCGATCAGCCGGCAGGTCCCGCCGGCCTCCGGCAGGCGGTCGGCTTCGGCCACCAGTTCGGTGAGCTGTCGACGAAGGTCTCCCAACTCCCGGATGCGCCGGTCGATGGTGTCCACCTGGGCGTCGAGCACTCCACGGACGTAGGAGCATGGGGCCATGCCTCGTTCGCGGAAGGTGAGGATCTCTTTGACCTCGTCCAGGGCGATGCCCAGACGCTGGGCTGTGCGGATGAACGTCAGCCGGTCGGCGTATGTCTCGTCATAGTCCCGGTAGCCCGACGGTGTGCGAGCCGGTTCGGGCAGCAGCCCGATGGACTCGTAGTAGCGGATCGTCTTCGGATTCACGTCACCGAGCCGAGCCAACTCCCCGATCTTCATGCTCCCATGTTACAGCCAGGTGGAAGGTTTGGGTGAGATGACCGCCACCCAGTAGCGCGTCGGCGTCGAGCTTGACGAACCTGTTCTCTCGCCGTGCGCGGCCGATCAGGCCGTGGCCGAACGCCAGCGCGCCGACGATTCATCAGAGTCCCGATGCGGCCGAAGTTTTCGAAGTACGTTCCCGGTGTATCACTGCCTGTTGACCTGGACCAGCAGAACTCCGAATGCCTGAAATCCATGCCTGTGAAGCGCGGAGCGCCGAAAGCGTGGCCGAGCCGCGTTGCCGGCGGCTCGCAATGCTGCGCGGTCGGCAGCCCCGGGCGATCTGAGTCAGCTGCGTGTGGTCGCGTAGGTGTTCCAGATTGCCCCGGACAGTTCGGTCCACCGGGTCGCGGTGCGAAGGTTTACGCCGATGAGGTGCGCGAAGACGGCTGGCGGGGTGGTCGAGGCGAGGTGCAGCATGGCGGTGTTCCGACTGGCCCGGGTGGTGATACCGAGCCGGTTCATCCGGGCCATGAGCGAGGGTGGCTGGAGGTGGGTACCGGCGTTCTTGCCGCTAAACAGCCACCTCGGGTCGGCCAGGGCGCTTGCGGTGCCGAACTGCTTGGTTTCGGGCAGCGCGGTGATCAGCGCGTCCAAGGGCGGAAGGAGCAGCAGGGGTTCGCGGCCCAGGGTCAGATAGGTGTCGCCGGCGGCGGCGCGGATGTCCGCGGTGGTGAGGGTGACGATCTTGGTGATGGGTTGGGCGTAGAGCAGGACAAGGCAGGCCGCGGCGCGGTCCTCGATGCTCGCACTGTCGGCATCGTGCAGGAGCCGTCGGGCTAGGTCGAGTTGCTGGCAGGGGTCGATGTCGTGCCGCGGGTCCTTGCCGGGGACGGGTTCGGGCAGTCGGGTGCGGGGCAGGTATCCGCCGCGTTTGAGCCATCGGATGAAGCCCAGGCGTCTGCTGCGGTCGACGGTGATCCAGGCATCGAGGCAGCTCTGGGGGCAGTTGTCCAGGTCGTGGTGGTGGGCGGTGAGGTGGTCTATGAAGGCTTTGGCGGTCTGGATGTCGCGGCGGCACCGGTCGGCGGTGGCTGTGGAGATTTCGCCGTGGCGGTTGGTCTTGGCGCGGCCGACGACGTGCCAGCGGGCGTACCGGGTGAGCACGCCGCGCAGCTCGGGATCGTCCACGCCGGCGACGGCGTGGGCAGCGTAGCGGTGCAGGCGTGCGGCGTTCTCGTCCCGCGGCGGCAGCGCGTCGGCGGCGACGAGCATGGCGCGCAGGTAGGTCACAGAGAACGTCTGCGGCCGGGCATCGAGTGCGTCGTGGGTCAGGCCGAGCTGGCCTTGGGCGATCTCGGCCAGCAGGTGCAGGCTGGCGAGGTCGTGCCAGTTGGTCAACAGCGATCGTGGGCGGCTGGTGGCGGTGAGAGCGTCGCGCACGGGCAGGAGCTCGGGCCGGATCAGCCCGTTGGGGCCGGTCAGCGCGGCGTCGATCTGCGCGGTGGCTTGGCAGGCGAAGCATCGTGGCCGGCCGTTGTTCGTGGTCCGGCGGCCGAGGGCTTGCTGGCCGCAGATGGAGCAGTCGATGACCGGTGCCTGATAGCAGGTCGGGCAGACATCCGGGCTGGTCGCGGTGGCCTTGAGCGCGATGCGTTTGAGCCGGCCGCAGATGCCGCAGGGCCGTCGCGGGTTCCGGTAGCAGCGGGTGCAGAGATTCCGTGACGCTTCGCCCTTGCCGCCGGCTCTCGCGGCGAGCGGCCCGATGGCTCCGCACTCCTCGCAGCCGTCGTCGCCGGTGCGGGTGCGGGCGTAGCAGGTCACGCAGAGTGCCCCGCCGTCTGGAGTGCGGGCATTGATCCGGCGCTGTCGTCCGCAGCCGGTGCAGGTCTGCTGCGGTGCGCGGCTGGCGCGGCAGGCTCGGCACTCGCCCCGGTCCAGGCTGTGGTTCCAGCGCAGGTTCTTCTCCCGTCCGCAGCGGAAGCAGGCGCCGCGGACGATCGTGCTGGCCACCAGTCGGTCAGTCCTCGGCCGGCTTGATCACCGCGCGGGTCGGGCGGTTCTTGGTGCCGGCCTTCGGCGCCTTGGCCGTGCCGGTGGTGCCGGTCTTGCGTCCGCGCCGGGAGCTGGAAGCGACGTAGGGCTCGATGAGGTCGTTGGGGGTGGCGCCGAAGAGGTCACACAGGGCCGCGAGGAGTTGCATGTTTAACCGCTCCGGGGTGCCGGTGACGATCCGGTAGACCTGCGTGGAGGTCATCACCACGCCCCGGTCGGCCAGCAGCGGCACGAGGCTGGTGGTGGACTGCATGCCGTGCTCGTTCATCACCTTGCGCAGGTGCCAGTGGTAAGCGACGGTCTTGGTCATCGGCTTGAGCCTTCCTGGATCGCGGTTGGCGGGGTGAACGCGGCGTCGAGGGCGCGGCGCAGGGTGCGGTTGCGGTAGTCGCCGGAGACCCCGGTGTAGAGGGCGGTGGTCGAGCCCCAGCGGTGGCCGACCTGCTGCTGGACGAACAGCGGATCGAAGCCGTCCTCGATCAGATGGGTCACATACGAGTGCCGCAAGCAGTGCGGGTGTAGCACCGGGTCCAGGCCGAGGTCGTCGCGCCAGTCGGCGAACCGGTCGTCGATATGGTCCAGGCGGATGCGGCTCTGCCGCTCGGTCGGCCACAGGACGGACTCGTCGGCGGTGCCGAAGCGGGGCCGGACCTCGGTGACGTACTCCTCGATCACCGGTCGGGTCCAGTCGAACACCGCCAGCACTGCCCGGCGTCGCGGTTGGGAGCCGCGCATCGCCTTGCCCCAGCGGACGTTGCAGACCCCGAACCGGCCGAACTCCGGGCCTTTCGGGTTGCGGGTGAAGTCGTGCAGGTCGAGCATCGCCGCCTCACGGCGGCGCAGGCCGAAGGCGTAGATGATCTTGAACAGTGTCGCATCGCGGAACAGCGTCTGCCAGCCCTTGCGGCCCGACGAGCGTGCCCGGTCCACCAGATCGTCGGCGTAGTCGAAGAACGCCTGCAACTCCAGCCTGTTCAGCGGTCGCACTGCCGGTCGCGCCTCGTGATCGCTGGTGTGGATGACGGTGTTCCACTCGTGGCAGACCTGCACCGGGTGGGTGCCGAACAGCTCCTCGCACCGATCCGCCCACCCGTAGCGGTGGTCGGTCAGGTAGTCGCAGAACAGCGC
Source organism: Brevibacterium metallidurans (assembly GCF_037101285.1). Classification (NCBI taxonomy): domain Bacteria; kingdom Bacillati; phylum Actinomycetota; class Actinomycetes; order Micrococcales; family Brevibacteriaceae; genus Brevibacterium; species Brevibacterium metallidurans. Next base: position 358,050 of record NZ_BAAAAF010000003.1, read on the forward strand.
CACCGAGTTCTGGTACGCCCGCACCGTAGAGGTCGACAACGGCCGCGCGCCCGAGACCAACGAGGTCGTCCACTCCTCGACATCGGCTGGGGACCACTCCCACGGCGGCGTGCCGCAGAAGTCACCGAACCGCCGCACCTGCGAGGCCCTCGTCTTGATCGTCTGCGTCGTCAGCATCCGGGAGGTCTGCTGAGCCGTCCAGCCGGTCAGCATCTCATCGAATAACTGCTCCGCCGGGCGCAGCAGCGTCACCTTGCCAGCCGGTACCGAGGCCCCGGAGCCAAGCCCCTGGCCGTCCATGAACACCATGCGATCACCTTACATTAGATGTAAGAATCATGCATCGTATGTAAGGTCGGTGGTGAAATACCTGGTCAGAGGCGGCCGTGGGTGCTACGTTCGAGGAGTCCGCGATCCCGGTGGTGGGTGTGAGTCCGCCGTACATTTAACGTAAGAATCATACATTAGGTGTAACTTCCGAGATTAAACCGGCGTAAGCAAGTATTCGAAGCGTTCGTAATCCATGCTGTTCAGGTGTGCATCGGGGTGCAGGGGGCGTCAGCTGGGTGGGGTCGTTGGTGCGGCTGTTGCGACGGGTGGTGTGCCGGTTCTCGGGAGGCTCTGTTGGGACTGCTGCACGTGCGCGCTGTCCGCTTCGGTGTCTTTCTGAGGGTCCGGGTTGTGCGTTCAAGGCTGGTGTGGAGCCCGGCCACCTATCACCAGTCGTAACTGTACCGTACGTATGGTATAGTTACGGGTGGTGATAGTTCGGTTCCGGAAAGGTGTGATGACGTGAGTTTGAGCAAGCGGCAGCGGTGGGGTCTGCTGGTGACGGTGGCGGCGGGGCTGCTGTTGATCACTCTGGACAACTCGATCCTGTATACGGCGTTGCCGACGTTGACCGAGGAGTTGGGGGCGTCGGGGTCGCAGAGCTTGTGGATCATCAACGCCTATCCGGTGGTGATGGCGGGCCTGTTGCTGGGCTCGGGCACGCTGGGGGACCGGATCGGGCACCGGCGGATGTTTTTGATCGGTCTGGTGGTGTTCGGGGTGGCGTCGTTGGGGGCGGCGTTTGCGCCGTCGGCGGGTCTGCTGATCGCGGCGCGTGCGGTGCTGGCGGTGGGCGCGGCGGCGATGATGCCGGCCACGCTGGCGCTGATCCGGGTCTCGTTCGAGGTTGAGCGTGAGCGCAATTTCGCGATCGCGGTGTGGGGGAGCCTTGCGGTGGTGGGTGCGGCGCTGGGCCCGATCGTGGGCGGGGTGCTGCTGGAGCACTTCTGGTGGGGCTCGGTGTTCCTGATCAACGTGCCCGTGGTGATCGCCGCGTTGATCGCGGCGGTGCTGATCGCACCGCCCAACGACCCCGACCCGTCCAAGAGGTGGGACCTGGTGTCGTCGTTGCAGGCGATGGTCGCGCTGGTGGGTGCGGTGTTCTTCATCAAGGAGCTCGCGCATTCCCCGCAGAACTGGGTGATCGTTGGTGCGGGCTTGGTGGCCGCGGTGGTCGGGTCGGTGCTGTTCGTCCGCCGTCAGCGGGGCTTGGAGCAGCCGCTGCTGGAGTTCTCGATCTTCCGCAATCCCGCGTTCAGCGCCGGGGTGCTGGCGGCGGCGTTCTCGATGTTCGCGATCGGCGGGTCCCAGCTGGTCACGACCCAGCGGTATCAGCTTGTGGAGGGTTTCACCCCCCTGGAGGCCGGGCTGCTGGTCGCGGCGGTCGCGATCGGGTCGCTGCCCACCGCGCTGTTGGGCGGGGCGTTCCTGCACAGGATCGGCCTGCTGCCGTTGATCGCCGGGGGCCTTGCGGTCGCCTCGCTCGGGGTGGTCGTGGTGATCATCGGTGTGCAGGCCGACGTGTTCGGTGTGTTGGTTGCCGGGCTGCTGGTTACCGGCGCCGGGCTGGGTGGGGCGATGTCGGTGGCCTCGACCGCGATTGTGGGCAATGTGCCCGCCCGCCGTGCCGGGATGGCGTCCTCGGTCGAGGAGGTGTCGTATGAGTTCGGGTCCCTGACCGCTGTCGCGTTGTTGGGCAGCCTGCTCACCTTCGTTTACACCACCACCGTGCGGCTCCCGGCCGGCGCGCCGGAGGGTGCGCACGAGAGCCTGTCGGATGCGCTGGCGACAGCGGGCGGGGACCGGGCGATCATCGAGGCGGCGAGCAGTGCCTTCGACACCGGGTTCTTGGTCACGATGATCATCCTCGCCGTGGTCCTGGCGGTCGGGGCCGCGGTCACCGGACGGTTGCTGCGCCACCACGGGCCGGGGACTCAGTCGCAGGCCTTCTCGGGCAACCACTGACCGGGCGGGAGTGGAGGCAGAGGCTATGCGTCCCAGCAAGCGGACCGAGATCCTCGATGCGGCCCTGGGGGTGATCGAGGCCGGCGGGGTCACCGCGGTGACCTTCGAGGCCGTGGCCGAGGCCGCGGGCATGACCAAAGGCGGGCTGCTGTATCACTTCGGCACCCGCGAGGTCATGCTGCAGGCGCTGCACGAGCACCTCGCCGAACAGTGGGAGACCGCTCTCACCGAGGCCGCGGGCAAACCCGCCGAACGGGCCAGTGATGCTGAGCGTCTGGCCGCCTACGCCCAGGTCGCGACCCACAGCGCGACCCGGGCCGAGTTGTTGCTGATGCTCGAAACCGTCAACGACCCCGCCATGCACGCCCCCTGGAACGGGGTCCTGGCCCGGTGGACCCCGCCACTGCCCGAGCATGCAGACATCTCCCCGGGTGAGTTGAGCCAGCTCATCGCCCGCCTGGCCGCCGACGGGCTCTGGCTCATCGAGTTCCTCACCACACCCCTGCACCCCTCTATGCGGGCCAGGATCGCGAACCACCTCACCACCCTCGCCTACACGACCGAGACCCCCAGTGCACCCGGCACATCCGGCGGGGGCGGCGCACGTGATCCGCGGTGACTGTGGGGCTGCTGCTCACCCTGGTGGGCTTGGCGTTGCTGGACTCGGTCAACGTCTCCACGATCTGGATCGTCGTGGTGATCCTGCTGGCCGCCAAGCGGCCCGCGGCCACCGGGTGGGCGTACGCGGTCGGGGCGTTCGTGACGTTCGGGACCTTCACGCTGCTGCTCTACTTCGGGCTCAACGCCGCCGAGACCTGGCTGGACGGGTTGACGCTGTGGCTGCGTCGCATCCTGTTCACGATCATCACGGTGGTCTTCATCGTTCTCGGCGTCCGCCGGTTCACCGTGTCAAGCCCCGGGTTTCGTAGAGGCTCCTATTCTTGGTTTCCTAAGCAGCCGCGGGTTCTGTCCCGGACTGGTTGATCCATTCGGAATGGACCTCGACGGGCGGTCGGTAGTTAATCGCTGAAT
>NZ_BAAAAF010000004.1:0-44154 GCF_037101285.1 Brevibacterium metallidurans
AAGGTAGCGTGATCCATGTCGAGGTCCTCAGGATGGGCAGTGTCAGAACTTCCATCCTCGGAGGGCCTCGACCCCTATCCAGGCACCGACGCGCCCAACCCGACTACACTCTCAGCTGCGAAGAGCCGCTTAAGGGTTTCAGGGACTTCATTCTCCAGGGGAATGTCGTCGAACTGGCGACCGCTGTCATCATCGGCAGCGCGTTCACCGCCATCGTCACGGCGTTCTCCGACAAGATCATCAACCCCCTCATCGCTGCCGTCGGCGGCGCAGAAGGCCCCGCATTGAGCTTCACGCTCAAGCCCGGCGTGCCTGAGACGACGATCGACATCGGTGCGGTCATCACCGCCGCGATCAACTTCCTCATCGTCGCCGCCATCGTCTACTTCATCATCATCGTTCCGATGAACAAGCTCAACGAGATGCGCAAGCGCGGCGTGCCCGAGTCCGAGGTGCCCCCGACCGCTGAGGACCTCCTCGGCGACATCCGCGATCTCCTCCGCAACCAGGCCGCCGCCAACGCCGGTCCTGCAGGCGGCACCCCGGGTCAGGGTGGATACACCGACCCGAACGAACCGCCGCGCCACTGATCCGACCGTGATCGGTGCAGCCCCTGAGGCTGCACATGCACGAGGGCCCGCTTCCCACACTGGGAAGCGGGCCCTCGTCGCTGTCCGGGGTCCTCGTCACCCCGGTATGTCGGCCGGCCGAGCCGGCATCAGCCGTACCGCGTCACCAGTGCGGGGGTTTCTGCGACCGGTAGTGTTCGGCACTGAATCCTGTCGTGCCCGATTCGGCTTCGTTGCGCAGCGTCGCTCGATACGCGCGCAGCGCACGCTCGAGGCGCGCCTTCTTCTCACGCTCATCGTCGCCCTCGTCGGACGAGCCCGAGATGGCGTTCTCGCCGTCAGGCGTGTCAGCACGGGCATTCGTCCGGTCGGCTGCCGCGCGCTCCGCCTCGTGCTGCGACCCGGCCTCCGATGCCGAGTCGGATTCGGACCCTGCCCCGGCTCCGGACTCAGACGTCGCCCCAGACTCAGGGTCGGTCATCGGTGCTCGCGGAGGAGTCCCGGCCGTCCGCTGATCCCGAATCCGACTCGGCATCGGCGTCGTCGGCCTCGATGAGCCCCGCGTCGCGCAGCGATTCGGCACGGATCTGGTCGGTGTCGAAGGTGGGGATGACCTCTCCCTCGACAGGACCGCGCGCATCGGCGGAGGGGATGTACACCTCGGCGCCGGTGACCTTCTTCGCCTGCGCATGGCGCTGACGGTAGCGGTCGACGGCTGCCTGCAGCTGAGTCTCCCCACGGGGTGTGTTGCTCTTCTGTGCGAGCGCCGTACGCAGGAGTTCCTTGATCTCTCCGTCGCCGCGGACCACGGCATCGGACTGGATCCAGTCGATCATCTCGTCGAGACCCTGGTCGGAGTATTTGTGCATCGGCAGGCCGGGGACGAGCTTCGGGCGGCTGCCGGTGCGCCCGACGACGACGGAGGCAGCGCGGGCGGCGTTGAGGATCGCCTGCGGGCTCATCGTCTCGACGGTGGACTTCCAGGCGTCGAAGATCTTCTCGGTCTCGGCCTGCGGGTCGACGAACGCGTCGGTCGACCACACACGCATGAATCTCCAGCCGCGGCGTTCGAGCTGTTCGGGAACAACCCGGTCGCGCTGCCGCAGACTGCGGATCGAGGCGTAGTCGGGTCCGTCTCCGGAGACGGCGATGATCATCCCGTGCTCGTCCTCGGCGGAGTTCGCCACGGCCAGGTCGATGCCGTTGTAGTGCTCGTGGGCGACGACGCCGAGCTGGAGGAGACGGTCGGCAATGTCGTTGAACAGCGGGTCGTAGATCTCCCCGTGGGGGCCGGGCTGCCGGACGCCGCCGCCGGCGATCTCCTCGAACAGGCGCGGCAGCAGCTGTGCTCCTCCGCTGAGCTTCGCGGCGTCGAAGTCCTCGGCCTCGATGCTCGAGACCACGGTGAGGCGTTTGCGTGCGCGGGTGACGACGGCGGCGAGGATGCGGTCGCCGTCGGGTCCCGAGAGCGGGCCGAAGTCATTGATGACTCGGCCGTGGACGGTGCGCCCGTAGCCGAGCGAGAAGATCACGGCATCTCGTGACATCCCCTGGACGCGTTCGGCGTCGGTGACGACGAACGGCTCCTTCGCGGGGTCGTTGAAGAAGGCTGCCACGTACGGCAGATCCTTCATCGCCCGTGAGATCGCTGTGGCGATCCGCTGCGCGTGGTGAGGGGTGAGGGCGACGACGGCCAGGGATTCCCGCGACCGGGTCCGCGCATGTTTGAGCACGAGTTCGACGACGCGTTTGACCTCGGCATCGGGGCTTTCGACCCGGCCCGTGCCGATGTCGGTGGGTCCACGTCCGTCGGCGACGTAGGAGAACTCGAGTCCGGTTCCCTCGCCGGTGTGCGCGGTCGGCAGCGTCGAGATCGTCGAATCGTAGAAGTGCCGGTTCGCAAGATCGATGAGACCCACCGGTGAGAGGCGGTAGGAGTTCGACAGCCGCATCCGCGGCAGGAATTCGCCGAGGCGGTCCTGCACCGAGTCCGGGTGCTCGGCTTCGTCGGGTCCCCACCGGTCGACGGCGATCGAGAACGGGCGCGGTCCCAGCAGGCGCGAGTCGCCGAGGGAGACGACCTGGCGGGCACGCGTGATGCCGGGGACGACGTCGGCGATCGAAAGCCGGCCGCCGTCGGCGATGACGACGGCGTCGAAGAGCGGGAGTGCCGCGAACAGCTCGGGCACCGTGTACGGGCTGGCCATCCATACCGGCGCGAGCGTGGTCAGCAGTTCGGGTGCCTTCGTCGACATCCGCTGGACTGAGGTGTGCGGGGAGAGCAGCTCCTGCTTGATGACCCCGGCGGCGATCGGGTCGGCGTCGATGCCGCGCTTCCACGCCTGCGAATGGTTGTAGCGCAGGCGCCCGGCGCCGGCGGCGACGAAGGCCCGGTCGTTCTCCCGGAATCCTTCGGCGACCTCGTGCAGGGCTGCCCCGTCGTGGCGGCCGATCTTCGGATCCTCGCCGGCCATCGACTGGAGGACCGAGGCCCAGTAGGCGAGGTCGAATTCGGGTCCGACGAGGTGGTTGTCGACCTTGCGCCGGCGCAGGTCGGTCATGAGTTCGGACAGACCCTCATCGGTGAGCTCCCGCTGCAGGCGTGAGCGTTCGGGCAGGTCCGCGAGGTTCTCCGAGTCCCCGCCCATCGCTTCGGCGCGCGCGGTGAGCTCTTCGATGAGCATCGCGCCGAGGTCGCCGCCGTCGGGGGTCGTCTCGAGCACGGGGGCGAGTTTGGCGACGTCGGCTTCGACGCCCTGGAGGATCTCGTCGGCTTCGAGCACGCCACGCGGGATCTGCGGCCGACCGTCGTGACCGGCGAGGTCGCGGAGGATGACCCGTTGGGCGCGGACGTCGATGAGCGCCGAGTGGAGGTCGGCGACGTCGGCGCCGGGGCGGAGGAACTCCTGCGCGGACTTCTTCAGGCGCTTGCGCTGGAGCATGCCCATCTCGACGCCGAGTTCGGCCCGGTAGTCGGCGGTCCCGGTCGCGGCGATGAGGTCGTCGAGTCGGTGGTCGTAGACGTCGGGGGCGAAGCTGTCGAGGGTCGTGCGCACCCGGAGGAGGACCTTGATCGCCCGCGACCAGTCGTCGAGGTTGCGGCGGGGGTTGAGCTTCGCCTTGGCGAGCACGGGTTCGACGGCGGTGACGAGGTCGGGCAGAGTGCGACCGAGGCGTTCGGCCACGGTGCGGGCGGCTTCGGCCTCTTCGACGGATTTGAGGTCGGCCCCGAACCAGACGGTGTCCTCGACGTCGAGGGTGAAGGCGCCGAGTCCGGCGAGCTCCCCGAGCTTGCCGCGCAGTGCGTGTCGGCGGTCGTCGCTGGCTTCGAGGATGTCCTCGCCGAAGCGCACACCGGTCTGCGGCGAGTCGTCGCCGGAGGTGAGTTCGGCGAGATGCTGCATGGTCTCGTAGACGGAGACGTCCCACGGCTGGCGCCGCCGGTGCAGGGAGGTGACGTGGTCGGTCAGGGTCGCCCGCTGCTCGTTGAGTTCGCCGAGCAGGCCCCCGAGGTCGGGGCGTTCGGCTCGTTCCGCGGAGCCGATGAGGTCGATGAGCTGACGTTTGATGTGCTCGGCGCCTTCGCGGGTGTCGACGGCGAAGTCGCCCAGCCCGACCTCGCCGAGGCGGGCCGAGAAGTCGTCGAGGGCATCGGCGGTCTGAGCGAGGAAGAGCACGCTCTTGCCCGTGTGCGCAAGCGTCGTCGCGACGGCGACGGCGACCTGGGTGGCGCCGGTCCCCGGAGGGGTATCGACGACGACGGAGCGGCCCGAGACCGCTGCATCGACGACGGCCTGCTGGTCGCCGTCGACGTCGATGACGAGGAACTCCTCCTGCGGCTTCCGGTCGGGCAGCGGGGTGACGGGTTCCTTGAGGGCGGCGGGCACGAAGTCCTCATCGGCCGCAGCCTGCCGAGCCTCGGTGACCGAGGGGTCCTCGGTGCGCACAGCCGAGGATTCCTGCTTCGCCGTCGCATCCATGTCGTCGCTCGCCGAGGTGATCGGCACCGTCGGTTCGCCGGGTTCGTCCTCGTCATCGGTTGCCGGTGCAGCGGCAGTCCTCGACGCGGGACCGGAGGACGGCTTCCCACCGGTGCCAGTCTTCGCGTCGACATCGTCTTCGGTGCCGGCGTCGGCCGTGATTTTGGTGCCGGCATCAGCCTTGATGTCGGCTTTCGGGTCGGCGGTGCCGGCTTCGGTGACAGCCTTCGGCTTGGCCTCGGCTGTGGCGCCGGCGTCCGTCTTGGCGTCGGTGTCAGTCTTGGTGCCGGTGTCGGTCTCGGCTTTGGATGCGCCACCGCCGGAGTCCTTCGCACCGGCAGGCGCTTTGGGGTCACCGTCCGAGGTCCCTGCGTCCGCAGCAGCATCGCTCTTACCGGCCTCTGTCTCGGCAGGCGCTTGGGCACTGCCCGACTTCGCGTCGCTGGCCGTGGTCGAGTCGTCACCCGACTTCGGGTCGTCGCCAACGGTCGAGTCGCTACCAGCGGTCGAGTCGCCGCCTGCCGTCGAACCGTCGCCGGCGGCCGAAGAATCAGTCGACCTCGAAGAGACCCCTGTCGATGCCGATGTCGCTGCCGACGCAGTCTCACCGGACTTCTCCGTCGGTTTCACACCGGACGACTCGGCGGTCCGATCGTCGGACGTCGACGAGTCACCGGATGTCTTCGCCGACTCCGCCGACTCAACCGACTCTGCCGACCCCGCGGGTCCGGAGGCCCTTTCCGAAGTCTTCTTCGCCGCGTCTCCCGATGAGCGCGGGGTGCGGCAGGGCACGGTCGAACCGCCGCCGAACTGGCCGCGGACCTCGTCGTCGCCGGCCAGTGCCCGGAGGATGGGATGCTGCGTGGGCAGGTAGTCGCCGGTGAAGGCGCTCGCGATGTTCGCGAACGTCGAGACGATGAACCGGTGGTTGATGCGCAGGCCCGGCACGGCCTGGGCGAGGTCGCGGAGCCGATCGAGGGCGGGACCGGGGTCGAAGCCGTGGGGACCCCCGGTGGCGTCGACCCATTCGTCGACGGGCACATCGAGGTCGTACACCTCGGCGAGGTGGCGGACGAGGGCCGGGTTGATGGTGATCTCGTTGCCGAGGACGATCTCGTAGTCCTCGACGCGCGACCCGCGCGGCACCAGCGTGATGTGGCGCAGCACGACGGGGGCGTTGAACTTGAACTTGGAGTCCTTCTCCGTCCACGACGCGAAGCCGATGGCCAGATGCGCGGCGCGGATGCCGCGTTCGTTGTCGAGCTGTTCGGCCTTCGATCGGATCGACCGGGCACGTCGGCGGGCGTCGGCGAGGATCTCGTGGTCGCGGATCAGGCTCGAGAGCCGGGTGGGGCGGCCGGCGAGCAGCTGGGCGAGGCCCGACGGGTGCGCTCCGGAGAGGTCGATGCTGCCGTCGCGAGAGTCCCGGAAATGGAGCATGGTGTCGCGACCGCCGAGGTGGGCGGCCTGCTCTTTCCACTCGGCGAACGCGCCCCCGAGCTCTGGGTACTGATCGTCAACAACGGTATCTGGCACAGTTCGACCCTAACGAGAAACTACGCATAACAGGTGCTGGCACACCGTGGAACATCGAGGTTTCTTCTACGCTACACTGGGTGATCGTGGTTGACGACAGCCACATCGCCCCCGTAGCTCAGGGGATAGAGCACCGCTCTCCTAAAGCGGGTGTCGCGCGTTCGAATCGCGCCGGGGGCGCCACGCACATCATCATCGCAGCGAATGCGGCACCAGTCACCTCATCGGAGCAGTCTCCACCTCGGCATCGGCGCAGTTCCCGCCGCAACTCTTCCCGCCACACCACCTCACGTCAGTGCGAGCACGAGCAGACCCGCGAGCACCGAACCGATCATCACAGCGATTCCCATGGCCGCTGTCGCCTTCCAGCCCATCGTCCTGCCGACCATGACCATCGAGGGCAGACTCAGCGCCGGCAGCGCGATGAGCAGCGCACCCGTCGTTCCCGCGCCGGCACCGGCGGCGAGCAGCGTGAGGATGATGGGGATCTCTCCCCCGGTCGGGATGACGAGCAGCGTTCCGACCACGGCGGCGACGATGATCGCGACCGCCCCGAGCTGCGCCTCCACACCGTAGAGTCCGGTCAGCCACGGAGCGATGAGGCCGATGACGAAGACGAGGACGAGATGCTCAGGGACGAGGATGAGGGTGAACCGCGACAGCGACCGCAGGTATCGCCGAGGCATGGACGAGAGTTCCGCAGGCTCGTCCGGCTGCGGGACGGCGACCTCCCTGCCGCGTCCCGCAATCCAGGTGCCGATGAGCGCACTGGCCCCAACGGCGATGAGCAGCCCGACGACGAGGCGCACGCCCAGGTACTGCCACGGCAGGACAAGGGCGAGGAAGACGAGGACCGCGGGGTTGAGCAGCGGATTGCCCACCCAGTAGGCCAGCGCGGCGCTGCGCGTCACCCCGGTCCGGCGCAGGCCGGCAGCCACCGGGGCCGCACAGCACGTGCACATCATCGACGGCAGCGACAGGGTCGCCCCGACCAGCGACTGGGTCGCGGCATGCCGCCGGTTCATCACCCGCAGCAGCCAATCACGGGGCACGAGCGCATCGATGGCCGCGGCGACGAGGAGGGCGACGACGAGCGCCTTCCACACGGCCAGGAAATACGCGAGCGTGAAGTCCCACGCCCCGGACACGGACATCGCCTGACCGGCGACGTCGAAGAGCGGGGCACCCTCCCAGATCGAGGTCTCAGACATCGTCTGGGCCTTGTCCCAGTACGGCAGCCATTTCGACCAGGTCAGGCCCACGCCGAGGAGGACGACGAGGATCGTCAGTCCCGCCCAGTCCGCGGCGCGCAACCGGCGACGCTCAGCCGCCGGGGCCGCCGGTACAGCCGCTGTCCGGGCAGTCGCGTCCGCGGACTCGTTCGTCGTCGATTCCACCGATCAGAGGCCCGGTTCGGGGATCTCTCCGTCCTCACGGCGTTTGTTGGCATCGCGCGAGACCCGGACGACCATCGTCGGGCACTGCGAGTACGGCAGCACCGACTGCGAGGTCGACCCGAGCAGGAGGCCGGCGAACCCGCCGCGTCCGCGTGAACCGATGACGAGCACCTCGGCGGTGTCGGAGGCCCGGACGAGCACCTCGGCGGGCTGACCGTCGAAGAGGGTCCACGTGACGTCGAGGTCGGGGAACTCCGCCTGAACGCGCTGCTTGGCGACGACGAGCTTGTCAGCGCCTTCGTTGATGAGGCGCTCGAGGTCAGCGGTGCTCGGCAGCCATTCGGGACCGATCACGGTCGTCGTGATGACGGCGACGATGTGCAGGGGCGAACCGCGGCGCACGGCCAGGCGAGCTGCCTTCCACAGGGCGGGCGACTCGGCGCCGAGGGAGTCGACGCCGACGACGACCTTGCCGTCGAAGCGCAGACCCTCGACCGCCTCGGCGTCGGGGTCGGACTCCTCGACCTCGAAGCCGTCCTGACGGATCGGACGCGAGGACGTCGGGTGGGCAGGCTTCTCGGTGTCGGCCTGCCATGATGCGGGCACGACGACGGTCGGGCACGCGGAGTGGGCCGGCAGCGCACTCGAGACGGTGCCGAGGAGGCGACCGGCGAACCCGCCCCGACCACGGGAGCCGACGACGGTCAGGCACGCGGACTTCGATTCGTCGATGAGGACCCCGGCGGCATCCCCGACTTCGATGACGGCTTCGACGGGCACGCCGGCGGCCTTGACCTCGGCGGCGGCCTCCTTGAGGGTGTTCGTCACCGACGCGCGGATCGCGGAGTCGTCGATGGGGACGTAGGAGACGTCGATGGCCGCTGCGGCGACGCTGGGAATGGTGTAGGCGCCGACGAGCCGGATCGGCTTGCCCAGGGAACGGGCCTCCTGGATCGCCCAGTTGAGCGCGTTCCTCGACGGGGGCGAGCCGTCGATGCCGACGACCACCGCTTCGGGCTCACCGGCAGGCGACGACGTGGCATCGTGACTGCGGTCCTGCTCTGACATCGCACGCTCCTCAAGTCGCAGCGAATTTCTCTGAGTCCACCCTAGATCACAAAGATGTCAGCACGGCTGACGATGTCACATCGTTATCCGTTTCTGGTCACACTGCGGACGGCATCCTCACCGGTCAGACGCCTGCCGGTAGGGTTCGCCGGCGTCGGAGCCGACTGCCTGCGGCATCGACTCCACCGCTCGGAGCACCAGGCCTGAGGCGACGCGGACTCAGGCCGCGTGATTCATCTCGAGGAAGGGCCGCCACTGTTCGACGGGCTTGTCGATCCCGCGCATCCAGAACTGTCCCACGCGCGGCTCCTTCGGGCAGAAGCCGAGCTTCCAGCCGATCTCGGACAGCGTGCGGTCGCCTTTGCGGTTGTTGCAGTCACGGCAGCACGCGACGAGGTTCTCCCACGTGTTGCCGCCTCCGCGCGACCGGGGGACGACGTGGTCGACAGTGCTCGCCGGTCGCGTGCAGTACGCGCAGCGATGGTTGTCCCGTCGCAGGACTCCCCGGCGCGACAGTGAGACCCTGCGATCGCGCGGGGGTCTGACGTAGCGGGTGAGGAGGATGACCGAGGGCTGGTCGAGACTCACGTGCTGCGATCTCACCGGAGCGTCATCGGCGGCCAACACCGTCGCCTTGCCTGTGAGCACCAGAACGACGGCTCTGGTGAACGGCACGACCGACAGCGGCTCGTATCCGGCATTGAGCACGAGAGTCTTCATATCCCGTCCCCTCTTCTCATGGGCGATGGGGAGCCGATGGCGGACGCCGGCCCGCCCCCTGAGCGCAGTGCCGCAGACGCAGCCGGGCCAGGGAACGCAAAAGGCGTCGTGCACCAGCACAACGCCTTGGAATCGGACACAGACACAGATATGTACTCCGCACCAGAACCTGGAGCGGTCGTCCGGAATATTCGACTATGTCCCATCGGATTTCCCATCGCTTACGGAACTCAATCTTCTCAAGAGTAACGCCGATCGCCCCTGTGACCGAATTCATACCCCCTCGGTCACGGAATCTTCCTCGCGCGTTCACCTGCACCCGACCGTCCCGCGAGGCCACGGCGCCACCGTCCCGCGAGGCCAGAGCGTCGAGGCGGGTAGGCAGATGCGAAAACTCCCCGCTGCACTCGAGGACCGTCGAGTGCAACGGGGAGTTCCCGTCAGAGCGTGATCAGAGGACGCGGACGAACTTCGCGCCGCCGGCGATCATCCAGTCGATGCTGCGGTAGCTGGTGTCGACGCGCGGGTTGCCGGCGTCGTACATCATGCCGTTGCCGGCGTAGATGCCGATGTGTCCCGGCTTCCAGATGAGGTCGCCCGGCTTGGCTTCGGACTTCGAGACGGTCGCGCCGGCGCTGCCCTGGGCACCCGAGGTGCGGGGCAGGTTGACGCCGACCTTGGCGTAGACGTACGAGGTGAAGCCGGAGCAGTCCCAGCCGCTGGGCGAGGTGCCGCCCGAGACGTAGGGGGTGCCGACGTACTGCTTGGCGATGGCGAGGACCTGCTGGGCCTTCGAGCCGTCGGGGATCTTGACGTCGCCGGAACCGGAGTCCTTCGACGCACCCTTGTCGCTCTTCGACTTGGACGAGGACTTCGAGGAATCGGAATCGCTCGAGGCCGCAGCAGAGCTCTTCGGCTTCGGCTCGGGCTTGGGAGCAGGCTTGGCGGTGACGGTCTGGACGTCGACGCTGAAGGACGAGTCGTCCTTCTTGTCCTTGGCGCTGCCGTCGGCGACGACGGTGGCGGCCTGGTTCTGGAATTCGGCGACCTGGGTCTTCGAGTCGGCGGAGACAGCGACATTGTCGTCTCCGGCCTGACCGGCAGCGGGGAGAACGGCTGCGGTGAGCAGTCCACCGCTGGCGGCGACGACGGCCGCGCGACGTCCGAAGACGGCGGAGTTGGCGTTCAGGAGTTCGGTCAGCTCGGTCAGCGGAGTCTTGACCTTGGTCTCTGCGGCGCGGCGGCCATGGTGCTTAGTTGCCACGTTTTCCTCTCGTCACCTATCGGATCTCTCCGACCGCCACTTCGGTCCTTGGGTGTGTATCGCATCAGGCGTGGCGTGCGGTTCCCGGTGCGAAGCCGCCGCTTGCGCGGACGACCTCAACAACTGTAACCAATCAGTGATCAATTGTCACGTTTCTGTCACAACCACGGTGGGGAAACCTCGAGGTTTTCCATAAACCTGCAGGTGAGAGAGGTAAATGAGATTCATGTCTCCGTAACATTGACCGTTACAGAAGCCGGCCCGGAGGGTGGATGTCCACCCTCCGGGCCGGCTGCGGTCAAGCTTTCGTTACAGGCCGAGACCTGTCCGCGATCATTCTGTGATCGCCGTCACATCGCTCGCCTCACTTCTTGTGGGCGAAGACGTGCGAGGCGGTCTCGACGGGAAGGTCGAGGACATCCTCGGCGCCGGGAACCTGCACGGTGATGTACTCCCCGTTGCGGGTGATCTCGACGTCGGTGCCGGGCATGACCCCGGCCACCTGGAACTGCTGGAGCAGATGGATGTCGACCTGCAGGGGCTCGGCCAGCCACGCGATCCTCAGCTGCGTCGCACCGTCACGGGCGACGGCGGTGGCGAGGTCGACCACCTCGGCGCCGGTGTTCGCCTCCGCGCCGATGACGTCGAGGCCGGGGATCGGGTTGCCGTACGGGCCGGAGCTCGTGTCGGGCAGGAGCGCGACGAGCTTGCGCTCGACCTGCTCGCTCATCACGTGCTCCCATCGGCAGGCCTCGTCGTGGACGAGCTCCCACTCGAGGCCGACGACGTCGGCGAGCAGGCGTTCGGCCAGACGGTGCTTGCGCATCACCTCGGTGGCGATGCGGCGTCCTTCGGGGGTGAGCTCGAGGTGCCGGTCATTGCTCACGTGGAGCAGGCCGTCGCGCTCCATGCGGGCCACGGTCTGCGACACGGTCGGACCGGAGTGGTCCAGTCGCTCCGCGATCCGGGCGCGCAGCGGCACGATCGACTGCTCTTCGAGCTCGATGATCGATTTGAGGTACATTTCGGTTGTATCGACGAGGTCGTTCACTTAAGACCAGCCACTCCACTCTTCGTCTTCAGGTCATGTGACCATGTCAGGCGTTCTCACACTTCAGAGGTCTTGCGACCCCGCACCGACTGCGATGCCTCGCAGCCGCTGCGATCCGTCTCGATTCTATCGCGGCGGTTGTCGGGGCCGCTTATCAGCCCGCGTTGACGTACGCCGTCTTGTGCACCGTGTAGAACTCGCGCGCCGCCCGTGCCTGCTCCCGGGGACCGTAGCTCGATCCCTTCCGACCCCCGAAGGAGACGTGGTAGTCGACACCGGCGGTGGGGGCGTTGACCATGACCATTCCAGCTTGCGCATAACGCTTGAAGTGCGTCGAATATTTCAGCGACGAGGTGAAGATGCCCGCCGAGAGCCCGAAGGCCGTGTCGTTGGCCACGGCGAGGGCTTCGTCGTAGTCCGCGACCCGGATCACCGAGGCGACGGGACCGAAGACCTCTTCGACGTTGATCGTGTCCCCCGCCGATGTCCCGGTGACGAGGGCGGGGGCGAGGAAGTAGCCGTCGGTGGCCGCGTCGACGAGGTTGCCGCCGGTGACCTCTCCCCCTTCGTCGCGGGCGATGCCGATGTAGCGCAGATCCTGCTGCAGCTGGTCCTCCGAGACGACGGGGCCGATGTCGGTGCCCTCTGCGCGGGCGTCGCCGACCGTCAGGCCCGCCATGCGCTCCTTGAGCAGTCCGACGAACTCGTCATGGACGTCGTCGGTGACGATGAGTCGGGACGAGGCCGTGCACCGTTGGCCGGTGGAGAAGAAGGCCCCGTTGACCGCGGCGTCGGCGGCGGCCCCGAGGTCGGCGTCGCCGAGGACGACGAGCGGGTTCTTGCCTCCCATCTCGCACTGGACGCGGATGCCGTGCTCGCTCGCTGCGGCGATGACGCCGCGTCCCACGGCGACGGAGCCGGTGAAGGTCACCGCATCGACGCCCGCCGAGGTGGTGAGGACCTCCCCGACGATCCGTCCGGGTCCCATGACGAGGTTGATGACGCCGTCGGGCAGTCCCGCCTCGACGAGGATGTCGACGAGGGCAGAGGCCGAGCCGGGGACGAGTTCGGCGGGCTTGAAGACGACGGTGTTGCCGTAGGCGAGCGCCGGGGCGATCTTCCAGGCCGGGATGGCGATGGGGAAGTTCCACGGGGTGATGACTCCGACGACACCGATGGGTTCGTGGGTCATCTCGGCGGTGAGTCCGGGGCGGACGGAGTCGATGATCTCCCCGGTGTTGCGGATGGTCTCCCCGGCGAAGAACTTGAAGATCTGGGAGGCGCGCAGCACCTCACCGCGGGATTCGCCGAGCTGCTTGCCCTCTTCCCGGGCGAGGAGGTCGGCGAGTTCGTCGGCGCGCTCGGCGATGAGGGTACCGGCCGTGTCGAGGATCGCGAACCGCTGCTGAGCGGGGAAGTCCGCCCAGGCCGGTGCCGCGGCATTGGCGGCGGCGATGGCGTCCTCGACGGTCTGCGCATCGGCGCGGGCGAAGCTGCCGATGACGTCGGTCGGGTCCGACGGATTGCGGTTGAGGCTGCGGTCCTCGGATCCGCGGCGCTGTCCGCCGATGAGGTTGTCGAACAGGGCCTCGGTTCCGGTCTTGGTGGCTGCTGATGTCTGGGTCATCGACGCTCCTTAGCGCGGGTCGGCGTTCCCTGGGGCCGGCTCACCTCGCTGCGAGCGGCTGGGGGACGCGGGGGTTCTTCTGGTGTCTGTGTCGGTGTTCGGGGACTGCGGTTCAGTGTCTGTCTGAAACAGGGTCTGTATATAAGGGACTGTATACACGGACTCTAGTGGTGTGGGCGGACTTCGGGGAATGGGTGGTCAGGGAGTGAGGCGTTGGGAGGGGATGGCTGAGGGCGCAGAGTCCTGGTGCTTACGGGTAGAGGCGCACGAGGTCCCAGTCCTGCGACCGGGCGAGGTCGCCGGGGTCATGACTGCCATCGGCACGGCGGAAGACCCAGCGGTCGTGGAAGCGGTTCTGCTGACCCTGCCAGAATTCGATCTCGAACGGCCGGATGCGGAAGCCGCCCCAGTGTTCGGGACGGGGCACGTCGCGGCCGGCGAGCTCCGCCTCGGCGGTCGCGTACTCGGACTCCATCTGCTCCCGCCCGCCGACCGGCTGGGACTGCTTCGAGACGCTCGCGGCGATCTGGGACCCCCGGGGGCGGACGGAGAAGTAGGCGTCGGACTCGGCGGGGGCGACCTCCTCGGCGAGGCCCCGGATGCGGATCTGCCGGTGCATGTCCTGCCAGGGGAAGTTCGCAGCGATCCGCGGATCCGCGCGCAGCTGACGGCCCTTGGCCGAGTCGTAGTCGGTGAAGAAGACGAAGCCTGAGGCGTCGACGCCCTTGAGGAGGACGATGCGGGCGACGGGGCCCCAGTCGTCGAGCGTCGAGACGGTCATCGCGTTGGGTTCGCGGACCTGGCCGGCGGCTTCGTCGTACCACGTGCGGAACAGCTCGAGCGGGGAGACCTCGGGACGATCGAACGAGGACGAGATGTAGGAGGCCCGGGTCTGGGCCAGTCGGTCGACAGGCTCACTCATGGCTCCACTCTACGGGCCGCGGTCCGCGGGGGCAGCGCCGGTCCACAGCCCGCGCTGCGGCGGGGCACGGTCCGGGGGCGGCGCGCACCGTTGCCCGCAGAGTCCGAGGCCGTCGGTTCGCGCATGGTGAGACGGGCCGCGGGCGGGGACTCGCGTACCCCTAGAATGGCGAGCGTGACTGCTGCGAACCTGACGATCCCAGACGAACTCCCGCCCGCCGACGGACGCTTCGGATCGGGTCCCGCCCGCATCCGCGCGGCCCAGATCGAGGCCCTGAACTCCGCGACGACGACCGTGCTCGGCACGAGCCACCGACAGGCGCCGGTCAAAAGCCTCGTCGCCCGGATCCGCTCCGGACTGACCGAGCTCTTCGACCTGCCCGAGGGCTACGAGGTCGTCCTCGGCAACGGCGGATCGACGGCGTTCTGGGACGTCGCGGCCTTCGGTCTCGTGAGGCAGCGCGCTGCGCATGCGACCTTCGGCGAGTTCGGACAGAAGTTCGCCAAGGCCACCGACACCGCACCCCACCTCGAACGATCGCTCATCCTCGCCGCCGAGCCGGGCACCTCGGCGATCCCGTCCCCGGCAGCGCTCGAGGCGGCGGGCCTCGGCGACGGCGATGTCAGTGCCGACGTCTACGCGTGGCCGCACAACGAGACCTCGACCGGGGTGGCGACGACGATCGCCCGACCCGAGGGCATCGACGAGGATGCGCTCGTCGTCATCGATGCGACCTCCGGCGCCGGCGGTCTGCCCGTCGACATCGCCGAGACCGACGTCTACTACTTCGCCCCGCAGAAGAACATGGGCTCCGACGGCGGTCTGTGGGTCGCGATCCTCTCCCCCAAGGCCGTTGCCCGGGCGGAGGAGATCAAGGACTCCGGGCGCTGGATCCCGGCGTCGCTCGACCTCGTCACCGCGATCGAGAACTCACGCAAGGACCAGACGTACAACACCCCCGCGGTGGCCACGCTGCTCCTGCTCGCCGAACAGATCGAGTGGATCAACGGCAACGGCGGCCTCGACTGGGCCGTCGAGCGCACCAGTGAGACCTCCGGTTACGTCTACGACTGGGCCGATGCCGCCGAGGTGGCTCACCCCTATGTCGTCGATCCCGCCGACCGGTCCTCGGTCGTCGCCACCGTCGACTTCGACGACTCGGTCGATGCCGCGCGTGTGGCTTCGGTGCTGCGGGCCAACGGCATCGTCGACGTCGAACCGTATAGGAAGCTCGGGCGCAACCAGCTGCGCATCGCGACGTTCGTCTCGGTCGACCCGGCAGACGTCAAGGCGCTGCTGAACTGCCTCGACTTCGTCATCGACGCCCTCGCGTAGCGGGCGCGCCGACGCCTCATCGCAACCCTCACCCTCAGCGCGTAAAACCACCCTTGCCCGGGTGGTGTGTCGAGCTAGACGTGCGATGTGCGGAGCCAGACCTCTGAAAAGCCGCTAAGAGTGTGGCGTGCGGCTAAGGGGGTTGCGCGCGGCTAAGGGTGCGACGTGCGGGCGCCTCGCAGACGTTGCCAGTCGCGGCCGAGCCGCAAACCCAGCCTTCCGAGGAAGGGCCCATCACACACCTCACCCTTAGCGCGTAAAACCACCCTTGCATGGGTGGTGTATCGAGCTGGAGGTGCGATGTGCGGAGCCAGACCTCTGAAAAGCCGCTAAGAGTGTGGCGTGCGGCTAAGGGTGCGCTGTGCGGCTCAGAGGAAGTGGATGAGCAGCCCGACGCAGAAGGCGACAGCGGCGAGGAGGGCGAGGAAGAGCTCGATGACCGTGCCGAGTCCGATCGCCTTGATCGACCCCCAGCTCGACGACCACGCGGTCGTCGGGTCCTTGAGTCGCGTGTACTCGGCGAGATAGAGCCCCAGGACGAAGCCGAGCGGCAGACCGAGAACCGGGATGACGAAGAAGCCGACGATCGCGAGCACTCCGGCGACGGCCACCGACCGGTTCGGCACCTCCATCTCCTTGAGCTTGCGCCCGGTGAGGACGAAGGACGCGCTCATGCCACCGGCCACGAGGACCGCGACGATCGCGAAGACGATCCATGCCGCCGGGGTGCCGATGACGATCGCCCAGATGAGCACCGCGGCGGCGATGAGGATGGAGCCGGGCAGCACGGGAACGATGATGCCGAGGCACCCCACGAGCACGGCGATGCCGACGAGCAGGGAGGTCACAGTGTCCACGTTCACGACATATCCGATCTCTTCGACGATGGTCTCTTCAAGAGTGCTCTCATCAGGGCTCTCTTCAGCTCCGCTCGCAGCCGACCAGGTGCGCTCAGCGCAGATCCGATCCTAGGGGACCCGGTTGTGAGGACGCAGAACCGGACCTGTCTGTGAGGACGCAGAGTCAGATGAGCAGCCGCACCGCCGACCGCGCTACGGATGTCCGAGGTAGCTCACGTGCAGCCGGATCCGCGACTTCGGATCGTAGCTCAGCCGCAGGTTCTTCGCGACGATCATCCACACGAGTCCGACGCCGAACGCCAGCACACCCGAGGCCGCGCCCACTCCCATCGCCATGCGGGGTCCGAAGGAGTCCGCGACCCATCCGGCCAGGGGCGCCCCGATCGGGGTGCCGCCCATGACGACGGCCGCGTAGATCGCCATCACCCGACCGCGATAGTTCGGCGGGGTCGTCGTCTGCACATAGGCGTTCGCCGAGGTCATCATCGTCAGCGAGCTGAATCCGACGAGGATGAGAGCGGCGGCGAAGACATAGTAGTTCGTGATCAGGGAGGCGAGTCCGACGGCCAGACCGAAGCCGCCGGCTGCCCCGAAGATGAACCGCAGCCGTGGCTTCTCCCGCTTCGCCGAGGCGAGCGCACCGGCCACTGACCCGATCGCCATGACGGAGTTGAGGAGTCCGAACCCGCTCGCGTCCTTGCCGAACTCGATCCTCGCCATCGTCGCCGTGTAGATGTTGAAGTTGAACCCGAAGGTCGCGACGATGAAGAGCACGAGGAGGACGACCGTGACGTCCGGTCGTCTGCGCAGGTAGCGGAATCCGCCGAGCACCCCGCCGGCACCTCGGCGACTCGAGGGATGCAGTCGTGCCGTGTCGAGGCGTATGAGCACGGTGAGGGTGGCGGCGAACCCCAGCCCGCTGATGAGGAAGACGGGCCCGGCGCCGACGAGGGCGGTGATGACACCGGCGACGGCGGGACCGATCATCCGGGCGCCGTTGAACGACGCGGAGTTGAGGCTCACCGCGTTCGGCAGGAGCTTCTCCCCCACGAGTTCGGAGACGAACGCCTGCCGGGCGGGGGTGTCGAGGGTGGCGAGGATGCCGAGGACGAGGGCCAGGACGTAGACCTGCCACAGCTCGATCGTGTCGGTGATGACGAGGACGAAGAGCAGCAGGCCGACAGCGCCGAGGAGGGCCTGGGTGACCATGAGCAGCCGCCGTTTGGAGAACCGGTCGGCCAGGGCTCCGGCGAACGGGAACATGATGAGCTGGGGACCCATCTGCAGGGCCATCGTGATGCCGAGTGCCGAGGCGTTGTTGTTCGTCAGGTAGGTGAGGACGAGCCAGTCCTGCGCTGTCCTCTGCATCCACGTTCCGGTGTTCGAGATGAGCGCGCCGGCGAACCAATGTCGGTAGTTCGGCTCCGCCAGCGACCGGAACGTGTGCGCCATCTGGTGCTTCAGCCCTCCTGGAGCTCGAGTTCGCCGCGCGCGTAGTCGTCGACGACCGCCTCGGCGGGGCTGGTGTCCTGACGTCTGACGTCGGTCTCCGAATGCGCCCCGCACCCGGAGTCGAGTTGGACGACGCGCCCGTCGAAGGGCGACCACGCATTCGCGCACACCCCGAAGCTCTCGCGCAGGGATCCGGCGATCGGCATGAAGTAACCGCAGGTCACGCAGTGCGCCGAGGCGCGGGCGGCGAATTCGCCGTCGGCTCCGGCCTCGGATTCGGCCCACCGGGTCGCCGCAGCCGTGATCCCCTCGGCGGAGAGCACGCGTTCGCGGCCGATGCCGAACTCGAAGTTCGCGATCTGGTCGATGTTGTCCGCCGAGTTGTCCTCGGTCTGCTGGTAGCCCGGCTGGAGGTTCGGATCCTCGTCGACCTTCGGCAGGGTGTCGCGCGGGGTGAGGTCGCCGGGTTCGAGGCGCTGATCCCACGGCACCCATTCCGGGGCGACGAGGGCGTCGGGGCCCGGCAGCAGCGCGGTCTCGCACACGGTGACCTTCTTCGACCGCGGGGCCCGGGCGAGCACGGCCACCCAGCGCCAGCCGCGGTAGCTGGGGTCTGTGCACACGAAGTAATGGGTGACGAGTCGGGTGCCTTCGGCGACCGCGCCGAGGTGCTCGCCGATGACCGAGCTGCCGGCCACCTCGGCGATGGCGGACCGGGCGATGTCGATCGCCGCGGCCAGCTGGGCGTCGAGGACGACCTTCTCGGGGCTCGTCCGGGCAGGCTTCTGTGCCGGGGCCGCAGCCTCAGCCGCAACCGTCGCCTCCGCGCCCGTCGCCGCCGCGCCCGTCGCCGCCGCGCCCGTCGCCTCCGCGCCCGTCGCCTCAGCTTTCGCGTGCTCCGGGGCCCGCAGGTCGGCGAGCCATGTCGTGAACAGTGAGGACATCATGACTCCAGATCGTCGGCGATCGCCCGCAGCAGCGAGGCGACCTTGTTCCCGTGGTCGCGGTCGGGGTAGCGCCCGTGCTGCAGACCGTTGTTGAGGTCATCGAGGACCTTGATGACGTCTTCCACCATAACCGCCATGTCCTCGGCCGAGCGGCGTCGAGCCTTCGCGACCTTCGCCGGGGCCGTGAGCACGCGGGCCTTGAGCACCTGCGCGCCGCGGCGGGAGTCGACGACGTCGTAGTCGAGGCGGGTGCCCTTGGTGATCTCCGTGCCCTCGGGCAGGGAGGAGGAGTGGAGGAAGGCCTGGGAGCCGTCTTCGGCGACGACGAAGCCGTAGCCCTTATCGGCGTCGAACCATTTCACGCGTCCGGTTGGCATGGTGTCCTTTCCTGATGTGGTGCAGTGTCTTCAGGGCCTCCGAGGCGGAGGCCGGTTCTCGTGCCGGGCTGTGCCGGCTGTTCTCGTGCCGGGCGGGCCCGGCGGTGGTCGATGTCTGTGCGTCGGGATCGTCCCGTCCGCGCCGAGGCGGGTGGCACATTCGCCGAGGTGTCCCGCCGATACGGCCGACGGCTGCGGAGGGGTCTGCGTCCGGATCTACCGATCCGCTCGGAGTGCTCTCAGACCGTCGGTGACGGGCACCGACTCACGGCGTCCGCGGCCGCATCCCGATCCGCGGTCCGGCGGATTCGGTTCAGCTCGGGCCCACCTCGGTCTGCCTGCGTCGCAGGACCGCGCGGATCACGGCCGCGGTGGCCAAGGCGAAGGCGATCGGGAGGAGGATCATCGGCAGGAACGTCAGCAGCTGCGAGGGGGTGTACCCCATCCACGCCTGACCCAGAACGCCGAGCAGACCGGCCGCTCCGATGACGGCGGCGGTGACTGCCACGACGACGATGGCCGTGTCGACACGCTTGGCTGACAATGCTCGTCCCTTTCGGATTGTGCTCTCCTGACCCCACCATCATACCCCTGGGGATACACTGAACCGCGATGTCAACGACCTTCAGCGCCTGGCTGACCCACAGCTCCGAGGAGGACTTCGAGTCCTTCGTGCGGACGCGCCGCGACCTGCTCCAACCCGAGTCGCCGACGCTCGGGGCACTCGCCGCCGCCGCGTCCTCGCGCATCGGCGTCTCCCGCGGCATCGAGGCGCTCACCGCTGACCAGCTCGACCTCTTCATCGACCTCGCCACCGCCGCCCGCACCGGCCCCGACATCGACCTCGGAAAGCTGTCGTCGGGGACCTCCCCCGCCGAGGCGGATCTCACTCGTCTGCGCGACCTCGGTCTCGCGTGGCCGACGTCGACTCCGGGCATCTGGCGCATCCAGTCCGAGGCGATCACCCTGCTGCCCACCTCGGCAGCCGAGTCGTCGCGCACCCGACCCTGGCATGTCGCTGCCGAGGGCGTCGATGCGAGTGCGACGACGATCCCGCAGGCACTCATCCACAACAGCGAACAGGCGGCCGTCGCCGAGGTGATCTCCTCCCTGCGCGGCCTCGTCGACTCCCTCGAGACCGACCCGGTCTCGCGTCTGACCAGCGGCGGGATCTCCAAACGCGATGTCAGTCGCCTCGCCCGGTCACTCGAGCTCGGCACCGGCCAGACGATCACCCTGCTGCTCGCGGCGAAGGCGCTCGGGCTCATCGGGGTCCTCGACGATCCGCTCGACCCGGCGTGGACGGCGAGCGAGACCGCGGCAGCCCAGCTCGCCGCCGACCGCGCCGAGCTCTGGGCCGCGCTCGTGGGGGCATGGCTGCGGGAGTCGCAGGAGGTCACCCAGCTCGTCGCCGGGGCGAGCGCGAACGAACGCCTCACGGTGCTCGCGACCCCGAAGAAGTCCCTGTTCAAAGGCTTCGCCCAATCCGTTCCGGCGATGCCGCTGCTGCGCTCCGCGGTGCTCACCGTCCTCCACGACATCGGCCTCGGCTCGTCCCGGTCGGCTGCGTGGATCCACCGGGAGGTCCTGCGACGGCATCCGCTGCTGCCCGCGCATGAGACCGCGATGACCGCCGAGGTGCTCAGCACCACCGTCATGCTCGGCCTCGCCACGACCCCGCTCCAGCAGCCCGACCACTTCGGGCCCAGCCGGTTCGGGTCGATGCTCGCCGCCGGGCTCACCCGCACCATGGCCGACGAGGCGCGCCGTGACCCGGCGATCGCGCCCCTGGGACTGAGCGTTGCCGCGCTCACCGTGCCCGCCGAGGTCGTCGCCGAGGTGCGCCACGGTCTCGTCCCCGAAGTCGAGTCCGTGCTCATCCAGTCCGACCTCACCGCGGTCGCGACCGGCCCGATCGACCCGAGCGTCCACCATGTGCTGCGTCGCTTCGCCGTCGTCGAGGCGCGCGGGCAGGGCACCGTCTACCGCATCGACGCGGACACGATCGAGGCGAGCATGCAGTCGGGCATCGACGCCGCCGAGGCGCTCTCCCAGCTGCGGGCGATCAGCGCCGAAGACCTGCCGTCGACCCTTGAGTTCCTCGTGACGAACACCGCGGCGAAGCTGCGTCGGGTTCGGGTCGCAGGCTCCCGGGCGGTCCTCGTCGTCGACGACCCCGTGGACCTCGACGTCATCCTCGCCGACCCGCTCATGGTGCCCGCCGGCCTCGAGCGCCTCGCCCCGACCGTGGCGATCAGCCAGCTCGGCCCCGAACGGACGATGCACCTCCTCGAGACCGGTGACCACCATGCCCTCCTCCACTCCCCGACCGGTCCTGTGCGCCGCCGTTCGGTGATCACCGAGACCCAACCCGAGGTGACGACGAGGAGACGGGCCCGGGTCAGCGATGACCGCCTCGGCGACTACATCCGGATCCTGCGCTCCCCTGCGGCCGCGGTCGCCCAGCAGTCCTCGAGCGACGAACCGCTCGGGCACCTCGACCGGCTGCGGGAGGCCGCGGCGACGAAGTCGCTCGTGACGATCCGGCTCGCGGATTCGCACGGGCACGAACGCACCGTCGAGATGCGTCCGACCACGGTCAACGGGGGTCGCGTGCGGGGCACGGTGACGTCGACGGGCGCCGAGGCGTCCCTGTCGGTCGCGCGCATCTTGAGCGTCGCGACGGCGGGGGAACAATCGGGACCGCACGGGCGTTGACCACCTCGGTGTCACCTCGGCGAAGGAAGATATGAACGGACCTCTCATCGTCCAGTCCGACCGGACTGTGCTCCTCGAATCGGGCCATCCCCTGGCCGTCGAGGCGGCCGTGGCGATCGCCCCGTTCGCGCAGCTCGCGCGCACCCCGGAGTACATCCACACGTATACGATCACGCCGCTGGGACTGTGGAACGCCCGCGCCAGCGGCCATGATGCGGAGTCCGTCGTCGACGTCCTCCTCGAGTTCGCGAAGTACCCGGTGCCGCACGAACTCCTCGTCGACATCGTCGACATCATGGACCGCTTCGGGGTGCTCACGCTCATCGATCACCCGATCCACGGGCTGACCCTGACCTCGACGGAGACGGAGCTGCTCGACCGACTCGTCGACCAGCCGGACCTCGTGGGCAAGTTCGGCAGGCGCCTCGACGCCGAATCGGTCCTCGTCCATCCCTCGGAGCGCGGGGAGCTCAAGCACGCCCTCCTCCAGCTCGGGCATCCGGTCTCCGACCATGCCGGCTACGTCGACGGCGAAGCCCACGACATCGAACTCAGCGACGACGCACACGGCGGCGGCTGGCATCTGCGCGACTATCAGCGGGAGGCGATCGACCACTCCCTGGCCGGGGAGTCCGGGGTCGTCGTCCTGCCGTGCGGGGCCGGGAAGACCGTTGTCGGGGTCGCGACGATGTCGCGGGTGCAGACGACGACGCTCATCCTCGTGACGAACTCGGTCTCGGCGAAGCAGTGGAAGGACGAGATCCTTGCGCGCACGACGCTGACCGAGGACGAGATCGGGGAGTACTCGGGGTCGGTCAAGGAGATCCGGCCGATCACGATCGCCACCTATCAGGTGCTCACGACGCGGCGGAAGGGCTCGTACCTCCACCTCGAACTCCTCGATGCCAAGGACTGGGGGCTCGTCATCTACGACGAGGTGCACCTGCTGCCGGCCCCGATCTTCCGGCTCACAGCGAGCCTGCAGGCCAGGCGGCGGCTGGGCCTGACCGCGACGCTGGTGCGTGAGGACGGCCGGGAGGACGAGGTGTTCTCCCTCATCGGGCCCAAGCAGTACGAGGTGCCGTGGAAGGAACTCGAGCGCCTGGGGTTCATCGCCACCGCGGCCTGCCATGAGGTCCGGGTCCGCCTCGACGGGGGCACCCGAACCGTCTATGCCCGCGCCGACGGCGAGGACCGGTACCGGTTGGCGGCGACCTCGGATGCGAAGCTGCCCGTCGTCGAGGACCTCGTCGCCGAACATCCGGATGCGCAGATCCTCGTCATCGGCCAGTACCTCGACCAGCTCGAGGAGATCGGGGCGGCCCTCGGCGCCCCGGTGCTCACGGGGCAGACCCCGGAGTCGCAGCGGCAGCAGCTCTTCCGTGACTTCCGTTCGGGGGCCATCCGCGTCCTCGTCGTGTCGAAGGTCGCGAACTTCTCCGTCGACCTGCCCGCCGCCTCGGTGGCGATCCAGGTCTCCGGCGCTTTCGGATCCCGGCAGGAGGAGGCACAGCGTCTGGGCCGGATCCTGCGGCCGAAGGAGGATGCGGGTTCGGCGACGTTCTACACCGTCGTCGCCGCCGACACCGTCGACGAGCACTTCGCGGCCCAGCGCCGCCGCTTCCTCACCGAGCAGGGCTACAGCTACGACATCGAAGTCCGCTGACCGCCCCGCAAACTTCACCCGACGTCCCAAATGGGATGCGGCGCCGCATCCCATTTGGGACGTCGGGATCCTTCTATGTTTGTCAAGCAGCGTTTTCGATAGGGTGACCGGACTCGAGGATCCGGTAGACGCGGCGTGCCAGATATCGTTTCAAGGACCGGATGACTTCCTTCTTCGTCTTGTTCTCACTCATCCGTGTGCGCAGGTACTTCCGAGTGTGGTCGTCGTGACTCAACCGGGTGATGATGACCATGTACAAGGCCGAGTTCAGCCGGCGGTCGCCTCCGCGGTTGAGCCTGAACCGCACCGTGTTGCCCGAGGACGCCGGGATCGGATTGGCCCCGGCGAGCTTCGCGAACCCCGCCTCGGAATGGATCCGCCCGGGATGGGACCAGGCAAGGAAGAACACCGCCGCGGTGATCGGGCCGATCCCTGGCTCGGCCAGCAACCGTCGGGCCGGGCTCTGGGCGACCAGGTCGCGGATGCGCTTGGCATAGTCCGTGATCTCGGCATCGAGCTCACGGACCCGCCGGGCCAGGCGGACCGCTTCCCGACGAGCCTCGAGGACCTCGACAGGCTCCGTGCGCGAGCGCCACTTCGCGATCACTGCCACCTTCGCCCGTGACAGGCTCCGGCGGGCATCGATCCCGAGGTCATGGGACCGGAGGACGGCGGTGAGGGCGTTGACCGTCCGGGTCCGGTCCTTCGTCATCGAATCCCTGGCCTTGACCAGGATCTGCAGGGCCCGGCGTGTTCCATGGCTGTCTCTTGGTGAGCGCAGTTCAGTCTCGTCCAGGGGCAGGACGGTGGCAGCGATCCGGTGGGCATCGATGTGGTCGTTCTTGCCCACACCATTGCGGTCCTTCGCGCTCATCCGCGCAGCCTCGACGACCCGGTAGCCGGCCTCAGTGACCTGGTCGGCCAGGAGTGCCCCGTAGGTGCCGATGCCCTCGATGACCCACAGTGTGGACAGGTCCCCGCCGGTGCGGCGAGCCACCCAGTCCAGGGCACGACTGAGACCCTTGGCCGTGGTGGGGAACTCGCGGTCGTCAACGCGGTGACCGGTGGTGGTGATGATGGAGTAGACGTGGTTGCGTGCGTGCGTGTCGACGCCGACGACAAACGCGTACAAATACGAGACGATAGACATGATGGCCAGTGACTCCCTGCTTCGTTGCGGATGGGTGATCGGCCGTCTGGCGGCCGGTACCGGTCCGGGGAGGAATCACTTCGGAACACCACTGTGATGAGTCACGCCCCTGTCGGGGTGGACAGACTTCTGATCAAGTTACCGAGGTGGGCCGAGCCAGGTGCCGGCCGCCCACTCACCATCAGACAGATCCCGACGAAGTCAGCGTCGAAGCGACAGTGAAATTACGAGTCATGATGATGAGTGGAACGGTCGATACCTAGACTGCCAGCTGATCCCAGACCAGCCACCCCCATACTCACAGTGAAGTTTGCGGGCGCCTCACCCGCGGGTGCGGACGACGCGGCCCTCGTCCCAGACCGGCTCGCTCGACTCGTAGACCTCGCCATCGGAGCCGAAGACGAGGAACCGGTCGAAGTCGCGGGCGAACCAGCGGTCGTGGGTGACGGCGAGCACCGTTCCGTCGAAGGCCGCGAGCGCATCCTGGAGGGCCTCGGCGGAGACGAGATCGAGGTTGTCGGTCGGTTCGTCGAGGAGGAGCAGAGTGGCCCCTGCGAGTTCGAGCAGAAGGATCTGGAACCGTGCCTGCTGACCCCCGGAGAGCGAGTCGAAGGTCTGCTCGGCTGCCCCGGCCAGCTCGTAGCGGGCGAGCGCCCGGGACGCCGGTTCCCGCGGCAGCCCATTGCGGTGCTCGTCCCCGCGGTGGAGGATCTCGAGCAGGCTGCGCCCGCCGAGGTCCGGTCGCCCGTGGGTCTGCGCAAACCAGCCGGGCCGCACCCTCGCACCCAACCGCACTCGTCCCTCATGGTCGACGGCGGGGATGTCGATGTCGCTGACCGGCCGATGCTCGGCCTCGGGATCGGTGCCGCCGGCGGCGAGCAGACGGAGGAAATGGGACTTGCCCGAGCCGTTCGATCCGAGCACCGCGACCCGATCGCCGTAATGGACCTCGAGGTCGAAGGGCAGCATGAGGCCGGAGAGTTCGAGGTCGTCGGCGACGATCGCGATCTTCCCGGTCCGTCCCCCGCCGAGGCGGATGCCCAGGTTCTGCTCGCGCGGAATCGCCTCCGGCGGGCCGGCGGTCTCGAAGCGCTCGAGCCGTGTCTGGGCCGCCCGATACCGTGAGGTCATGTCCGAGTTGTAGGCGGCCTTCTGCTTGTACATCTGGACGAGGGCACGCAGCTTCGCATGCTCCTCGTCCCAGCGCTTGCGCAGCTCCTCAAGCCGGTCGAAACGTGCCGCCCGGGCGTCGTGGTACGTGCCGAAGCCGCCGGAGTGCACCCACGCGGAGTTGCCTGCCGCGGAGAGTTCGAGAGTGATGATCTCCGTCGCCGCCTGCGCGAGCAGCTCCCGGTCGTGGGAGACGAAGAGGACGCTCTTGTCCGTCTCTCGCAGTTGTGCCTCGAGCCACCGTTTGCCGGGCACGTCGAGGAAGTTGTCCGGCTCGTCGAGGATGAGGACCTCATCCGTCCCGCGCAGCAGCGCCTCGAGCACGAGCTTCTTCTGCTCCCCACCCGAGAGCGTGGAGATCGCCCGACCCCGACACCTGTCGAAGGGGATTCCCAGCGCCGAGGTGGTGCACGTGTCCCAGAGGACCTCGGCGTCGTAGCCTCCCGCATCCGCCCATTCGCTCAGCGCGTTCGCGTACGCCATCTGCACCTCGGTGGTCTCCCCGTCGGGACCGAGCAGACGGTTCTCGGCACGCCTGACGAGGGCCGCGGCGGTGCGGATCCGTTTGGGGGCGAGCTCTTCGAGCGCCTCGGCGATGGTGTCGGCGGTGATGAACTGGCGCATGAGACCGACCGAGCCCGTGTGGGAGACGGAACCGGTCTCCGGGGCGAGCTCACCGGTGAGGATCCGCAGCAGCGTCGTCTTCCCGGCGCCGTTGGCGCCGATGAGCGCGGCCTTGGCACCATCGCCGACCCGGAAGGACACACCGGCCAGGAGTGGTCGGCCGTCGGCCAGGGTGTACGAGACGTCGCTGATGTCGATGTGGCCCATGGCCTCAAGCTATCAGCTGCGGCGCGGACCAGCCCTCACACCTCGGCGAAGGCCTCCGACCGGGCGACGACCTCACGGGTCGCGACCCGCCGGGCCAGACGCGCCTCGCCCCACTTGATGAAGCCGACGCCGCCGAGGATGAAGACACCGCCGGCGAGCTGGATCGGGGCGGGCATCTCGGCGAGCAGGAGCCACGCGACGATGACGGAGAACGGCACCTCGATGAGGTTGACGAACGAGCCGACGGTCGCGCCGATGTAGCGCAGCCCGAGGATGCCGGTGATGTAGGCGCCCGCGGTGAAGAGGACGATGAGGGCCATCGGCAGGATCCACGACGCCTGCACGCCGCCGAAGTCGACGTCGTCGGTCGTCGCGCCCCACGGCATGATTCCGGCCAGCACGATGACGCCCATGACGAGCGCGCCCACGCCCATGCCGAGTCCCGTCAGCGCCACCGGGGGCACGTTGATCGTGTCCTTGGCCGAGACGAGGAAGTACGAGGCGAGACAGACGGCGGCGGCGAGGGCCATGACGACGCCGAGGATGCTGATCGAGGCATCACGGAGGTTGAGAACGAGGATGAGGCCGAACATCGACACGAGGACACCGATGAAGGTCACCGTCGCCGGCCGGGTGCGGGTGCGGCCCCAAATCCAGAAGACGATGAGCATCGGCGCGGTCATCTCGAGCAGCAGGGCCACGGCGACGGTGAGGTGTTCGACGGCGATGAAGTAGAACCCCTGCACTCCGGCCATCGAGACGAGACCGTAGGTGACGACGGTCTTCCAGTGCGTGCGCACCTCCGACCAGCGCCCGCGCAGGGCGATGAGAGTGGGGATGAGCAGGAGCAGGGCCGAACCGGTGAGCCGGATGAGCACGACGGAGCCCGGCGTCCACCCGACCGCGTACATCGTCTTCGCGATCGGTCCCGAGACCGCGAAGAAGAAGGCGGAGACCAGGGTGAGGACGAACCCCATGACCACGGCGCGACTCATTTCCAACCTCCTGAAGTGTGCGGGCCGTCGACGGGTTCGCCGAGGCGGCCGAGAGTTCCGCTGTGACGGGCGTCACTGCGGGTCAGAGGCGGTGTCCGGGGTCGTTCGCGGATGCCTCGACTTCAGTATTTCCCACCGGGATGAAATGAGTCAAGTGCATTTTGCTCCTTACGAGATATGACACAATGGTCGCCATCATGACTTTCCCCTATGACATCCGCTCGAACCTGACGATGCTCGTCGACCTCCTCAACACCGCAGGCGGCATCGCCGAGTCAGGCGACGAGCTGACCACGACCACGGGCCTGCGCGACTTCGCCGCCCGGCACGACTTCTCCGGACCGCTCACGGCAACGAAGACCGACGTCGAGGCGACGAGGCGGCTGCGCGACCGCTTCGACGCGGCGTTCTCGATGGATCCCGACGCCGAGTCCGACGGCAGCGCCGACCCCGAAGCGGAGGACGCAGCAACCCGCGACGCCCTCGAGCGCCGCATCGTCGACGAGGTCAACCTCACGCTGAGAGAGACCGACGCCCTGCCGCAGCTCGTCCGCCACGACGACTGGGACTGGCATCTCCATGCCGCCGGCGCCGAGGCGAGCCTCGCGGACCGGGTCGCCGTCGACGTCGCACTCGTCCTCATCGACCTCATCCGCTCCGGCGACCTCGACCGCCTCGGCCGCTGCGCCGCCCCGGACTGCCGCGCCTACCTCGCCGACTTCAGCCGCAACCGCTCGAAGCGCTTCTGCGACACCGGCAACTGCGCCAACCGCACCCACGTCGCCGCCTTCCGCGCCCGTCGGAGCGAAGCAGGCTGACACCCTCGGGCCAATTCCCTCCGACTGACCCC
Source organism: Brevibacterium metallidurans (assembly GCF_037101285.1). Classification (NCBI taxonomy): domain Bacteria; kingdom Bacillati; phylum Actinomycetota; class Actinomycetes; order Micrococcales; family Brevibacteriaceae; genus Brevibacterium; species Brevibacterium metallidurans. The sequence continues at coordinate 28,486 of NZ_BAAAAF010000004.1, forward strand.
GACCGCAGACCCACCGGCCGCAGGCACCGACCCCCGACCCCTCGGGCGGACCCGCCGACTCAGGCCCCAACCCCCGACAGCAGCCACCCCCACCCCCACCCTGACCACAGCATGCGTGGGCGCTGAAGAATCCCGCAATTCACGCCTCCGTTCCTGAGAGCCTGAGAGCCGGATCGGACCCGAACGGACTTTCCTGAGAGTTTTTCAGTGACCCCGATCACAATCGCATTCAGGAAGCATCCAAGCGACTCTCAGACTCGCTCTCCACACTGGTCACATGACTGCACAGAATGACACCGACATCGAAGCCACCCTCCTCGTTGTCGACGATGAGCCCAACATCCGCGAACTCCTCTCGACGAGCCTGCGCTTCGCAGGCTTCGACGTCGTCTCCGCCGCCAACGGAGCCGAGGCCCTGCGCCTGGCGGAGCAGACCAACCCCGACCTCCTCGTCCTCGACGTGATGCTGCCCGATATGGACGGCTTCACCGTCACCCGCCGGCTCCGGCAGATCGGCATGAACGCTCCCGTCGTCTTCCTCACCGCCCGCGATGACACCTCGGACAAGATCACGGGGCTGACCGTCGGCGGCGATGACTACGTCACGAAGCCCTTCAGCCTCGAAGAGGTCGTCGCCCGCATCCGTGCGGTGCTGCGCCGCACCCGCAGCCTCGAGGACGAGGAGAACGCCGTCATCGTGGCAGGCGACCTCGAACTCGACGACGACACGCACGAGGTGCGCCGTTCGGGGATCCTCATCGACCTCTCCCCCACCGAGTTCAAGCTCCTGCGCTACCTCATGCTCAATGCCAACCGCGTGCTGTCGAAGTCGCAGATCCTCGACCACGTCTGGGAGTACGACTTCGGCGGCGACACGGGGATCGTCGAGTCCTACATCTCCTACCTGCGTCGCAAGATCGACGTCACCCCGGAGACGGATGCCGCTGGGCACCCTGTTGAAATGGAGTGGACGCCGATGATCCAGACGAAGCGCGGGGTCGGCTACATGCTGCGCACACCGGAATCCAAGTAGTCGTCCAAGCACGGACGCTAGATTACTCACGTGGCAACAAAACACACGCGTCCCTCCCGCCCCGGCTTCTGGGAGGAGTGGTCTCTGACCACGAAGCTCCTGGGGATCATGATGCTGCTCATGCTGCTCGTCCTCTCGGGGACGAGCGCATGGGTGCTCGAGAACCTCCGCTACAGCCTCATCGAACGCACCGACGAACGACTCATCAGCGCCTCGGAGACCCTGGCCAAACAGGCCTATCAGGATGTCTTCCAGCCGGCCCAGCTGCAGTCGACGGATTCGACGAAGAACGGGACGGCGAGTCCCACGACGATCGACTCCGATTCGTGGAAGCAGCTCAAGGACCTGCTGCCGGGCGGGTTCTACGTCCAGTTCTTCGACACCTCGGGCAACCCGATCAGCGATCCCGTCGCCCCGTCGCCGAAGAACCACCCGATCCTCCCGCGCATCACCGAAGCCGACGTCTATGAGAAGGCCGGTGAGCCCTTCACGGTCTCCGGCACGAAGTCGCAGTGGCGGGCGCGGGCGATGAAGGTGCAGAACACGCAGGTGCTCGTCACCATCGCGGTGCCCTTCGACCGCGAGATCGACAACATCAACGAGCGCTCCCGGAACACGATGATCGGCATCGGGCTGCTCGCCCTCGCTCTCGTCGCAGGCGTCGGGTACTGGGCGATCAACAACACGTTCCGCCCGCTGCGCGACATCGAGAAGACGGCGTCGCGGATCGCCGGCGGCGACCTCAGTCAGCGTGTGCCGACGTTCCCGCGCAACACCGAGCTCGGGCGGCTCTCGGCGGCTCTGAACACGATGCTCGGACGTATCGAGGACTCCTTCGACGGGCAGACGCGGTCGGAGAAGCGGATCCGGCAGTTCGTCTCCGACGCCTCGCATGAGCTGCGCACCCCGCTCGTGACGATCCGCGGCTATGCGGAGCTCTACCGGCAGGGTGCGATCACCAAGCCCGACGACATCGCCCAGGCGATGGAGCGGATGGAGTCGGAGGCCAAGCGGATGGGCGTGCTCGTCGACGACCTCGTCGTCCTCGCCCGCCTCGACGAGCAGCGTCCGACCGAGATCGGACCGATCGACCTGTTCAAGGTCGTCCGGGACGCCGCGGCCGACGCCGCCGCACAGGCGCCGGACCGCGATATCAGCTTCATCGGCCTCGACGGTTCGGATGCGCAGCCGGTGCCGCTCATCCGCGGCTCGGAGTCGAAGATCCGTCAGGTCATCGTCAACCTCGCCGGCAACGCCGTGCGCCACACCCCGGAGAGCGCGGCGATCGAGTTCGCCGTCGGCGTCCTCGGACGACCGTCGACTGCCGAGTCCACCGGCAACGGCGGCGGCGAGGACCCGTCCAAGGCGGGCGCGAAGGAGAAGTCCCGTGAACGCGGCTTCGTCACCGGCGGGGTCCGCATCTTCCGCCGAGGCGACTCGAGCGGTGCCGACGCCACCGACGCGCAGGAGCCGGCGGGCATCGTCCCCAACGTCACGGCGGCGGGAACCCTGGCGGTCGACGATTCGCTGCGCGGCTTCCCCAACGGCCGCATCCGCTTCGAGGTGCGCGACCACGGCGAGGGCATCGACCCCGAGATGGTCCCGCGGATCTTCGAACGGTTCTACCGGCTCGACGTCTCCCGGACCCGCGACACCGGCGGTTCCGGACTCGGTCTCTCGATCGTCAAGGCGATCGTCGAGAATCACCACGGAGTCATCTCCGTCCATGAAACGCCGGGCGGCGGCGCGACCTTCCGCGTCGACCTCCCCATACCCGAGAACGAAGACAGTGCTCCAGACGCGCGAAAGGACGAGCGATGAGCAGCAACGACGGCAACACTCCCCGCAACCGGGGACGACACGGAGACGACGACTACCGCACGTTCCCTCGTGGCTCTTCCGAGGTCCCGCGCACGTTCCCGACCGATGCGAACGGCAATCCCTCCTCGCCGAGGCGGGACTCAAGGCAGTCAGGTCAGTCCGCGGGCCAGTCCGGTCAGGGCTCGGAGCAGCCGACGCGCAGCTACCCGGCGACGACCGGTTTCGGTGCCTCGAGCGGCGATGAGCAGACCCGGATCCAGCCGACTCATGCTCAAACCCCTGTGGACAGCTCGCGGCCAGGAGCCGGTCCGAGCGCGTCGGGGCAGAACTCGTCCGGGGTGAACTCGTCGAGCGCAGGCACATCGAACACCAGTTCGTCGAGCACAGGTTCGTCGGGACAGAGCACTGCCGGCGGGCAGAGCAGCGGCTACGGCCAGACCAGCCAGTACGGCCAGGCCAGTGCCTCCGGTCAGCCGAACCCTTACTCTCAGTCCGGCTCCCACCCCCAGTCCGGTGCCTCCGGTCCCGGTCAGTCGAGCACGCACTCCCAATCCGGCTCCTCCGGCTACGGTCAGTCGAGCTCATCCGGCGGCTACGGTCAGTCGAGCGCGTACGGTCAGGGAGCCCAGGGCAGCGCGAGCGGCGGACAGTATTCGTCACCCGGCCAGTCCTCGAGCGCTCACGGCGGCGCGGCAGCCGCCGGCTTCGGTGCGGCAGCCGGTTACGGAGCAGGCCAGCAGACCGCAGGCCAGTCCGGTGCAGGCCAGTACGCTTCAGGTCAGCCGGGCACGGGCCAGCAGAGCTCGGTCCAGTCCGGTTCCGGCACCTACGGTTCCGGACAGTCAGCATCCGGTCAATACGGCGCAGCGCAGTACGGTTCCGGGCAGTACGGCGCATCGGGGCAGAGCCAGTACGCCGCGGCCGGCGCGAACCCCTACGGCATCGACCCCAACGGTGCGGGCGCAGGTTCCGGACAGCCGCCTCGGCGGACGAAGCGCGGACCCGGCTGGGGTGCAACGATCGCCATCGCCCTCATCGCCGCCCTCATCGGCGGCGGGGCAGCGTTCGGCGGCAGCTACGCGGTGACGGCGATGCAGGACGACACCGAGTCGCGCAAGGTCGCCGATCAGACGATCGAGACCCCCGACTGGACCGAGGTCGCCAAGACCGCCTCGGAGGGCGTCGTCTCGATCCAGGCCGCCGCCGGCGGCCGCGTCGTCGCCCTCGGCTCGGGTTCGCTCTACGACGACCAGGGCCGGGTCATCACGAACAACCACGTCGTCGCCCCCTCGGACACTCCGGGCGGCGAACTCACGGTGACGATGAAGAACGGGTCGACGATGCGCGCCGAGATCGTCGGACGCGACCCGTCGACGGACATCGCGATCATCAAGCTCGACCAGGTCCCGCAGGGCGTCAAACCCCTGCCCGTCGGTGATTCCAAGGCGCTGAGCGTCGGCGATCCGGTGATGGCGCTCGGCAACCCGCTCGGCCTCGCCGACTCGGTGACCACAGGCATCGTCTCCGCTCTCGACCGCCCCGTGACCACGGAGAACATCGGTGAGAACGCGACTGCCCAGCAGAAGGAGCTGACGATCACCAACGCCATCCAGACGGATGCGGCGATCAACCCGGGCAACTCGGGCGGCCCGCTCGTCGACGGCAACGGCAACTTCATCGGCGTCAACTCCGCCGCCGCCTCGCTCGGTCAGGGTGAGGAGGGCCAGCAGTCCGGATCGATCGGCATCGGATTCGCCATCCCGGCCTCGCAGGCCGTGATGATCGCCGACCAGCTCATCGCCACCGGCAAGGCCAAGCACCCCTTCCTCGGGGTTCGGCTCACCGACGGCCAGATCAACGCCGGCGGCGTCACCCGTGCGAGCGCGAAGATCCAGTCCGTCGAGGCCGGGTCGCCTGCTGCGGCGGCGGGAATGAAGGACGGCGACGACGTCATCGCGGTCGGGAGCACGAAGGTGACGAGCGCGATCTCGCTCCAAGCACTCGTCCGCGCTCAGCCGGTCAACACTCCGGTCGAGTTCACCATCGTCCGCGGCGGTCAGGAGCAGAAGCTCTCCGTCACGCTCGTCCTCCGCTGAGGCCGACACGCAGCCGCACTCGAGTGCCGGCGGCTGTGGAGTCAAGCGGCACTCATGCGCCCAGAGGGTGTGGACGGCTACCGGCCGTCCACACCCTCTTTCGCGCTGCTTGCCGTGCGTGGTCCCGGCGTTCGACCCTGGTCAGTGACCCCACGACCACAGATCACGCGGGACCGATCCTCCGCCCTCATCGCAGAGGACCCCGCGGAAGTAAGGAGAGAAGCCATGAGTTTCGAAGTCGACGCCGAACGCGTCTCGTCCGCAGCCACCGCCACCGCCGCCTCCTCGCAGGCGCTCGTGAGCGAGTCGAACACGATGCTGCGCAATCTGCTCACCCTCCAGGAATGCTGGAAGGGCAGCGCCGCCCAGAACTTCCAGGCGGTGATCAACCAGTGGGAGGGAGCGCAGAAGCAGCTGTTCGAGTCGCTCAACTCGATCCACGGCGCACTCGGCACCGCGGCCGCCCAATACTCGGAGGTCGAAGCCGCCAACTCGCGTCTGTTCGCCCCGTGATCGCAGGGCGCTCACCGGAGTCGTCCGGCAGGGGCGACACGCGAAGCGATCTGTCCTTTTTTCCTCACCTGCATCTGGGAAACTATCAGCCTTTATGAGTAGGCTGAAGGCGATAGTTCACGGCGATCGAGGCCGGGAGACTCCGGGATCGGAGGTTTCCGGCCCCTGTCGTCGGATCAGGACCAAAGCAGGAGTCGACTACGGTGAGCATCTTCCAACGAATCGCGACGATCTTCGGAGCGAAGGCGAACAAGGCCCTCGACAAGGCCGAGAATCCCAATGAAACCCTCGACTACTCGTACCAGAAGCAGCTCGAGCTGCTGCAGAAGGTGCGCCGCGGCGTCGCGGACGTCGCCACCAGCCGCAAGCGCCTCGAACTGCAGATCAACCAGCTCGAACAGCAGCAGACCAAGCTCTCCGGCCAGGCCCAGAAGGCCATGGAGATCGGCCGCGAGGACCTCGCCCGTGAAGCCCTCACCCGCAAGTCCGGGCTGAGCCAGCAGATCACCGACCTGCAGACCCAGCACGAAGGGCTGCAGGGCGAGGAGCAGAAGCTCACGCTGGCCTCGCAGCGCCTGCAGGCGAAGGTCGACGCCTTCCGCACGCGCAAGGAGACCATCAAGGCCACCTACAATGCCGCGGAAGCCCAGTCGAAGATCGGTGAGGCCTTCTCCGGCATCTCCGAGGAGCTCGGCGACGTCGGCCTCGCCGTCCAGCGCGCCGAGGACAAGACCGCCGCTCTCCAGGCCCGCGCCGGCGCCGTCGACGAGCTCATCGCCTCGGGTGCCCTCGAGGACGTCACGGGCTCGTCGAAGGACGACATCAGCGCCCAGCTCGATGCGCTCTCGAGCGAGAACGACGTCGAGATGGAACTCGCTCGCATGCGCGATTCGCTGCCGGCCGGAGAGAAGAAGGACCAGAAGTCGCTCGAAGGCGAGGGTCAGTGATGATCATTCGGATCATGGGCGAGGGACAGTTCGATGTCGCCGACGTCGACCAGGAGCTTCTGCAGAAGTACGACAACCAGGTCGAGCACGCCGTCGAATCCGGTGACGCCGACGAGGCGCGCACGGCGCTGAGCGCACTCCACGACTACGTCGTGGCCAACGGCACGCCCGTCTCCGATGACTTCCTCGGCACGAGCGACGTCGTCGTTCCCTTCGTCGACGCCACGCTCGAGGAGATCTCCGAGCTGCTCACCGGCGAAGGGTTCATTCCCGACCCTGCGTGAGCCGGACTCGGGTCGACGCGCACCGGTGAGACGATCACCGGTAGCCCACACCCGGACCGACTCCGCGATTTCCGGCCCATCGCCTGACCACCAGGCGGTGGGCCGGAACTGCACAACCGAGAGAGGACACACGATGTCGAACCGCTTCGTCAAGGACAACGGACTCACCATGCGGATGGGGTGGACGATCTTCCTCAACGGGCTCATCTACGTCGTGCTCATCCTCGCCATCTGGTGGATGCTCGGCGGCAGCACCTCCGGTGTCATCATCGCCGTGCTCGTGAGCGTCGGTGCCTTCTTCTTCCAGTGGTACTTCTCCGATTCGATCGCGATGAAGGCGATGGGGGCCAGGGAGGTCACCCCCGAGGAGGCGCCCGAGCTGCACACGATGATCGATCGGCTCACCCAGCTCTCCGACTCGACGAAGCCGCGGGTCGCGGTGTCGAACTCCGCGATCCCCAACGCCTTCGCCACCGGCCGCTCCCCCAAGCGCTCCGTGGTCTGTGTGACGCGCGGGCTGCTCGAGAAGCTCGACCGCGACGAGGTCGAAGTCGTCCTCGCCCACGAGCTCTCCCACGTCGCCCACCGCGACGTCACCGTCATGACGGTCGCCGGAGTCACCGGCGTCGTCGCCGCCCTGATGATGCGCGCCGGGTACTACATGACGCTCGGGGGACGCCGGGACAACAACGGCGGCATCCCGATCCAGCTGCTCTTCATCCTCGTCGGCGCCGTCGTCTACGGGCTCTCGTTCCTCCTCATCCGCAGCCTCTCCCGGTACCGTGAGCTCGCTGCCGACCGTGCGGCAGCACTGCTCACCGGTCGGCCCTCGACGCTCGCCTCGGCGCTGACGAAGCTGAGCGGGGACATGAACAAGATCCCGGAGAAGGACCTGCGCGAGACCGCCTCGGCGAACCATCTCGCCCTCATCCCGGCCGCACACGGCGGATCCGGGTTCTGCGAGCTCTTCTCCACCCACCCTTCGCTCGACAAGCGCCTCGCCCAGCTCGCGAAGATCTCCGCGCAGCTGTCGAAGCCGGAATAGGAGACCCATGGGCTTCTTCGACGCCATCCTCGGCCGGTCCAAGCCGAAGCGGGCCAACCTCGACGATCTCTTCGCCCTGCCGCCGGCCGCACTCACCCTGCAGGCGGCGGCGGACTTCGTGCCCACCGGGGTCGGGGCGGTCGTCTTCCGCCAGGTCGAGGGCTCGGCCTTCGACTCCGCGGAACGGGAGAGCGTCGCGCTCATCAGCTCCGATCCGGCGGCGAGCGTGCGCCAGACCAACGACGGCTTCGGCTACACGTGGCAGGTCGTCTCCGATGCCGACGCGAACGTCGTCAACCTCGTGACGAACCTCCACGCCGTCAATGCGGCCCTGGTCAATCAGGGCTTCGACACGATGCTCCTGTGCTCGACCGTGTACTTCGCCCACCCCGACGGCAGGCGCCTGGCATTGGTCTACCAGTACAAACGGGGCACGTTCTACCCCTTCGCCCCGACCGGGCCGAAGCAGCGCGACAACGCCCTGGAGATCCAGGTCCGCGGGATCCTCTCCGGGGAGCTGCCGTTCGAGGACGACATGTCCCGGTGGTCACCCCTGTGGGATGCTCCCGGCATGGACGAGAACCCCCGCGCGCTCGAGAGCTGACGGGTCCCGCGCGCGCTCGAGACCCGACGAGCCCGCCACACCACCCCGGCTCAGACCTCGACGAACTCACCGCTGAGGGCCACCGCCCGTGGATCGGGCAGACAAGCGACATCGCCGTGGCCCCCGAATCCTGGACTCGGGAGCCACGGCGATCGATGTCTCTGCGTTGAGGCGGCCGCGCTCAGGACGCTGCGCTCAGACCACGGCGGTCAGACGTTCTCGGCTTCGACCTCGAAGGCCTCGCCGAGGACTTCGACGCGGTCGCCGGGGCGGATCGTCGCACCTCGGCGGGTCTCGACCTCACCGTTGACGGTGACGTCACCGGCGGCGATGAGGTCCTTGGCCATCGCGCCGTGTTCGGCGACGCCGTGGAGTTTGAGCAGCTGACCGAGCTTGATCGACTCGTCGCGGATGGGCACGACGTCCATCAGAAGTCGAAGCCTCCGAAGTCGAAGCCTCCGCCGTCGCCGCCGAAGAGACCACCGCCGTCACCACCCATGTCACCGCCGCCGACATCGCCGCCACCGGCGTCACCGCCGCCGTCAGCGCCCATGCCGTCCTGGTAGCCGTCGGCGTACGAGCCGTCCCAGCCGCCGCCCATGCCGCCGAAGAGCATGGCGCCCATGAGGACGCCGGGCAGCAGGCCGGAGCCGGCGTAGGAGTTGAAGTAGCCGCGGTTGTACTCGGCGTAGGCGGGACCCGCCTCCCAGTACGCGCGACGCGTGTGACCGTCAGCGGTGACGACCTTGCGGACTGCGGGTTCGGCACCGACGGCGACGCGCTCGGCGTCGGCGGCGCACACGGGAACCGGGCGCAGCTGACCGCCGGCCGGGGCCCAGTCGATGTCCTCGACGGAGGGTCCGTGCTGGGGGTTGAAGAAGCACGGCGGGCGACGCACGGGAAGGGGCTTGCCCTCGACGCGGGCGCGCACGCACTTCGCGGCGTAGCGGCCGTCTTCGAGCGCCTCGGTGACGTGACGGATGTCGGTCGGCTCCTCGACCTTCTCGAGGGTCTCCTTCGCGACGTCGTACGAGTCGAGCGCCTGCTTGTAGTCCTGCGCTCCACCGGTGTCGAGTTCGACCCCGGACGTGAGGATGTCGAGCTCAGCGACCTCTTCGCCGAACTCCGTGACGTCCTCTTCGGCAGCCTTCTTCACCTGCGCGAGCTCCGCGGCATGGAGCTCCTTCTGACGTTTCTTCTCCTTGCGGTGGCCGATGAAGAAGATGGCCCCGAGGACGATGAGTATGAACAGGAAAACTGTTCCCACGATCTCTGCCTCCCAGCTGAACGAAACTGTGTCCAGTATGCCCGACTAAACTGGCAAGGGACTGAGCCACGCCCCCATGCCGGCTCCGTTTCCCCCACCCGTTCCCTGGTTCGGCGACAGCGTCCGCTCCCGACCTCAGCCGAAGAGCCCGAGCCCTTTCGCCAGGGTCGCCGCTCCCCCGCCGAAGGCGAGGACGATCATCGCCGCCCGTGCCGTCTCCGGTGCGACCCTGCGGGCGAGCAGATCCCCTCCGAGGAGGCCCGCCACGAGCACGATGCCGATCCCCGCCCAGATGGCCGGGTAGAGGTTCGGCCACGCCCCTTCGTCGAAGATCGCCTTGGCGAGGATCGCCGATCCCGTGCCGACGACGAGGAAGGGCTGCAGGGTCGCGGCGAAGGACCTCTGCTCCCACCTCGTGAGCACCGCGTAGGCGCTCACCGCGGGCCCGCCCGCGCCCGCCGCCGCAGACATCGTGCCCGAGACCAATCCCGCCGTGAACTGGGTGCCGAAGTTCTCCGGGATCCTCGCACCGAGGTGGCCGATGATGAGCGAGACCCCGAGCGAGGCGATGATGAGGACCCCGATGAGAACCTGCAGGGGTGCGGTCGGCAGCGCCGTCGTGAGCAGGGCGCCGGGCAGAGTGCCGACGACGGTGCCGAAGGCGAGCTTGGCGAAGATCGGCCACTCGACCTCCCTCCACGTGCGCGCGAAGACCGTGCCGGCCGCGATGATGCCGCAGATGTTGACGAGGATGACCCCGGAGACCGGGTCGAGGAGGAGGACGAGGAACGGGCCGCTGACCAGGCCGAACCCCATTCCCGTGATCCGCTGTGAGAGTGCCCCGACGAAGACTGCGGTGAGGATGAGCACGACGACGGGTTCCACGCTCGCCAGTCTAGTCAGCAGGGTTCCAGCCGGCGGCGGCAGCCCACTGGACGGACGTCCGTGTCCAGTCGGGTCTCTGCGTTCACCCGGTGAACATCCTGGTTCAGCCCCACCTCGGCGGGGTTACAGTATTAGGCATGGAAAGTCGTGGTCTCTGGTCCCGCTTCAGCGCAGACCCGCGCGCGTACGGCCAGGTGAGGGCCTCCGATGCCGACCGGGCCGTGGTCACAGACGTGCTGTCGGAGGCCTACGCCTTGGGGCAGGTCGACGCCGAGGAGTTCGACGAGCGCATGGAGACCGCCGGACACGTCAAGACCCTCGGGGAGATCCCGCCGCTCATCGAGGACCTCGTCGTCGCCGGTGCCGACGAGGTCGATCCCGGCGCCCTCGACGACGCCGGCCGGGCCCGGGCGCTCGCACAGCTCGACGACGACCGGATCCCCATCACTCCCGTGCAGATCCAGGAGGCCGCGGAGAAGTACTACCGGGACCGGGTGCGCCGCGCCCTCATCGGCATGATCGCCGGCCCCGTCGGCTTCACGACCGCCATCTGGGCGTTCGGCAGCATCATGTCGGGGACGCTGATCTTCTTCTGGCCGATCTTCGTCATCGCCCCGATGCTCTTCGGCGCGGTCTCCCAGATCGCGAACAAGCAGGACGTCATCCGCCGCCGTAAGCAGGAGCTGACGAAGCGGGCCAGGGCCCACCTCGGCGACGAGGAGGCGAAACGGCAGCTCGAAGCCCAGCCGCCGGTCGACGATGACGCCGAGGACATCTTCGGCCAGGGCCTCCAGCCGCCGCACCCTCCGCTGCCGCCCTACGCTCCCGGGCACACGCCTCCGCGCGATGAGCTGCGCAGGCGCCGGGAGGAGCGCCGGCGACGCCGTCAGAACCCCTGGGACTGACACCTCACCGGCGTCGGCCGTCGGCCGAGGCGGCCGGACCCTGCAGGACCGGCCCACCTCTCGTGAGGCTGACCGGCGACACCACAGCACCATGCACATATGAGAAGAGCCGTGCCGGCGCCCGAAGGCACCGGCACGGCTCGTTCAGCGGGGGCTGATCAGAAGCCCATGCCGCCCATTCCGTCCATCCCGGCAGCGGCTGCGTCAGCACCCGGTGCGGCCTTCTCAGGCTTGTCGGCGACGACCGACTCGGTGGTGAGGAACAGACCGGCGATCGACGCTGCGTTCTGCAGAGCCGAACGGGTCACCTTGACCGGGTCGTTGATGCCTGCGGCGAGCAGGTCCTCGTACTGACCGGTGGCTGCGTTGAGCCCCCAGCCCGGTTCGAGGTTCGCGACCTTGTCGGCGACGACACCGGCTTCGAGACCGGCGTTCGTGGCGATCTGCTTGAGCGGAGCCTCGATGCCGACCTTGACGATGTTGGCACCCGTGGCCTCGTCGCCGGTGAGCGAGAGGTCCTCGAACGCCGTCTTGCCGGCCTGGATGAGGGCGACGCCGCCACCGGCGACGATTCCCTCTTCCACAGCGGCCTTCGCGTTGCGGACAGCATCTTCGATGCGGTGCTTGGTCTCCTTGAGCTCGACCTCGGTCGCGGCTCCGGCCTTGATGACGGCAACACCGCCGGCCAGCTTGGCCAGGCGCTCCTGCAGCTTCTCACGGTCGTAGTCGGAGTCCGAGTTCTCGATCTCGGCGCGGATCTGAGCCACGCGTCCGGCGATCTCGTCGGCGTCTCCGGCACCTTCGATGATGGTCGTCTCGTCCTTGGTGACGACGACCTTGCGAGCGGTGCCGAGCAGGTCGAGGGTGACGTTGTCGAGCTTGAGCCCGACTTCCTCGGACACGACCTGGCCACCGGTGAGGATGGCGATGTCGGCGAGCTGAGCCTTACGTCGGTCGCCGAAGCCCGGGGCCTTGACGGCCACGGACTTGAAGGTGCCGCGGATCTTGTTGAGCACGAGCACGGCGAGGGCTTCGCCCTCGACGTCTTCGGCGATGATGAGCAACGGCTTGTTGGTCTGCTGGACCTTCTCGAGGACGGGCAGCAGATCCTTGACGTTCGAGATCTTCGAGTTGACGATGAGGATGTAGGGATCCTCGAGGACAGCTTCCTGACGGTCGGTGTCGGTGACGAAGTAACCGGAGATGTAGCCCTTGTCGAAGCGCATGCCCTCGGTCAGTTCGAGTTCGAGTCCGAAGGTGTTGGACTCCTCGACGGTGACGACGCCTTCCTTGCCGACCTTGTCGATCGCCTCGGCGATGAGCTCACCGATCGCAGGGTCACCGGCGGAGATCCCGGCGGTGGCAGCGATCTGCTCCTTGGTCTCGATCTCGATGGCGTTGTCGAGCAGGACATCCGTGACAGCTGCCACGGCCTTCTCGATGCCGCGCTTGAGGCTGAGCGGATCGGCACCGGCAGCCACGTTGCGCAGACCCTCGCGGACGAGTGCCTGAGCGAGAACGGTGGCGGTGGTGGTGCCGTCGCCGGCGACGTCGTCGGTCTTCTTGGCGACTTCCTTGACGAGCTCAGCGCCGATCTTCTCGTAGGGATCCTCGAGTTCGATCTCCTTGGCAATGGACACGCCATCATTGGTGATGGTGGGTGCGCCCCACTGCTTTTCGAGCACGACATTGCGACCGCGGGGTCCAAGTGTCACCTTGACCGCGTCCGCGAGCTGGTTGAGGCCAGCTTCGAGTCCCCGACGAGCTTCTTCGTCGAATGCAATCATCTTTGCCATAGTGGCCTAGATCCTCCCTGATGGAGTGGACTGGGATCCCAGAGCAGTCGTCAGCGCCCGCGACGGCAGAGAGTGTGTCCGCATGTTCCATTCCACACGGGGACCACGCTCTCGAGACGACCGATGCGATCCCGAGGTTTTCACCACCACTAGATTTAGCACTCTCAGGGGGAGAGTGCAAACGAAATCCTCGCAGCACCCGAGATTCCGGGGAGTTTCGGAGGCACGCTCCTGGGCAGCCCGAACGCTTTCGGCTCAGCGCGAACGCTCGGGCCGAGGACTCAGCGACCGGCAGCGTCGCCGGGGTCGTTCTCCATGTCGGTGCCGCCGCCTGCCGCTTCGCGTTCGACATCGGCTGCGTAGTCGCGACCCCATGCGGCCATGGCGTCGAGGAGAGGCTGGACGTTCCTGCCGCACTCCGTCAGGCTGTACTCGACCTTCGGCGGCACCTCGGCGTAGACGGTCCTGTTGATGAGGCCATCGGCTTCGAGTTCCCGCAGCTGCCGGGTGAGCACGCGCGGGGTCGGCTCTCCCGCTGCTCGCCGGAGCTCGCCGAAGCGCATGACCTCGTGCCGCCCGAGCAGACTGAGCACGACCGGCTTCCACGCCCCGCCGAGCACGGCCACGGTCACCTCCGCCGCGCAGTTGTGCGACCACGAGGCGATGACGCCATCGACGCGGCTCCTCGGCATATCCGTCCTCCTTGCCGCACTCTCCCGTGCTCCCGGCATCGTCGTTCCCGACATCGTCGCCGGAGCTTCAGTATCAAATCTGTCAGTACTGGCCGATATTGTGCATACTTGTGCCCATCGTAGCGCGAGCTCACAGTGGAGTCATGACCACTCGACCTCCGTCATCCCCGACCACACCCGCTCCCGGCCTCTGGCCGACGATGGTCCCCCTGCTCATGGGAATCCTCTGCGGAGCGCTGGGGGTGAGCATGATCAACACCGCGCTGCCGGCCATCGCCCAGGACCTCGACGTCCCCGAGTCGATGCGCGCGTGGATCGTCGATGTGTACCCGCTCGCGACTGCCGTGACCATCGTCGTCGCAGCCCGCTGCGGGGATCGCTTCGGGCGACGCCGGATGTTCGTCCTCGGCACGATCGGCTACGCGGCCGCCGCTTCACTCGCGGCGCTCAGTCCCGGGCCGGCAGTCCTCATCGGCAGCCGCGTCCTCATGGGCATGGCCGGAGCCTTCGTCATCGCCAGCGTCGTCTCGACGGTCGGAGCGCTGTTCACGGGCCGCAGCCTCGTCATCGCGAACGGACTGTGGATGGCGGTCTTCGGCCTCGGGAACTCCTTGGGGCCAGTGCTCGGGGGCCTGTTCACGCAGCTGTGGGGGTGGCGATCCGTTCTCGCATCCTCCACGCCGCTCGCGCTGGCCGCGGCAGGATGCGCTACGGCCTGGCTGCTCGAGACCCGATCACCGACGCGGGTGCGCTTCGATCCGCTCAGCATCGTCGCATCGGGCGCCGGGGTCGGTGCCGTCGTCGCCGGAATCAAACTCTTCGCCGTCGATCCTCTGGCCGGGAGCCTGTGGTCTGCCTCCGGGCTCGTCCTTCTCGTGGCGTTCGTCGTCCGGCAGCGGCGATTGGACGCCCCTCTCATCGCCGTCGATCTGTTCACGCGTCGCCGGTTCTCATCGGCGGCGATCCAGCTGTTCGTGTCCGCGGCGACGGCCGCTGCGTCGATCTATCTGCTCAGCATCCATCTGCAGTCGACCTTCGGCCGCTCCCCAGCCACTGCCGGAATGGCGCTCGTGCCGCAGGCGGTGGCGACCGTGGCCGGTGGCCTGCTGGCGCCGTGGGTGGCGCTGCGGCTCGGCAGACCCGCCGCGATCGTCATTGCGCTCGGGCTCCAAGCGCTCGGTCTCGCTTCCCTCGCCCTTGCTCCGACGGCGAGTCCTGTTCCGCTTGTCCTCGTCGGGCTCGGGTTCGGGTTCATCGGCACCGTGGCGACGACAGCGCTCTTCGAGTCCTCACCGAGGTCGTCGGCCGGTCAGGTGGGGGCGATCCAGGAAGTCGCCTTCGCCCTCGGCGGTGGGGCTGGGGTGGCGGTGTTCGCGACGCTCGCGCTCCTCGGCGGTCCGCACGGATTCGCCCTCGCGCTCATCGCCGCAGCGAGCCTCACTCTCGCCTCAGCATTCCTCGCGATCCGACGCACGCCGGCACCTGATACGGGGACGACAGCCGGACTGCGGAGCAGAGTCCGACGGCGCGGCAACGCCCGACCACGGCGCGGCAGCCCCGGATGATTCCGCAATGCGCTGCCCGCAATCGAATCTGCCGGGAGACATCCGCGGACACCAACCAGCGCCACCGCCGATCACCGGCGCCGGCCGACTTGCGTTCGACGTCGCCAGTCACCGGCACGGCCGAACGACGCGACGGAATCCGCAGCGCACAGCAATGGCCCTGCGATCGACTCAGATCGCAGGGCCACAGCCGTGCCGGCATCACGCCGGCGATGT